>NZ_JBIWNX010000001.1:0-487683 GCF_044767415.1 Nocardioides sp. NPDC101246
GGGGGGCGCCCCCCGGGGGGGGGGCCCCCGGGGGGGGGGGCGGGGGGGGGGGGGGGGCCGCCGTGGGGGGGGGGGGGGGGGGGGGGGGGGGGGCGGCGGCCCCCCCCCCCCCCCCCCCCCCCCCCCGGGTGGCCCCCCTCGGCCGACCTACGTGGCGCCTCGGCTCAGGTGTTCAGGGTGAGGCCGTCGCCGTCGCGGTCGACGGTGACCTGGCCACCGTCGGAGACCTCGCCGCCGATGAGCTTTCGGGCGAGGGGGTCGCCGATGGCGGACTGGATGAGGCGGCGGAGGGGCCGGGCGCCGTACGCCGGGTCGTAGCCGGTCTCGGCCAGCCACTCCCGAGCCTCCGGGGTGACGGAGATCGAGATGCGGCGGGCGGCGAGGCGCTTCTCGAGCAGGCCGAGCTGGATGTCGACGATCTTGGTGAGGTCGGCCAGCGTGAGGGCGTCGAACATGACGACCTCGTCGAGGCGGTTGAGGAACTCGGGCTTGAACGACGCCCGGACCACGGCCATGACCGACTCGTGCTTCTCGTGCTCATCCATGACCGGGTCGACCAGGAAGGCCGAACCGAGGTTGGAGGTGAGGATGAGGAGCGTGTTGCGGAAGTCGACCGTGCGACCCTGACCGTCGGTCAGCCGCCCGTCGTCGAGCACCTGCAGCAGGATGTCGAAGACCTCGGGGTGAGCCTTCTCGACCTCGTCGAGCAGCACCACCGAGTAGGGGCGGCGGCGTACCGCCTCGGTCAGCTGACCACCCTCGTCGTAGCCGACGTAGCCCGGAGGAGCACCGACCAGCCGGGCGACCGAGTGCTTCTCGGAGTATTCGGACATGTCGATGCGTACGATCGCGCGCTCGTCGTCGAAGAGGAAGTCGGCCAGCGACTTCGCGAGCTCGGTCTTACCGGTGCCGGTCGGGCCCAGGAAGAGGAACGTGCCGGTGGGGCGGTTGGGGTCGGCGATCCCGGCGCGCGAGCGGCGCACCGCGTCGGCGACGGCGGTGACGGCGGACTTCTGCCCGATCAGCCGGCGACCGATCTCGGTCTCCATCTCGAGCAGCTTGGCCTGCTCGCCCTGGAGCATCTTGCCGGTCGGGATGCCGGTCCAGGCCTCGACGACCTCGGCGATCTGCTGGGCAGCGACCTCCTCACCGACCAGCCGGTCGGTGACCTCGTCCTCGGCCTCGGCGGCCTCGGCGATCTGCCGCTCGAGCTCCGGGATGCGACCGTAGAGGATCTCCGAGGCCTCGCCCAGCGAACCCTCGCGCTGGAGCCGCTCGGCCTCGCTGCGCAGCGCGTCGAGCTGCTTGCGCAGGGCACCTTCGCCCTCGAGCGAAGCCTTCTCCTGCTCCCAGCGTGCCTCCAGCCCGCGCAGCTCCTCCTCCTTGTCGGCGAGCTCCTTGCGCAGCGCCGCGTGGCGCTCGAGCGAGGCGTCGTCGGACTCCTTGGAGAGCGCGAACTCCTCCATCTTCAGCCGGTCGACTGCGCGCCGGAGCTGGTCGATCTCCTCGGGAGACGACTCGATCTCCATCCGCAGCCGGGAGGCCGCCTCGTCGATGAGGTCGATCGCCTTGTCGGGCAGCTGCCGCCCGGTGATGTAGCGGTCGGACAGGGTCGCGGCGGCCACCAGAGCGGCATCGGTGATGCGGACACCGTGGTGGGCCTCGTACTTCTCCTGGATGCCGCGCAGGATCTGCACGGTGTCCTCGACCGACGGCTCGCCGACGAAGACCTGCTGGAAGCGACGCTCCAGGGCCGGGTCCTTCTCGATGCGCTCTCGGTATTCGTCGAGCGTGGTCGCACCGATCATGTGCAGCTCACCGCGCGCGAGCATCGGCTTGAGCATGTTGCTGGCGTCCATCGCCGAGTCGCCGCCGGCGCCCGCGCCGACGACGGTGTGCAGCTCGTCGATGAAGGTGATGACCTGGCCCTCGGCGGCCTTGATCTCCTCCAGGACGGCCTTGAGCCGCTCCTCGAACTGGCCGCGGTACTGCGCCCCGGCGACCATCGCCGCCAGGTCGAGCGACAGGAGGCGGCGACCCTTCAGCGAGTCGGGTACGTCACCGGCGATGATCCGCTGCGCGAGCCCTTCGACGACGGCCGTCTTGCCGACGCCGGGCTCGCCGATGAGGACCGGGTTGTTCTTCGTACGCCGCGAGAGCACCTGGATGACGCGGCGGATCTCGGAGTCACGGCCGATGACCGGGTCGAGCTTGCCGCGCTCGGCGGCCTCGGTGAGGTCCTGGGAGTACTTCTCGAGCGCCTCGTAGGAGTCCTCCGCGTCCTGCGAGGTCACCCGGCGGTTGCCGCGGACCACCTTCAGCGTCTCGCGCAGCCCCTTCTCGGTGAGCCCGGCGCCCTTGAGCACCTTCTGCGCCGACGACTCGACGGTGGCCAGCGAGATCAGCAGATGCTCGGTGGCGGCGTAGTCGTCCTTCAGGGACGTGGCCAGCGTGATCGCGCCGGCCAGGACACGGGTCAGCCCACCCGAGGCAGCGGGCTGCTGCACCGTGGAACCGCTGGCGCGCGGGAGCCCGGCGAGGTCGGCGGCCACCGCTCGCGACAGCTCGTCGGCATCCACACCGGACTTGGTGACCATCGACGTCGCGGTGCCCTCGTCCTGCTGCAGCAGTGCGGCCAGCAGGTGGATCGGCTCGGTCGTGGTGTTGCCCGCCGTCGTGGCGGCAAGCTGCGCGGCCTCGATCGCCTCGCGGGCCTTGGTGGTGAACTTGTCTGCCGAAAACTGGCTCATCTGTGTCTGCTCTCCTCCTGGGACGCACCTGAGTCTGCCGCGAGTGCCTCTCACCCGCATCTATCTCAACACAACCAAAGTTGAGTCTGTTCCACTCAACTTTGACATCTTTATATTGCAGCGGCCGCCCAAGCCGATCGGGCACACTCCTCTCGTGGACTCCCGAGGCTCGGTACGCGAGCAGCTCGCCGCGCGCCAGCGCGAGGTCCTCGACGACCTGCTGGCGGGACGTACGCCACCGGGGTTCGACGCCGCCCGGACGACCGCGACGACCCGGGTGCTGCACCACAAGCGCTCCTCGGCCGCACACCACGCCGCCCCCGAGCTCGACCTGCTCCCGGACTGGCGCGCCCGCTTCCATGCCTGGGCCGCGCAGCACGCGCAGCAGGGCTGCGCCCACGATGACGTACGCGGCTTCCTGACCACCATCGGAGCCGACTGGCTCCGCCTGCACGAGGTCTACGAGGGCACGCGGCGTTCGGCGCTCACCGAGATCGCCGGTCGCCGGGTGCTCACCGTCGGTCTCGGCTCGCAGATCTGGCATCTCACCCGCCGCACCTGGAAACGGAGCCCCACGTGGAACCCCTGATCGTCATCGTGATCCTCGGTCTGATCGTTCTCGCGATCACCCAGGCCGCCGTCAAGTCCAGCAGCGGCAACCGCCGCCGGGGACCGCGCAGACGCGGCGGCAGCAGCTGCAGCTCGAGCTCGTGCGGCTCCACCTACAGCGGTGGCCACCACCACGACAGCTCCTGCAACAGCTCGTCGTGCAACAGCTCCTCGTGCGGCTCGAGCTGCGGCGGCGGAGGCGGCGGCGACTGACCCCTCCCCGCCGAGTCGGCTCGTCCTGACCGAGATCCGTGCCGAGTCGGCTCGTCATAACGAGCCGACTCGGCATCAGAAGAGGTCCAGGCCGGTGACCTTCCACTGGCCGTCGACCTTGGCCGCCTCGACGGAGATCTGGGCGGCGGAGATGGACGACTCCTTGTCGGTGGAGCGCTGGGACGCCTGGTCGAGGAAGACCAGGAGCGAAGCGGAGTCGGCGTCGAGGGACTTGACCGCGGCGACCTGGACCTCGGCGCTGAGCACGAGCTTCTGACCGGGGGCCTTCTCCTGGAGCTGCTTGAAGAGGAGGTCGTACTCCTTGCGGGCGTCGCCGGCGAGGAACTCATCGGCCGCAGCGGCGGTCGGCGCGGGGTCGGAGAAGTCGTAGGAGAAGACCTGCAGCAGGCCCGTGGAGACGGCCGACTGCACCTCGGTGGTGGCCTCGGCGTCGACGACGGCGCGGTTGCCGACGTGGTCGGTGTTGCGCTCCCGGTCGGCCTGCCAGAACGCTCCCAGCCCCAGGATCAGGGCGAGCGCGGCGAGGAAGGGCGCCCAGCGGCGTACGAGGGAAGTGCTCATGACATGTTCACCGCTACCTGCTCGAGGCTCTCCAGGAGCCAGTCGTCGCCGACCTTGACCAGATCGGCCGCGAACCTGTTGCGCTTGACCGTCGGCTCGGCGTCCTCGCCGGAGGTCGACCCGTCGCGGACCGTGATCTCGACCGCAGCGATCACGGTCGCGCTGTCGTCGTCGAGCTCGGTCACGGCGGCTTCCATCACCGAGCCGGTCGAGATCTTCTCCTGCTCCGCGAGGACCTTGCGGTCCTCCTCCGAGACGCTGGTCAGCTGGTCGTGCAGGGTGCCGGTGGTGACCGCGACCCATCCCTTCAACCCCTCGTCCACCTTGCGGTAGTCGAGGGAGTTGAGGGTCTCGATGTGGCTGGTCGCGACGATCAGCACCCGGTCGCGCACGGCGGCCTCGTCGACCATCTCCTGGTCGTGACCGCTCGCGCGCCACCAGGTCAGCCCGCCCGCGACCAGCACGCACAGCGCCACCAGCGGCAGCGCCCAGGTGAGCACGCGATCGCGCCTCGACGGCGGGTCGGGGACCAACTCGACCACCGAGGCCTCCGTTCGTCTCTCCGTTGTCGTGCTCATCGCTCCCCCATCAGTCCGGCGAGCGTGGTGGGGACGCTAACCGTCCCCGGCTCGGCTGTCTCGGTCTTCGTGGTTTTCGGCTCGGGCACGGCATCGCAGCCGGCCGCGGTGTTGAACGGCTTGCCCTTGCTCAGATCGGTGCCGGCCCGCAGGTCGGTGCCCTGATAACCCGCGACGCACGGCGGCGGGTTGAAGAACGACGGCATCAGGCTCAGCCGTGGTCCGTTGGAGGTGTTGATCGCCCAGCCGATGCTGACCGCCTCCGGCACGGTCACGAAGGTCGACTCGAGCGCGGCCGCGTTCGTCCCGAAGAGCGTCGCGGGCGTGACCAGATTGCTCATCAGGATCCCGAGAGGCTGGCCGACCTCCTTGACCAGCAGCGAGATCTCGGCGGTCGAGCCGGGCGCGGCCCCGATCAGGTCGCGCAGGTCCTTGTCGGAGTCGGCAAGGGTCTCGGAGAAGAGCGCGAGGTCGTTGCTCCATGCCTTGATGCTGGTCGCCGACTCCTCCTGGGTCGCGAGCACCTGGTCGGAGTTGCGGATCAGGCTCGCCGAGACGAGGAAGTTGCGGTCGGCCTCCTTCTGGAACGAGAGCGAGGTGTCCACCAGCTTCCGCAGGTCGGACCCGGCTCCCCGGGACAGCAGGTAGGACTCGTCGATCGTCGTCACCAGCGCCTCCTCGGGCACCGAGGCGACGAAGTCGCGGCCGGTCTCGATGACCTGGGAGGCGTCGTACGGCAACGCCTCCTCCCCCGCACTCAGCCGGTCGCCGTCGGAGAGCCGGGTGGAGCCCACCGCGCCACCGCGGAGGTCCAGATACTGCTCGCCGATGGCCGAGCGGTTGGCGACCTTCACGGTCACGTCCTCGGGGATGGCGGGCGCGTCGCCCTCGATCTCCAGCACGGCACGTACGCCGTCGGAGCCTGCCTCCAGGGAGGTCACCTCCCCCACGGGCACCCCGCGGTAGGTCACCTCCGAGTTGACGAAGAGCCCGCCGCCCTCGGGCAGCGAGACGTCGACGCGGTAGGGCTCGTCGAGCAGGTCCAGGCCGACGTAGCGGGCCCCGACATAGCTCGTGCCCACGAGCGCGAGGGCGACGAAGAGCCCGAGCTTGACGCGTACGCCTCCGGTCAGCCGTTGCATCAGTCGCTCCCTTCCACGGAGCCGGCGTCGCTCGCCGCGCCTTCCGGCGAGGTCTCGGAGGTCGCCGACCCCGATTCGGTCGGTGACTCCGCGGGCGACTCGGAGGGATCGGACGGAGAGGACGAGGGTGAGGACGACCCGGACTCCGACGGATCCGAGGAGGACGAGGAAGAGCCGGGATCGGAGGGCAGGATCGACTCCCCCGGGATCGACGGCGAGGACGATCCCGGCACCGGCGAGCTGGTCGACGGCAGCAGTCCGGGCGGTGTGCCCGGCGACCCGGACTGGGAGCTGACCGAGCCGCCGGACCCGCCTTCGACCGCCGTCTGCAGCCATTCGCAGCCCTTGGACTGGCAGCCGGCAGGAGTACGGAAGTTCGTGATCATGAACAGGTTCATGTAGTCGCCACGGATCGCGTTGAGCACCTCGTCGGGGAACGGGTAGGTGAAGAGGATCTCGAGCGCGTAGGGCAGGTCGGAGCCGGCCTTGGCGAGCTGGTCGAGGATCGGGTCGAGCAGCTCGAGGTCGGCCACGATGTCGTCCTGGGCCTCGTCCAGCGTGCTGATGGTGACCTTGGAGAGCTTGTCGAGGGCCTCCAGCATCGCGACCAGCTGCGGGCGCTGGTCGACGAGCACCTGCATGCCCGGCGAGAGCCCCTCGAGGGCGTTCGAGATCTTGGTCTTGTCCTTCTCCAGCGTGACCGCGAGCTCGTTGAGAGACTCGATCGCGGACGTGATCGAGGCCGAGCGCGAGTCGAGGACCGTTACGAACCGGTCCATCTCCGTCAGGAAGGCCTTGATCTCCTCCGGCCGCCCGTCGGAGATCTTCTGCATCTCGCGGGAGATCTCCTGGAACTGCGCGATCCCGCCGCTGTTGAGCACCATCGACAGGGCTCCGAGCACCTCCTCGACCTGCGCGGCCGCCTCGGTGTCGCCTCTCCCGAGGACCGCACCATCACCCAGGGGCGAACCCGCGACCGGCGTGGCGGGGCGGATCAGCGCGACGTACTTCTCCCCGAGCAGCGAGGTCTGCTGCAGTCGCGCGGTGGTGCCGGCCGGCAGCGAGACGTCGTCCCTGACCACCAACGACACCCGCGCGCTGCGGCCGTCCTCGGTCAGCCGGATCTTGGAGACCCGGCCGACCGCGACGTTGTCGACCTTGACGCTGGACTGAGGAACCAGATCGAGTACGTCGCCGAACTCGGCGCTCAGCGTGATCGGGTCCTCCCCCACGTCGGCGCCACCGGGCAGCGGGGCCTCGTAGACGCCGCCGCTGACGGCACCGAGGCCGCAGCCGGAGAGGGCCAGGGTGGCCGTGGCCAGCACGGCGACGAGCGGTCTCGACACGATTCTCGACACGGGTCTCGACAGGCGCGACATCACTGCTCCTCTCCGACACCGGGCAGCAGGACCGGTGGCGCGTCCTCGGAGGTCTGGCCGGTGAGCCCGTCGCCGGACCAGACGCTCAGCTCGTTCAGGTTGGTGCGGCCGACGAGGCTGTTGGTCGCCGGGTCGTAGGCGTTGACGTACTTCTGCAGCACCAGCGGGATCGTGGCGACCGCCTCCTCGAGCGACTCGTTCTGGTCGACGAGGACCTGGGTCGGGCCCTGCAGGTTCTCGACGCTGGTGCGCATCTCGCCGCGGTTGTCCTTGATGAAGGACTCGAGCAGCGCGAGCGCCTCGCCGAGGTTGCCGACCGCTGAGGCCAGGTCGTCGCGGTCCTCGGCGAGATACTCGGTGACCTGGGCGAAGCGGCGGTTGGCGTCCTCGACCCCGTCGTCGTGCTCGAGCAGGGTCTTGTTGAAGGTGTCGAGGTTCTCGACGGTGGCGAAGAAGTCCTGGTCGACGTCGGCCAGGGTCGCCGACGCGTCGGCGCCTTCCCGGATCACCTGGTTGATGTCGGCGCCCTGGCCGTCGAGGTTGGCCGCCAGCACCTCGAGGAACCGGGAGAGCGCGCCGTTCTTGTTGGCGCCGTTGGGACCGAGCTGATCGCCGGCCTCGGTCAACGAGGCGTAGAGATCGTCGATCTCGACCGGCACCGCGGTCTCCTCGATGACGGTGCCGTCGCGGAGCTCGGGCCCGTCGACGTACGGCTCGGTGAGCTGGACGAAGCGGTCCGAGACCAGCGTCGGCGCCACGATCACGGCCGAGGTGTCGGCCGCGGCGCTCTGGCCGGGGTCGAGGGTCATCGAGACCTTCACGTGCTCGCCGGCTGGCGTCACCGAGGTCACCTCGCCGACCGGAACGCCGAGAACCTGCACGTCGGAGCCGGGGTAGAGACCCACGGAGGCCTCGAAGAGCGCGGAGAACGTCGTGCCCTTCCGCCCCTCCTCGATCCCGTACGCAGCACCCCACCCGACCGCGCCCACGGCGGCGACCACGAGGAACCCGGCGAGGATCCGTCTCATCTCTTCCCTCCCGGCTTGCAGTCGCGCTGGACGTCGTTGTCGAGCACCGGCGCGTTGTTCTCGTCGAAGAGGCCGCAGCCGTAGACGTCGATCCAGGGCCCGTTGCTCATCGAGGCGCCGATCACCCGGTAGTAGGCGCCGATCTGGGAGAGCGCCTTGTCGAGGTGGTCCTGGTTGCGCTGCAGGATCTCGGAGACCTGGTCGAGCTTCTGCAACGCCGGCTGGAGGCGCTTCTGGTTGTCCTCGACCAGTCCGGTGACCTGCTTGGCGAGGTCGTCGGTGTAGGTGAGCATCTGGTGGATCGCCTGCCGTCGGGCGGCGAGCTCCTCGAGCAGCTTGTCGCCGTCATCGATCAGCAGCCCGATCTCGTCGTTGCGTTCGGCGAGGGTGCCGGTGACCTCGGTCGTCGTCCTCATCAGCTCGGCCAGCTCCTGGTCCCGCGAGGAGATCGTGCGGGAGATCCGGGTGAGGCCGGAGACCATGCCGCGTACGTCCTCGGGGGTGTCCTCGAAGACCACCGAGAGGGCGTCCATCGACTCCTCGACCTGGGCCATGTCGATCTCCCCGACAGTGGTGGAGAGGTCGGAGAAGGCGGCGTTGACGTCGTAGGGGGTCGTGGTCCGCGAGACCGGGATCGGCTCGCGGAGACGGCCCGAGCCGCCCGGGTCCAGGGCGAGGAACTTGCGCCCCAGCAGCGTCTTCACCTTGATCGACGCGGTCGTCTGCGAGCCGAGCGAGACGTCCTTGGCCCGGAACCTGATCAGCACCTTGTCGCCGTCGAGCTCGAGCTCGGAGACCTCGCCGACCTTCACCCCGGCGACCCTCGCCTCGTCACCGGGACGTATCCCGGCGGCCTCGGCGAAGTAGGCCTCGTAGGTGTCGCCCCCGCCGATGACGGGGAGGTCCTCGGCGTAGAAGGTGGCGAAGAAGACGCCGGTCATGGCCAGGATCCCGACCACGGCGATGACGATCTTGTTGCGTTCGGCGAACGACTTCGGATAGCGGGCCATCATTGGCACCTTCCTGCCGGCGAGTCCACGCCGAGGTCGCCGTAGTAGCCCTCGGGTTTCGGGATCCGCCCGTCGATGGAGCAGATGTAGAAGTTGAGCCACCCTCCATAGGTGGCCATCCGGCCGATCTGGTCGGTCTTCTGCGGCATGGTGGTCAGGAACTTCGTCAGCGCCTCGTCGTTCTCGGCGAGGTTCTCCGAGACGTCGCCGAGCGAGTCGATCGAGTCACGCAGCGGCTCGCGTCCCTCCTGCAGCAGCCCGGTGACGCTCTGGGAGAGCTCGCCCATCCCATCGATGGTCGAGCCGAGCGTCTTACGGTCGGCGGCCAGCCCGGAGACCAGCCGCTGCAGGGTCACCAGGGTCGTGTCGAGCATCCCGGTGCGCTGGCTGACCACCTCGAGGACCGAGTTGAGGTTGGTGATCAGGTCGCCGATCACCTGGTCGCGATCAGCGAGGGTCGAGGTCAGCGAGGCCGTCGAGGAGAGCAGCGACTCCACCGTCGCGCCCTCGCCCTGGAAGACCGCGATGATCTGGGCGCTGAGGTTGTTGACGTCCTCGGGGTCGAGGAACTTGAACAGCGGCTGGAAGCCGTTGAACAGCATCGTCAGGTCCAGCGCCGGCTGGGTCTCGTCGAGCGAGAACGTGTAGCCGGGCTTCAGCGGATCACCGCCCGGCGATCCCGGCTCCAGGGCGATGTAGCGCTGCCCGATCAGGTTGCGGAACCGCAGCTCAGCCCGGGTCCCCTCGACCATCGGCGCGGACTCGGCCGCGGTGAAGACGACCTCGGCGGTGTCGTTCTGATGCAGCCCGATGGACTGGACGGTGCCGATCTTCACCCCCGCCATCCGCACGTCGTCGCCCTTGTTGAGGCTGGTCACATCGGTGAAGAGCGCCGTGAACGTACGCCCCGACGAGGTCGATCCGTTGGAGATCGTCGTCGCCAGCGCCGCCATCGCCAGGACCGTGACCAGCGCGAAGACCACTGACTTGGTGAGCGTCACCGCGACCGAGCCGCCGTTTCCGGTCCTCATCGCACGATCACCTCCGTGCCTCGCAGGGTCGGGCCGAGCAGCAGGCTCGACCAGGTCGGATACTCATCAGGTGCCATGCCTTCCGCTGGTGCCATCACCTCGGCGATCAGCTGGTTCTCGCCCTTGGAGTTCTGCTCGCCCAGGCCCCTGGTCGCACCGAAGGTGCGCACCCGGTCCGTCGGCGGCGCCTCGATCCGCTCGGCGGTGCCGGCCGTCCCGGTGACGGCGGGCCGGCTGCCGGTCTGGCCGGTGACGTACGGGCATCGGGGGCCGCCGGTACGCAGCTTCGGGACGTAGCCGGAGGGGTAGGGCTGCCGGATGTCGGAGACGCTGACCAGCGCGTGGATCCCCGGCTCGTCGGTGCCCTTGCCGAGGTTCTTGGCCATCACCGGCGCGTAGTCGCGCAGGGCGCTGAACAGGCACGGGAAGGAGGAGGCGTACGGGCTGACCGCGCGGAGCGCGTCGCGCGAGGTGTCGGAGAGCACCACGATCGTCTCCCGGTTGCGCTCGAGCCAGCGGTCGGTGTCGGCGGCCGTCGTGGTCACCGAGCGGAACGTGTCGGCGACCTGTCGCTGCTGGTCGACGAGGGTCTCGGCGGTCACCGTCATGGTGTCCAGCGCGTCCAGCAGGTCCGGCGCGGCCTCCTCGTAGTGGCCCGCGACCCGGCCGAGCGAGGCCAGGTCGTCGGCCATCTGCGGCACCAGCGGGTTGAGCTTCCTCAGGTAGTCCGCCCATGCCGAGAAGACCTCGCCGATGTCGTCGCCGTTGTCACGCAGCATCGTGGCCAGCTCGCTCAGCGTCGCGTTGAGCTTGTGGGGCTGGATCGCCTTGAGCACCGGGAGCAGCTCGTCGAGGACCTGCTCCAGCTCGACCGCCTCGTCCGAGCGGTCCTGCTCGATCACGTCGCCGGCCGACAGCTCCGGCCCCGAGGCCGGTTGCAGCGCCACGTACCGCTCCCCGAAGAGGGTCTTGGGCAGCAGCCTCGCGGTGGTGTCGGCCGAGAGATCGGAGAGTACGTCCGGCTCCAGCGCCAGGGTCAGCTCGGCGCCACCCTCGCGGGCCGAGACGGTGCGGACGGTGCCGACCGGCACCCCGCGGAGCTTGACGTCGGAGCCCTCCTGGAGCGCATTGCCCAGGGTGCCGGTCGTCAGGGTCACCTCGGAGCGGTCGACGAAGGTCTGGTCGTAGGCGAGCCAGGCGCCGAGCGCCACCGCCGCGACCACGGCCAGGTAGCACAGGCCGAGGAAGGCATCACGAACTCTGCCGAGACTCATCCCGCGATCCTCACCGTCGTGGTGGCGCCCCACATCGCCATCGAGAGGGCGAGGTCGAGCAGCGCGACGACCACGATGGTCCGCCGCACCGAGCGCCCGACCGCGATCCCGACCCCGGACGGCCCGCCACTGGCGTAGAAGCCCAGCCGGCAGTGGATCAGGATGATCAGGATCGAGAAGATCAGCACCTTCCCGAACGACAGCAGGATGTCGATGGGCGGCAGGAAGAGCTGGAAGTAGTGGTCGTACGTCCCGGCCGACTGCCCGTGGAAGTAGACAGTCACGAGCCGCGATCCCGCGTAGGAGGTCAGCAGGCCGACGACGTAGAGCGGGATGATCGCCACGAAACCGGCGACCACCCGGGTGGAGACCAGATAGGGGATCGTGCCCAGCCCCATCACCTTGACTGCGTCGATCTCCTCGTTGATCCGCATCGCGCCGAGCTGGGCGGTGAACCCGGCGCCGACGGTCGCGCTCATGGCCAGCGCGGCCACCAGCGGGGCGATCTCGCGGGTGTTGAAGTAGGCGGAGATGAACCCGTTGAGCGTCGAGGTGCCGATCTGGTCGAGCGCTGCGTACCCCTGCATGCCGACGACCGTGCCGACGAAGATGCTCATCCCCGTCATCACCCCGATGGTGCCGCCGATGACCGCGAGCGCACCGGTGCCGAAGGAGACCTCGGAGAGGATCCGGAGGATCTCGCGGGGGTAGTGCCGGATCGCGGTCGGGATGCCGACCAGCACCTTGCCGTAGAACCGGATGTCGCGGCCGGTCTGCACCAGCCCGTCAAGCGAGCGGTCCAGCCGCGACCGCTTCTTGACCACGTCGGTGGTCGCCATGTCAGGCCCCCTTCCCGGGAACGAGCTCGAGATAGAGCGTCGTGATCACGAAGTTGACGAAGAAGAGGAGCAGGAAGGTGACCACGACCGACTGGTTGACCGCCTCCCCCACCCCCTTCGGCCCGGGCTTGGTGTTGAGCCCCCGGAACGCGGCGACGAGGCCGGCGATGAGCCCGAAGAGCACCGCCTTGAGCTCACCCACCCACAGGTCGGAGAGCTGGGCGAGCGCGGTGAACGAGGAGAGGTACGCCCCGGGCGTACCGCCCTGGATGATGACGTTGAAGAAGTAGCCGCCGAGCACACCGACCACCGAGACCAGCCCGTTGAGCAGCACCGCCGCGAGCACGCAGGCGAGCACTCGTGGCACGACGAGCGCCTGGATCGGATCGACCGCGATCACCCGCATCGCGTCGATCTCGTCGCGGATCGTCCGGGACCCCAGGTCGGCGCAGATCGCCGCTCCGCCGGCTCCCGCGATCACCAGCGAGGTCACGATCGGAGCCGCCTGCTGCACGACGGCGAGCACCGAGGCGGCGCCGGTGAACGACTGCGCCCCGATCTGCACCGTCAGGGTGCCGAGCTGCAGCGCGATCACCGCTCCGAACGGGATCGCGACCAGCATCGCCGGGATCCAGGAGACCGAGGTGACGAACCAGAACTGGTCGAGCAGCTCGCGGGCCGCGAACGGCCGGCGGAACGCCGCCCGGAAGGTGTCCAGGCCCAGCGCGAAGAGCGCCCCTACCTGGTCCAGGCCCCGGCTGACCGGGTCCTTGACCTTCGCTCGCGGGGCTCGGTCAACGTCGTCGTCATCGGCGGTGTAGAGCGTGGCGGCGCCGCTCGCGACCCGCGCGGTGTGCCGCTCGACCGCGGCCCGCGGGGCGCCGTTGGCGGGGGCGAGCTGGCGCGGCAGCACCTCGATGGCGCGGGCCCCGGCACGTACGGTCGCGACTCCCCCGGACGGGTAGTAGGCCTCGCCCTCGACGTAGTCGTCGTTGACACCGTGGTCGGTCTCCTCGCTCATCCCGATCGGCCCGATCGGGTCGCCGCTCATGAACTGGGAGACGACCGGGTGGTCGGTGAGCAGGAACTCCTCGCGCGGGCCGTACATCACCAGCCGGCGGCGGTAGAGCATGCCGAGGTTGTCCGGCAGCGTACGTGCCAGCTCGATGTTGTGGGTGACCACCAGCATCGTCGCGTCGGTGGCCGCGTTGACGTCGACCAGCAGCTGGGCGAGGTTGGCCGTACGCACCGGGTCGAGACCCGAGTCGGGCTCGTCGCACAGGATGATCGAGGGCTCGGTGACCAGCGAGCGGGCCAGGCCGGCGCGCTTGCGCATCCCGCCGGAGATCTCGCCGGGCAGCTTGTGCTCCTGCCCGAGCAGCCCGACCAGGTCGAGCTTGTCGTTGGTGATCTGGCGGATCTCCGACTCGCGCTTCTTGGTGTGGGCCCGCAGCGGGAAGGCGACGTTGTCGAAGACGCTCATCGAGCCGAAGAGCGCACCGTCCTGGAAGAGCACCCCGAACCGCTTGCGCAGCTCCTGCCGCTGCGACTCCCGCGCCTTGACCATGTCGACCCCGTCGACCAGGCAGACCCCGGCCTCCGGCCGCAGCAGCCCCATCAGCGACTTCAGAAACACCGACTTGCCGGTGCCCGAGGGCCCGAGCAGCGCGGTGATCTCTCCCTGAGGCAGCGTGAGGGTCACGTCGCTCCAGATGTTCTGAGACCCGAAGCTCTTGGTGAGCCCGGTGACCTCCACGGTTCCGCCCATCGCGGGACCTCCCTGTTCTGCCGTTGTGGGGTGCGTCGACGATCGGGACAGTACGTGTGGCCCTGATCACACGGGACCCAAAATCGAGCCACCCTTCAAATGGGGTCCGTGTTTTGTCACGCGCATGACAAAACGGTTTGGCCGGCCGGCGGATCAGGCGGCGGGCTGGCTCGGTTCCCGGCCGTGACCGCTGACCGCGAGGAGGACGCTCGCGCCGAAGTCAGGATCGGTGATCAGGCGCGGGCCGAACAGGTCGATGAGGCGCTTGATGCGGTTGTCGAGCGTGTTCGGATGCACCCGCAGGCGGGCCGCGACCTCCTTCTGACCGTCATGGGCCACGAGCCACGTACGAAGCGTCTCGGTGAGCACGGCCCGACGTCGCTCCGGGAGGGCACGGAGGGGCCGGAGGAGGTCTTCTCGCAGATGCTGCAGCAGTCGCAGATCCGACCGTGCCAGCAGCACGAACCGGTAGCGCGAGCAGTCGATCTCGTCGCCGGAAGGGATGCACTGCTCGGCGTACAGCTCCTGGGCGCGGTCGACCCAGGCCAGGGCCGACGGAGCGTCGGCGATCCCCACCGGCCAGGTGAAGGCGACCGGGCTGCGGCGGGTCAGGCGTTTCAGCTCGTCGAGTACGCCCGCCGCCGCGTGCACCGGCACGACCACGGTCGCCCTGGTGCCCTCCAGCCGAGCGAGCGCGACCGGCGGCAGCTGTGGCGAACCACCCTCGACGATCTCGACCTCGGTTCCGAGGACCACCACTCGATCGGACAGCGGCCACCCGACGCGGCGCGCGATCGACTCCACCTGCGCCGGTTGGGCGCCGCCGAGGACCAGATCCACCAGACGACGGCGCAGATGAAGCGGATCGGACGAACGTCGCCGGATCTCGCGTCGGTAGCCGGCGACGACAGCCTCCATCAGCAGGTCCATGTAGACCAGCAGGGCATGGGTCAGGCGTGCTGCCGACTCGTCGCGGCTGCCTCCCTCGACCAGCTCAGCGAGCAACTGTCGGGCAGCATGGGTGGCGACGTCGAAGGCCGCGTGCATCGCATCGAGCGGCTGCCCCTCGGCGGCCACTCCGGACCCCAGATCGGCAAAGAGCCCGTCGACCCTTCCGGGTACGACGGGCTCATGATTGACCACCGCGACAAACTGACCGACCGCGGCATCGGCTGCGCCGCGGATGATCCGGCCGCGCCTCCCGTCCGACGGCCCCGCGTACGCCATGACCTGCCGCTGGATCCGGTTGCTGATCGTGCGGGCCGCCGTCATGGCTGCGCGGTCGTCCAGCGGCACACGGGCCGCCGAGCACATGTCGAGCCCGATCCTGGCCCTCAGCCGTCGGGTCTCGCCGCGACTCGGCATGTTCTGCAACGTCTTGCCCGGAACCATTCCTGCCTCCCGTCCTACTCGGCGCCATCGCCACCTCGAGAACACCCCCACCGCGCGGTCGCGTCCAGTGGTGCTCGGGCTCCCGACGGATACCGCCCGGGGAATTTGTGACGCACGTTACAAATTCCCCCGGACGGCGAGGTCACTCGTCGGTGCCCGGCACCTCAGGCGCGGGCGGAATCGTGCAGCCGGCCTCTCGCCACTGGTCGATCGTCGTCCCGGGCGCGGCCGTCGAGCCGCTGGGAATGTTCAGGGGCTTGCAGCCCGTGGGGCCGGTCGTGTTGATCTCGACAGAGTTGCCGGGCCCGGAGACCGTTGCCGTCAGAAGCGGCGCCAGGTCGTCCCCGGTGGTCGTACGGCACCCGCCGAAGGCGCCGACGTCCAGGGTCCCCTCGAGCAGACCCCCCTCTCCGGCAGCGAAGTGGCCCGACGTCCACAGCGGGTCACCCACGTTCGGGTCGTCTCCACGGAAGCCTTTCCCACGGACCCGGAGCCTGGCGGGCTCCGCCGTCCGACAGTCACCGACGAAACTCACCCGACGCCCGTCGATCTCCACGTTCTCGACCCGGACGTAGAGCCCCTGATCGAGAGTCGAGTCGTAGTACTTGCTCACTCCGCTCGCGTTGCTCCCGGGGCGGAAGAGAACGATCTCGCTGCTCCTCAAGATGATCGACTCGGGACTGCCGTCGGCGGTCCGCTCCTGCTCGAGCCGGATGGTCGCCTCGACCGGCACCGCTCCGAAGGCGATGGTGCGCACGATGATCGCCGGCGAGGTGCCGTAGTTGTGGGCAGAGCCCGGTGGCGAGACCAGGTTGACCATCGATCCCGCGACGAAACACTGCTTGTAGGCGTCAGGACAGTCACGGGCGAACGTCTCCGGGTCGTCGAGCACCGGGAAGTCCGTCGCCGGGTTCGCAGGCGCGGTGCGATGGTTCTCGCCCCACAGCGGTGCGGCCGCCGTCATCAGCACGTCACCAGTGCGTACCCACTGTCGCTGGCGCGAGACGTCGGACGCTCCCGACTGGGTGGCACCCGACCACCACCCGGCCGCGATCCACTCCTCCCCCGGCCCGGTCGCAGGCAACGGCGGGTGTCCCGGATGGGGTCCGTCGGCGCCCTGCCCGGGCAGGGCCGACACCACACCGATCAACGCCCCGAGCGCGACCGCCTGAGCCAGCCGGACTCGCCATCGTCTCGTCATGGCATGACTGTCACGCAGCACCTCGCCGGCGGCAACCGGTCCAGGCACCCACCTCGAGCAGGACCCACGAACTTGTGACGTGCGTGACAAGTTTCGTCGTCGGCCGCTGCTCCCCGTACAGCTCCGATCACCCTGTCGGGACGCAGCCGCGGCGGAACCGCGGTCGATAGAGCCTCGATTGTGGCTGAGCCACAGATTCCGGCCGCCGACGACGAAAACTTCCCGGTTCCTGTCGACGTGCGGCCGTACGCCACGCCTCAATGAGCGGGTCCGCACCCATCTCAGGAGGATCAATGAAGCTCATGAAGTTCGGCGTCGCCACCGCGGCGCTCTCCAGCCTCGCCTTCGCCGCCCCCGCCATGGCGGCGCCGCCCTACGACGTGCTCGTCGGTGGCAGCAGCGCCGACACGGACTACTCGTTCACCGGAACTGCCTCGCCGATCGACTTCGTCGCGCACGGCGCTTTCCTCGACGTCGAGATGGACTGCCAGCAGTCCGTCGCGACCGGCCTCGTGCACGGAGGGCCCGGACAGTCGGGAGCCGAGGTCGCCACGATCGCGGACAGCACCTGGACCGACTGCACCGGGCCCCTCGGACTCGACATGACCGTCGAGCACGTCGGCCAGTGGGCGCTCAACGTCACCGACACCACGGTGACAGGTCCGCCGGCCGCGGACAGCGCGGTCGAGGGCAACATCTCCGAGGTGGGCGCCTACGTCTACGCGACCAACGACGAGGCCGGGTGCGCCTTCACCGTCTCCGGAGTGGCCGATGGCCACTTCGATGAGGTGAACCAGGATCTGGTCGTGGCCGAGGACGGCCTGGGCACCGGCGACACGCTTACCATCTCGGTCGCCGGCGGCGGGTCCACCTGCAGCGGCCTCATCAGCGACGGCGACCCCGCCAGCTTCTCCGGCACCTTCGAGGTCGCCACCAGCGGTGGCGCGATCGACATCACCGGCTGATCCTCACCACCCATATCGGAAGTGGCGCACCATCCCTCTCCGGTGCGCCACTTCCGCCCGTATATCCAGCATCTCGACCATCCAAAGGACACATCATGAGAACCATCCTCCGCAGGTCGTCGCTTCGCCGATGGAGTCCGGTTGCGGCCATCGGCGCCACCGCAGCGCTCATCATGCTGAGCGCCACCTCCGCACAGGCCGCGACGCTGACGTTCGGCTACGACGCCTCGGGCAGCACCCACATCGCCAGCACGGACTCGACTGTCGCCCTCGGGCCGACCCAGCTCATCAGCTCGGTCGACATGAGCACCGGCGCCTTCACCGGGTCGATGGAGCTGCCCGGCAGCCGCTCGGCGTTCAAGGTCGCCGGATTCATCCCCGTGACCGCCGACGTCTCCTTCGAGCCGGTGACGCCGGTCTCGGGGACCCTGACCCCGCACCCCGAGGGCGGCGGCCACGTGGTCCAGGCGAGCACGTCGTACGACATCCGCCTCTCGAACATCGACATCGCCGGGTTCCCGACCTTCACCGGATCGAAGTGCCGCACCATCGACCCGGTGGCGATCAACCTGGCCACTCCGGCCGACGAGCGGTTCCAGCTGTTCTCCGGTGGAAATGTCGCCGGGACGTACGACATCGGCGACTTCGAGAACTGCGGCCTCAACACCTGGCTGATCAACCTGCTGGTCCCCGGGGACGGCAACACCCTGAGCTTCGCACTCAGCAACGGTCAGGTCATCCCGTAGTGATCCGCGACTGAACCATGTTCACAGTCCGCCGGGCGGCCACACGGCCACCCGGCGGGCTTCGCCCTTTCGGCCGCTCAACGGCACGGGCGTACCGAATTTCGGGGGCACGCTCGGCAAAGACGTGCCATGGTGGTCGATACCTTCTCGGGCATGTTGGACGAAGGAGTTTGACGTGCGACGGAGCACGAGATGACGCAGACCCACCAGTCCCCCGGACTTCCTGGTTCCGCCGTGTGGATGCTGAAGAGCCTCGAGGGCGAGGTGCGGCCGATCGCGCGCAAGATCACCGGCCACCTGCGCGAGGGGCTGCCGGCCGAGACCGAGGGTTTCGAGGAGCTCATCTTCACCGCCGTGCACGGCGCGATGTCGCATTTCATCGACCTGGGTCTCGGACGTTCGGCGCCCTACATCGCGATCGACGACCACTTCCGCAAGGTCGGCTTCAAGGTCGCCGCGCTGGGCCAGGACCGGGCCATCGTCGACCAGGGCATCCACATGGCCACCACCGAGCTCTGGGACGAGCTGCGCCGCCGGGCGGTCGAGAACGAGCTCTCCGCTGCGGCGCTCAACGCGCTCAACGAGATGATGACGACGTACGTCGAGCACCTGACCTCGCAGGTCGGCAAGGGCTTCGAGGCCGGCACCGAGGCGCGCGACCAGGACAACGACGTCGCCCGGGCGCGGCTGATCGACCGGATGCTGTCGGGGGCCTCCGCCGACGAGATCGAGGTGCAGGCAGCACTGGGCGACTGGGCGCTGCCGGAGAAGGTGACCGTGATGGCGGTCGAGCTGCGTGATGGCGAGCGGATCCTCTCCGACGCCCTCTCCGCCACCGCCCTCACCCGTCGCCGCGAGCCGACCCAGGTGGTGATGTGCCCTCCTCACGACGCCGAGACGGTGACCAAGCGGGTCCGGGCGGCAGCGCCGAAGGCGCGGGTCTCGATCTGCTGGCCGGTGCCACCCGAGGACGTACCCGCCGCCTGGCGCTGGGCCAACCGCGCCCTGGCGCTGGTCAACGCCCGGGTGATCCCGGCCAAGCCGGTCATCGACTGCCTCGCCTACCGCACCGAGATCTGGCTGCACGCCGAGCCGGTGATGCGCCGCCAGCTCGCCCAGGAGCTGCTCGAACCGCTGCTGGCCGAGTCGGCCAACTCCCGCGAGATCCTCACCGAGACCCTGCTGGTCTGGCTCGAGACCCGGGAGAGCGCGCCGGCGATCGCGGCGGTCCTCGGCGTGCACCCGCAGACCATCCGCTACCGCTGGAAGCGGATCAACGAGCTCTTCGGGGAGTCCCTGCGCGACCCCGAGTTCGTGACCCAGCTCCTGCTGCTCCTCAAGGCGAGCGTGCCGCTGTGGGTCGCCGGCGACCAGAGCGACTTCGACCGCTACCAGCAGCAGACCGGCTGACCCGGAGCCACTCATGGAGATGTTCGTCCTCGTGGCCGGTGCTGTCGCGGCGTACGTCCTGGGGCTGGGGTTTCCTCGCGTCGTCGCGGGCTGGTCCGGTCGCCGGCGCGGGATCGAGTCGGTGCCCCGGTCCTCGTGGGCGGTCGCCGCCCGGGTCGACGCGGTGGTGCTCGACCGGTGGGGAACGGTGACCACCGGGCGGCTCGTGGTGACCACCGTCGACCCGCTCGATCCCGACCACCTGCGCAACCTGCGCTGGTTCGCGGGCGCGCTGGAGCACGAGGCCGAGGGCCCGCTCGCCCGCGCGGTCGCCCGGCTCTCGCCGCGCGGCAGGGTCACCGACTTCGGCGTCGTTCCCGGATCGGGGGTGCGAGGGTCGGTGGACCGGCATCCCGTACGCGTCGGGCGGCCCTCCTGGGTCGGCATGGCCGACCGCACCGACCGCGGCACCGTCCTCGGCGTCGAGCTCGACGGGCGGCCGCTGGGCTATCTCGTGGTCGGCGACGAGCCGCGCGAGGACGCCGGGGCGTCGGTGACACGGCTGACGTCCGCCGGGATGACACCGGTGCTGGTCTCCGACGACGGCTCCCGCGAGACCGAGGAGCTGGCCGAGACCTGCGGGATCGAGCGATGGCATCCCGAGATCGCCCCCGAGAAGCGGGAGCGGCTCGTCGCCGAGCTGCAGGAGCAGGGGCGGGTGGTGGCCTTCGTGAGCTCTCGCCCGGAGGACGCCGAGGCCCAGGCAGCGGCCGACCTGGCCGTGGGCGGGAGCTCCGGCGTACGGCTGACGGATCTCGACCTGAGGCGCGTCGCCGAGCTGATCTCGCTCGCGCGCGGGGTCGTCCTGGCTCGTCGCTGGGCCGGGCCCGTCGCACTGGTGCCGGCGGTGGTCGGAGCGGTGGCGGCGATCCTGGGCGCCGGCTCGGTCCTGCTCGCCGCGGGGTGCGCGCTGCTCTGCGTGGTGACCGCGGCAGTGGCCGCGGCGATCCCGGTGGCGAGGTCCGGAAACTTGTCACGTGCGTGAGTAGTTTCGGTGATTCTCGGCCCGGATCGCGCTCAGCTCGTTGTGGCGGGGCTCACATGATGGCTGGATCGGTGACATCGACCCACCCCGCCCGACCCGAGGATGTGACCGAGGATGACCCCACGACCCGGTCTGCTTTTCAAGGCGGCTGCGCTGCCCGTCGCCGCCGTGACCGCCGCCTGGACGATCCATGCGATCCAGGAGGGCCGGCCCGTCGACGCCACGGCCAGCGTGCGTCAGGTGCCGGTCGAGGTGCCGACCCAGGAGCTGCTGCCGCCGGTGAGCGTCTCCGCGGTCAAGCCCATCCCCAAGGTCAGCCCCCTCGCGGCCAAGCCCGCCGGGTTCGCCGCCGACGCGGCCGCCGGCGTCATCCCCGAGACCGCGCTCTCCGCCTACCAGCGGGCCGCGACGGTGCTGGCCGACGCCGACCCCGGGTGTCATCTCGACTGGTCGCTGATCGCCGCCATCGGGCGGGTCGAGTCCGACCACGGCCGTGCCGGGGGTAACACGCTGTCACCCTCCGGGGTCGCGACGCCTGGGATCTTCGGCGTACCTCTCACCGGCGCCGCCGGGACCGCACGCATCCTCGACACCGACGGCGGCGCCTATGACCGCGACCTCGTCTACGACCGCGCGGTCGGGCCGATGCAGTTCATCCCCTCGACCTGGTCCGATGTCGGGGTCGACGCCGACGGGGACGGGCGCCGCGACCCGCAGGACGTCGACGACGCCGCGCTCGCCGCCGCGGTCTACCTGTGCTCCGGATCCGCCGACCTGTCCACCGAGGCCGGGCAGCGCTCGGCGGTGCTGCGCTACAACCACAGCGAGGCGTACGTCTCGGCGGTCCTGCAGATCGCCAACGGCTATCGGCTCGGGACGTTCGAGGCGCCGACCGATGTCGTCCTTCCGGCCGCGCAGATCCCGGTCACCTCCGCCTCCGACCTTGAGCCGCTCACCGGCGCCTCGCCCAGCGCCCAGCCGCCCCGGCGTGGTTCCTCGGGCGGGACAGACACAGGTACGCCCGGCGGCGGCTCGACCACGCCCTCCTCCCCCTCGCCCTCCCCCGGCGATGACGGATCCGTCGTCCCCTCGCCTACCTCGGATCCGGATCCGAGCGGCTCCCCCACCGAGACACCGACCGAGACACCCACCGAGACCCCGACCGAGACCCCGACCGAGACGCCCACGGAAACGCCTACTGAGATCCCGACCGAGACACCGCCGGAAACACCGACCGAGGAGCCGACCGAAACGCCGTCGGAGACCCCAGCTGCGACCGAGACGGCCACCGAGTCCACCGGCGCGGAGGCATCCGCGAGCGCATCCTGAGACTCGGCCCCGACCGTGTTGGCCTCGGCACGCCCACCCCGCGCACCCCTCTCGACCATCGCTCTCTCCCCCGCTGGTCGAGCCGCTGCGCGAAAAGTGTCGAGGCCAACACCCCTCGGTTGGGCTAAATCGCGTTACAAGGCCGCGCAGTGCGGGCACACTGGAGGCGTTGCTTGACTCCCCCACCAGGAGCCGCCTCGATGCCGACCGATACCGACCGTCTCGTTGCTCATGTCGCCCGCCTCGGCGAGGAGCACCCACCGATCCCGATGGACTCGGTCGACTTCACCGTGAACGACCCGGTCGGCTTCGGTGCCCGCTTCGGCCACGTCCTCGACTACATGGCGCGGGTCGAGCTCGAGGTCGACCGCAACGTACTCGAGATCTCGACCATGCTCCCCAACCCGCCCGAGGTCGACAAGCAGTTCTACGCCGAGGTGTGGCAGCCGCAGGAGATCCAGCACGGCCTGATCCTCGACCGCCTCCAGCAGGTCCTCGGACGCCCGCCGGCGGCCACCGACCTCGACCACGTCGGCCTGAAGCTGAAGGTGCTCGGTCTGCTGGCTCACCTGGAGCCGTTCCAGGACGTCTGCCGGATGCTCTACTACCTGACCGGCATGGCTACCGAACGCTCCGCGGTGATCGCCTACAACCTGCTCCACGACGGCGTCATCGAGACCGGCGAGCACGCCGTCGCCGACACCGTCATCGCGCCGATCAAGCGCCAGGAGCCTGGCCACTACGCCTTCTACCAGCTCTCCGCCCGCGCCCACTGGGCCACCCTCGCCGCCTGGCAGAAGTGGCTGGTCCGGCGCATGCGCCGGATCTCCTTCGCCCCCGTCGGGGTCAACAACGTCTCTCAGCTGGCCGACTTCGGCGACGTCATGGAGACCTTGGGAGTCGATCACGAAGGTCGCGACCTCGCGGCCGATGTGGCCAGGGTCGAGCAGGAGCTCCTCTGGGCCCGCGACCGCGGCCTCCCCGTCCCCGACTACGTCACCCGCGCCTTCCGCGACGCCGTCGAAGCAGCTCGGGCGCGGACGGCCTGAACGCTCGCCGAAAGGGTAGTCCGGTAGCGAACTGCCTATTACTGGCGGGTATTTGGGCAGTTCGCTACCGGACTACCCCACCAGTGGCCGCCTTACCCCCGCCACTTCGACACCAGCATCTCGACCGTCGCGCCCTTGATCGCGCGACTGCCGGGAACCGTGCCGACGACCGTGCCCTTCTTCCAGCGCGACTTGACCCGCTTGCCGACGACCGGCTTGAAGCCGGCGGCCTTGAGCCGGGCGGTGGCCTTACTGACCGAGAGTCCCTCGACCTTCGGGATCTTGACGCCCTTGCCGTTGACGACGCTGGCGCCGGGACGTACGAAGCCCGCGGAGCCGAGCTTGCCGTCGATCGCCCGCATCGCGTCGGCCCACATCGGGCCGGCGACGGTCGAGCCCGAGGCCGAGGCGACGTAGCCACCACGCAGGCGCTGCCCGTTGAGGGTGACCCACTTCCCCTCGTAGTTCGCGCCGGCGATCATCGAGGCGGTCGCGAGCTTGGGCGTGTAGCCGTTGAACCACACCGCGCGGTTGCTGTTGGTGGTCCCGGTCTTGCCGGCGGACGGCACGCTCAGCGCGAGCTTCTGCCCGAACCCACCGGGCTGCAGCACGCCGCGGAGGATGTCGTTCATCGCATCAGCCGTGCCCGTACGCATCACCTGCTCGCACGAGGCCGCGTACTCCTTCATCGTCTTCCCGTCAGGACCGACGATCTCGGTCACCGGGCGCGAGTCGCAGTGCTTGCCGCGGGCACCGAAGGTCGCGTACGCCTCGGCCATCTCGAGCGGGCTGACGTCGATGGGACCGAGGGTGAACGACGGGTAGCGCTCGTGGGCGGGGTCAGTCAGCTTGACGCCCATCTTCTTCGCCAGCGTGTAGGGCGCGCAGACGCCCGTGAACTGCTCGAGCTGGACGTAGAAGGTGTTCACCGACTCCCGGGTGCCGGTGTAGAGGTTCTTGTTGCCCGACGTGGTCGAGTTGCCGACCGGGTAGGGGTTGGAGCTGTAGCGGCCGGAGCCGGGACAGTTGGCGAAGGAGGCCTGGTTGAAGTTCTTCTTCTCCGGCGACTTGATCTCCTGCCGGAGCGGGAAGCCCTTCTCGATCGCCGCGGCGCCGACGAAGACCTTGAACGTCGAGCCGGCCTGGAAGCCGTTGGCGTCGCCGTACTCCTTCGGCACCAGGTAGTTCAGGTAGGACTCACCCTTGCGACGGTTCTCCCCCATCGGCCGCGACTGCGCGAGCGCCTTGACGTTGCCGGTGCCGGGCTCGACCATCGCCAGGGCACCGACCGCGTTGTCGGTCGGCGAGACGCGACGGCTCACCGACTTCTGCGCCGCCTTCTGGAAGCTGGAGTCCAGGGTCGTCCTGATGGTCAGTCCGCCGGTCTGCAGCAGCCGCCAGCGCTCGGCCTCGGTCTCGCCCAGCGACTCGTCGGCGAGCAGCCACTGCAGCGCGTAGTCGCAGAAGAACTCGGCCGAGGAGCCGAAGCAGCCGTTGCGGCTGTCCTGGACGTTGAGGCCGAGCTCGCTCTCCTTGAGCTTCTCGGCGTCGGCCCGCGGCAGGTCGCCGACCTGGGCCAGCCGCTCGAGCACCAGGTTGCGGCGGGCCACCGTGGCGTCGGGGTAGTCGGTGGGGTCGTAGCCGGTCGGGTTCTTCACCATCCCGGCCAGCATCGAGGCCTGCCCCCAGGTCAGGTCGGCGGCGTCGACGCCGAAGTAGTGCTTCGCGGCCGCCTGGACCCCGTAGGCGGAGTCACCGAAGTAGGCCGCGTTGAGGTAGCGCTCGAGGATCCAGTCCTTGTCGTGGTTCTCCTCGAGCCAGATCGCATAGCGGAGCTCGCGGACCTTGCGGGCCGTGGACTTCTCGGTCGCCGCGGCCCGCTCCTCGTCGGTGTCGGCCCCGTAGACGAGGGTCGTCTTGACCAGCTGCTGGGTGATCGACGAACCACCCTGCACCGAACCCGACTCGGAGGCCGAGTTGCGCAGCAGCGCCCGCAGCGTGCCCTTGAGGTCCATCGCCCCGTGCTCGTAGAAGCGGCTGTCCTCGATCGCGAGCAGCGCCTTCGGCATGTTGGGCGAGATCTGGTCGAGCGCTTTGTAGGACCGGTTCTGGTCGTAGAGGGTGGTGATCACCTTGCCGTGTACGTCCAGGATGCGCGTCGTCTGCGACAGCTCGCCCATGTCGATGTCGAGGGGCAGATCATCCATCGCCTCGGCGCCGGACTTGGCCGCGACACCGGTCAGGTGGACGAACGGGATCGCCATACCCGAGGCGACCAGACCCGTCACCGCGGCGACGCCGATGAGAGCCGCGAACCGCATCACGACGCGATGGAAGGGCAGGGAACGAACGACTGTGCGGGCCAAGTTGGGGGCTCCTACCCGGGCCTCGGGCCAGGACCGGCGAGGGTTGCTGAAAGATCGGAGAACAGGTGTTCACGATACCGGAAGGCCCCACACCGGCCGCGTTCGATGCGCCACACTTCACCCTGTGAATCCCTCGGTCTCCGGCATCGCCGTGGCATGGCGTCCCGCGATCGCCGAGCTCCTCCAGACGTACGCCGCCTCCGGCCGTCTCGGGTTCACCGAGGTGGTCGCGGAGAACACCGCGCCGGCGCAGGTCCCGCAGGCTGTCCGGGATCTCGGCGTCCCGGTCATCGCCCACGGGGTCACCCTCGGCCTGGCCGGCGCCGACCGCCCCGCGACGGACCGCCTCACCCTGCTGGCCGAGCTCGCCGAGGCCCTGGACAGCCCGTTCGTCTCCGAGCACGTCGCGTTCGTGCGGGCGAGCGACTCGCCGGACCCGCTGCACGGCGACGTGCTGGAAGCTGGCCACCTGCTGCCGCCGCCGCGCACGAAGGACTCGCTCGACGTGCTGGTCGACAACGTCCGGATCGCACAGGACCAGCTGCCGGTGCCGCTCGCGGTCGAGAACATCGCCGCCACCTTCACCTGGCCCGAGGACACCATCAGCGAGCCCGACTTCCTCACCGAGCTCGTCGAGCGCACCGGCGTACGCCTCGTCCTCGATGTCGCCAACCTCTACGCCTCCGCGGTCGCCCGCGGTTCCGACCCCGTCGCCGACCTGGCCCGCTTCCCACTCGACGCGGTCGCCTACATGCACGTCGCCGGCGGCACCGAGCGCGAGGGGATCTACATCGACACCCACGCCCACCCGATGCCGACGCCGGTGCTGTCGCTGCTCGCGACCGCGGTCGAGGCGTACGCCGGGCGAGAGCTCCCCGGGATCATGCTCGAACGCGACGCGGACGTGTCACCGCAGACCGTCGACCCCGAGTTCACGAGGCTCGCCGAGGCGGTCGCTACGCCTTCGGCAGGTCCGCCCCGCCGGTGACCGGAGCCTGGTGCTCCGGGTAGACCGACTCGGCCGAGCCCTCGTCCACGAGCGTGGTGCGACCGAACGCCTCACCGAACGGCGTCAGGTGGACCGAGCGGCGCACGATCTTGGCGAACTTCACCGAGTGCAGCGCCTCGAGCACGTCGGGCTGGGCCTCGAGGACCTGGTACTCCAACGGGTCGGGCAGCGGCTCCTTGGAGAACCACACCAGCCCGAGCCGGAACAGGTTGTTGAGATAGGCCGGGACCCGGTCCGGGTAGCGCACGCCGCTGCGCCCGGCGATCATGTTGAGACCCGGCGCGATCATCGTGCTGCCGACGAGGCCTGCCGGCCCACCGGTGCGGATGTCCACCGAGGGCTGAGGCCCGGCCTGGAGCAGGTAGAGCAGCATCCGCGCCTCGTCGGGCGCGAGCTCGTCGAGGATCCGGGCGTACGCCGGGTGCCCCTGCTCATCGGCCCATACGTCGCGGGACCGGTCGAGCAGATCGGCCCCTCGTCGGCGCAGCACCGGCAGGGAGTCCTCGGACGCCTCGGCCTCTCGCGTGCGGGCAAGCACGACATCGCGGCCGGCGGCCTCGTAGTCGGCGTCGGAGAGCTCCATCACCTGGTTCGAGCTGGGCAGGATGATCCGGGCCGCGGTGCCGGCGACGATGCCCACGGCCTCGGCCGTCTCCCGCACCAGCCCCACGCGTACGTCCTGGTCGACCATGGCCCGGGCGACCCGGATCCCGGCACGGCCGGAGGTGCGCAGCCCCCACCCGGCGGTGTGCCAGGCAGCCCCCGCGGCCACCCTCGCCAGACCGGGAGCGGTGCCGGCCACGGCGGAGGCGGTCGGGATGACCTTGCCCAGGAGACTCATGTCGGAAAGATTAGAAGGTGCAGGAAGCCGCCCGCGAGTCCCATGATCGCGCCGTGGGCGTAGAGCATCCATTCGTCCTCCTTGATCGCTGACCTCATCATGTCCACGAAGTCGCCGGGCGGAAGCTCCTTGGTGCGCCGCGCGACCAGGTCCCGGATCTTGTCCGCCTGGTGACGGCTGAAGCCGGGATCGCGGAACGGCACCAGCGTACGATCCGCCGCCTCGTTGGCGACCGAGGTGCTGATCCGGTCGAACCGCTCCGAGCCGAGCGCTATCCGCACCGCGCCCCGGTAGGGCCCGGCCGCCTTGTCCACGGCGGGCATCAGCGCGTTGATCAGCAGCTTGCGGGTCGCGTCGCCGCGAGGGCCGTCGAGCAGGAAGTCGCCGATGCGCTCGAGGGTGATCACGTCGGTGGCGATGATGTCGGCGTAGACCTCGGCGGCCTGCTCCTGGCGGCGCGGGAAGAGGCCCTGGACCTTGATCCCCAGGATGCGCCGCGGCTCCGCGGGCTCGAAGATCAGCCACATGCCGAGCAGGTTGGTCACCCAGCCGACGACCACGCCGAGGACAGGAAGCAGCCACCACACGTGGAAGGTCTGGTCGACCAGTGCCACCGGGATGCCGAGCAGGAAGCCGAAGATGAAACCGAAGGCGACCATCAGATTGAGCTCGCGCTGGCCGAAATCGCGGAAGATCCTGACCACCAGGGCGGGGTTCTTGCGGAAGTGGTCGATGACCATCAGCTTCGGGTCGAGCAGCTGGTCGATGTGTACGCCGATGTCGTCGGTGACCTTGTGGACGATCGAGGGCAGCTGCGCCTGCACCCGGACGGCGATCGCGTCCTTGACCGCCCGCGGCAGGTCGCGCCAGAGCCGCGGGTGCTCGCGCATCATGATCTGGTCGACCAGCTCGGGCACCTCCGGGCGGAAGGTCTCCACGATGTGCGTGGCGATCTCCGAGGGACCGAGCTGCTGGTAGAAGTCGCTCGGCGTGCCGAGCTTGGCGATCGCCTTGTCGACGGCGATCGAGCCCATCTTCGCGGCCCGGGCGGGGATGATGCCCTGCCAGCCGAGCCCGCCCTGGGCGAAGCCCGGGACCTCCTGCAGCTTGTGCGGCAGCACCCTGGTCAGCTCGCGCAGGCCCGGCACCCGGAACCCCTTGAACGTGAGCGGGGAGAAGAGCATGTAGAGGCCCGACCAGTTGATCAGCCAGCCGATCACCCCGGTGAAGATCGGGATGGTGATCAGCGAGAGCCAGTGGACGTGGGCAGCCCAGTCCTCGAACCAGCTGACCAGCGAGTCCTGCCACTCCGGCGACATCCGAGCTCCTTCCGCCAGAGTTCCAGACCGTCAGTATGCGTACCCTACCCACAGGCGAACTCACACACCCTGAAGCGTCTGCTATTCGGCTGGACTATTCGGTCGGGGCCTCCGTCGCCGCGCCGGGCGGGATCTCATGGTTCGGCAGCCGGTCGAGATCCTCGACGTCCGCGAAACAGGCCCGCGCGAAGTCCTGACCGAACGGGGTCAGATGGATCGAGCGTCGCTTGATCCGGGCACCACCCTTGGCGTGAAGAGCCTCGAGTACGTCGGGTTGCGCCTCGACCACCTGATAGCGGATCAGCTCGCTGACCGGGTCCTCGGACTGCCAGACCAGACCGAGCCTGGTCAGGTTGTTGAGGTACTGCGGCACCAACGACGGGTAGCGCACGCTGGCCTGCGCTCCGATCATGGTCAGGCCCCGGGCGATCATCCGGGCCCCGCGCAGGTGGCCGATCAGGCCACCCTCGACCACGTCGACGGCCGGCTGCGGGCCGTCCTTGAGCATCAGCACCAGGATGCGCGCCTCGTCGGGGGCCAGCTCGTCGAGGATGCTGACGAAGGCGGGATGGCGCTCGTTCTCGTCCCAGACGTCGCGCGATCGGCGCAGCAGCTCCTCGCCGGCCCGCCGCAGCCGGTCGGGCTCCGTGCCCGGGGCGACGCCGTTGACCCGCGCGGCGCGACCCTCCATCGCCGCCCTCGCGCTCTCGGCCGCCGGCAGCGCGAACCGCTCCAGCAGGCCGGTGACCGGGTTGCCGGTGGCCACCCGCTTCGCGAGAGCGGTCACCTGACGGGCGTTGCTCGCCACGTCCTCGGTGAGCCGCACCGCCTCGTCGGGGTCGACGACCGCCTTCGCGACCCGCCCCAACCCGCGGGCGTACGTCCTCAGCCCCCAGCCCGCGGTGTGGGCGACCGTGACCGCGGAGATCCTGAGCAGGCCCGGGAGGACCTCCATCGCATCGTCGACGAAACCACCGCTCGGGGCCGGCGTGGGCAGGTGATGCATCCCCTCACGGCCCTCGGCGAGCTCTTCCTTCGGCTCGAGCGAGGGCGGGGCCTCACGAGGCTCCGGTCGACGGGCCCCGGGCTCGGTGTTGATATGGAGGGCGCTCACAACACGTTCCACCATTCGAAGACTGCGACGTGCAGAAACCCGCCCGCCAGCCCCATGATCGCCCCGTGGGCGTAGAGCAGCCACTCGTCCTCCTTGATCGCGGCTCTCATCATCTCAACGAAGGTTTTCGGGGGCAGCGCCCTGCACCGGTCGGCGATCAGCCGGCGGATGTTGCACGACTGCTGCTGGCTGAAGGCGGCGTCGCGCAACGGGGTGAGGGTGTAGTCGACGGCCTGCTCGGCGACCGAGGTCCGGATCGCGTCGAACCTCCTGGTCCCGACCGCGACCCGGACCGCACCGTAGGCCGGCCCGACCGCGGCGTCGACCGCGGGCTCGAGGGCCGCGGCCAGCATCTGGCGGGTCCGGTCGCCCGAGGGCCCGTTGAGGAGATGGTCGCCGATCCGCTCGAGGGTGATCACGTCCTGGGCGATGTGCTTGCCGTAGACGTCGGAGGCCTGCCACTGCCGCCGCGCGAAGAGCGCCTGGATCTTGAACGGGCCGATCCGCCTGGGCTCTGCGGGCTCGAAGATGAGCAGCATGCCGAGGAGGTTGGTCGTCCACCCGACCATCACGCCGAGGATCGGCAGCAGCCACCAGATGTGGAAGGCCTGGTCGATGACGGCGACCGGGATGCCGAGCAGGAAACCGAAGATCGCCCCGAAGACGACCATCATCCGCAGCTCGCGGGCACCGAAGTCCTTGAAGATCCGCACGATGATCGAGGGATCCTTCTCGAAGTTCTCGATCACCATGAGCTTCGGGTCGAAGAGCTGGTCGATGTGGTTGCCGATCTCGAGGGTCACGTCACCGACGACCTCGGGGAGCCGGTCCTGGACCCGCTGGATCACGACCGTACGCAGCGGGCGCGGCAGATCGCGCCAGAACCGCGGATGCTCACGCCACATGATCTCGTCGACGAGCAGAGGGATCTCGGGACGGAACACGTCGACGATGTGGGCGGCGATCTTGTCCGGCTCGAGCTGCTCGTAGAAGTCGCGGGCCGTCGCCATCTGGGACAACGCCCGGTCGACGGCGATCGAGCCCATCTTCGCGGCCCGTGCCGGCACGATCCCCTGCCAGCCGAGCCCGCCGCGCAGGATGCCCGGGATCTCCTGGACCTTGCGCGGCAGCGAGCCGGCGATCTGCTTGAGCCCCGGCACGGTGAACCCGTGGAAATGGATCGGGGAGAAGAGCATCCACAGCCCCGACCAGTTGATCAGCCAGCCGATCACGGCGGTGAAGACCGGGACCGACCAGAACTCGAACCAGTCGATGTCCCACCCGGAGAGCACGTCGACGACGCTGGACACGGGACCCCTTGTATTTCCGTCAGTGGGACTCCTCCGGAAACCGCACCGACCGGCACCGAGGCGCGCCGCGGATCATCGATCCCGGGAGACACCGCCCGCGCCGAGCGCGGACGTCACTTCGGATCTTGCCTGATCACCCGGGTTCGGTCCAGGGCGACGCTCGCACCGGCCCGACATCCGTAACAAGAAACCGGCGGTCCTGGACCGCCGAAATTGGAAGGACCCGGTGGGTCCGTCTCGGGTCGGCTCCACCGGGTCCGCCGCGTGTGCCCCGACCATATGGGGGTTGGTCCGACACCCGCGGCTTACTCATCAGTATGCGGGCATCGCACCAACATCGGTTTTAACCGAAATCCACAACTCGCCAACAGATCTGTCCCCGAAATCGGGCACGCCATGCTAGCCCTGCTGCCGCCGCCAGACCACGATCGCCTGTCCGGGCGGCGCCTGACGAACCGCAGGAAGCCTGCTGGTCGGGCCCTTCGGCTGGGGGGCCGCCGCCCGCGCCTGGGCGAGGGCGTCGCGGGTCGCTGCCAGCTCGTGCAGCAGCTCCTCGTTGCGTCGGCGCAGGGCGTCGACGTGCTGCTCGAGAGCGAGGATGCGGCGCACCCCCTCGATGCCGATGCCGGCCGCGGTCAGGTCCGCGATCGACCGCAGCAGCTCGATGTCGTGGAAGGAGTAGCGACGCCCGCCGCCCCCGGTGCGACCGGGGGTGATCAGACCCATCCGCTCATAGGTGCGCAGCGTCTGCGGGTGCAGCCCGGTCAGCTCCGCGGCCACGCTGATCACGTAGACCGCGGCATCCGGAGCCGGGCTGCCGAATCCCTCGCTCATCATGACTCCCCGAGAAGAGACGTACGCAGGGGCTTGCCGGCCATCGCGGCCCGATAGGCCTCGACGGCGGCCTTGGCGTCGGTGTCGAGCACGGCCGGGATCTGCACCTCGACGGTCGCGAGCAGGTCACCCACGGTGCCGTCCGAGCGCCGGAACCCCTTGCCGCGGACCCGGAACGTACGCCCGTTGGGGGTCCCCGCGGGGATCCGCAGCGTCACCGGCGAGCCGGACAGCGTCGGCAGCTTGGCCTCGGCGCCGAGGGCCAGCTCGTCGAACCCGACCGGCACGTCGATGGTGAGGTTGTCGTCCTTGCGGCCGAAGACGCGGTGGGGCGTGACGTGCACGGTGACGTAGAGGTCACCGGCCGGTCCGCCGTTCTCACCGGCGGCGCCCTTGCCCTTGAGCCGGATCCGCTGACGGTCCTTGACCCCGGCCGGGATGCGCGCCTGGATGGTGCGCGCGGAGGTGCCGCGACCGGAGCCGTGGCAGGTCGGGCAGGCCTCGTCGTAGATCAGCTGGCGGCCACCGCAGCGCGGGCAGGTCTCGTTCATCGAGAACGCACCGCCGACGGAGTTGACGACGTAGCCGGCGCCCTCGCACTCGGGGCAGACCCGCGGCTTGGTGCCGGGCTTGCCGCCGGTGCCGTTGCAGTCGGGGCAGGCGGCGTCGGAAGTCAGCCGCAGCGAGATGGTCACGCCGTCGAGCGCGTCGGTGAACCCGATCGTGGCGCTCGTCTCGACGTCGGCACCCTTGATCGGGCGAGCCCTCGGGGTCGTACGCCGCCCACCGAAGCCTCCGCCGGCGCCACCGGCACCACCGAAGAGGTCGCCGAACATGTCGCCGAGGCCACCGCCCTGGGCGGTGCCGCCACCGAAGAGGTCGTCGAAGTTGTAGCCGCGGCCGCCGGTGCCGCCGAAGCCGCCCGGGAAGCCGCCCGAGGCGCCGAGCGTGCGGACCTCGTCGTACTTCTTGCGCTTCTCGGCGTCACCGACGACGTCGTAGGCCTCGGCGACCTTCTTGAACTTCTCGTGCTTGGCGTCGTCGCCCGGGTTGGAGTCGGGGTGGTTGGCCCGCGCAAGCTTGCGATAGGCCTTCTTGATGTCGTCGCCCGAGGCGTCCTTCTTGACACCCAGCTCGGCGTAATAGTCCTTGTTGATCCAGTCCGGCCGGATCCCGTCGTTCTCAGCCACCTAGCCCCTCCTCCCTTCTTCGCGGTGGCCGAGGCTGCCGATGTGTCGACAGCCTCGGCCACCAGTCGTTGTCACTCCAGGTCACTCCGGGTCGACGACCAGGACCTGCGCGGCCCTGACCACCCGGTCACCGATCATGTAGCCGGCCTTGGCGACCAGCTTGACCGAGGTCTCCTCGACCTCCGGGTCGGTGCCCATGTGGCTGAGCGCCTCGTGACGGTTGGGGTCGAAGACGTCGCCCGGCTCACCGAACTTCTTCAGACCCAGGTTGGTCACGATCTTCTCGAGCTGGTCGGCGACGGCCTTGAAGCCGCCGTCGACCTCGCCGTGCTCACGAGCACGGTCGATGGTGTCGAGCACGTCCACGATCGGAGTGAGCACCTTGTAGGTCGCGTTCTGCGAGACCAGCTCGCGGTCACGGTCGACCCGCTTCTTGTAGTTGACGTACTCGGCCTGGAGACGCTGCAGGTCGGTGGTCAGCTCGGCGACCCGCTTGTCGACCTCGTCGGCCGCATCGGCCATGAAGTCCACCTCGCTGTCGTCCTCGATCACCACGTCTACCTCGTCCTCTGCCTCGTCCGTCTCTTCCGTCTCGTCGGACTCGTCCTCGGTCGACTCGTCGGAGCCGTCCTCGTCGGAGCCCGCCTCGGTGGCATCGTCCGAGTCCGAGGCGTCGTCCTCCGGAGCGTCCGCCTCGACGGCCTCTGTCTCAGGATCGGTCTCGGGCAGGGCCTCGGAGGTCGTCTCCTCGACGGCCTCCTCCGCCCCGCCGGGGCGGCGTTTCGTCACTTCTTGTCGCCCTCTTCACCCTCGACGGGCTCGTCGACGATCTCGGCGTCGACGACGTCGTCGTCGGCCTCGCCGGTCGCACCGGTGGCGCCGCCGGCAGCGGACTGCTCGGCCTCGGCCGCGGCGTACATGGCCGCACCCATCTTCTGCGAGGACTCACCGAGCTTGGTGATCGCAGTCTGGATGGCGTCCTTGTCGGCCTCGGTGTCCTCGAGGACCTTCTTCAGGGCGTCCAGGTCGGCCTGCACCTCGGTCTTCACGTCGTCCGGGACCTTGTCGCCGGAGTCGGTGATGAACTTCTCGGTGGTGTAGACGAGGCTGTCGCCCTGGTTGCGGATCTCGATGGACTCGCGACGCTTGGCGTCCTCCTCGGCGTACTGCTCCGCCTCCTTGACCATGCGGTCGATGTCGTCCTTCGACAGCGCGGAGCCGCCGGAGATCGTCATGGACTGCTCGCGGCCCGAGGCCTGGTCCTTGGCGGAGACGTGCACGATGCCGTTGGCGTCGATGTCGAAGGCGACCTCGATCTTCGGCACGCCACGCGGCGCCGGCGGGAGGCCGGTGAGCTCGAAGTTGCCCAGCGGCTGGTTCTCCGACCACATCGGGCGCTCGCCCTGGGCGACCTTGATCTCGACGCTCGGCTGGTTGTCGTCAGCCGTGGTGAAGATCTCGGAGCGCTTGGTCGGGATGGTGGTGTTGCGCTCGATCAGGGTGGTGAAGACACCGCCCTTGGTCTCGATGCCGAGGCTCAGCGGGGTGACGTCGAGGAGCAGTACGTCCTTGACCTCGCCCTTCAGCACGCCGGCCTGCAGCGCGGCACCGACGGCCACGACCTCGTCCGGGTTGACGCCCTTGTTGGGCTCCTTGCCACCGAGCAGGCTCTTGACCAGGTCGGTCACGGCCGGCATCCGGGTCGAGCCGCCGACGAGGACGACGTGGTCGATGTCCTTGAGCGCGACGCCGGCGTCCTTGAGGACCGACTCGAACGGCTTCTTGGTGCGGTCGAGCAGGTCGGCGGTGATCTTCTGGAACTCCGCCCGGGTCAGGGTCTCCTCGAAGTGGAGGGGGCCGGACTCACCGTGGGTGATGTAGGGCAGGTGGATGCTCGTGTTCTGCGACGAGGACAGCTCGATCTTCGCCTTCTCGGCGGCCTCCTGGAGGCGCTGCGCGGCGATCTTGTCGGCGGCCAGGTCGACACCGTTGGCGGCCTTGAACTTCGCGACCATCCACGTGACGATCGCGTTGTCCCAGTCGTCACCACCGAGGTGGTTGTCACCGGAGGTCGCCTTGACCTCGACGACACCCTCACCGATCTCGAGCAGGGACACGTCGAAGGTGCCGCCACCGAGGTCGAAGACGAGGATGGTCTGGTCGTCGCCCTTGTCGAGGCCGTAGGCCAGCGCGGCGGCGGTGGGCTCGTTGACGATGCGGGAGACGTTGAGGCCCGCGATCTCACCGGCCTCCTTGGTGGCCTGGCGCTGGGCGTCGGAGAAGTAGGCGGGGACGGTGATGACCGCGTCGGTCACCGTCTCGCCGAGGTAGGCCTCGGCGTCGCGCTTGAGCTTCTGCAGGACGAACGCGCTGATCTGCTGCGGCGTGAAGTCCTTGTCGTCGATGTTCACCTTCCAGTCGGTGCCCATGTGACGCTTGACCGAACGGATCGTGCGGTCCACGTTGGTGACGGCCTGGCGCTTGGCGACCTCGCCGACCAGCACCTCACCGGACTTGCTGAACGCGACCACGGAAGGCGTCGTACGGGCGCCTTCGGCATTCGCGATGACGGTGGCCTCGCCACCCTCCAGAACCGAGACGACCGAGTTGGTGGTCCCGAGGTCGATACCGACGGCACGTGCCATCTTTGCTACCTCCGCTTGTTGAAGCTGTGTGTATGTGGCTGTGTTGCATCTGGGGCGGGGAGCCCCGGAAGACTGGTTGGTCTGCCGCCCAGCGGCTGCCGCCGCCGAGTCTTGCAAACAAGTTGAGCCGATTCAACTCAACTTCGTTCACTGTCCACAACGAAGACCTTACGTGCCCTATTCCAACGCCGGCCAAAATCCCGCCGAGTCGGCTCGTCCTGACCGAAAACTCGGCCGAGTCGGCTCGTCATGACGAGCCGACTCGGCGGGTGTTTGCGTCAGAACGAGCCGACTCGGCGTGTGTGTCTGCGTCAGAAGGACGGGATCCAGTCGAAGGTGTCGGGGTTGGGGCCGGAGCGGCCGGACTCGCCCTTGTCGAGGGCCGCGAGGGCGGCCACCTGGTCGGCGCTCAGCTCGAAGTCGAAGATCGCGAGGTTCTCCTCGAGCCGGTCGCGGCGTACGGACTTGGGGAAGACGATGTCGCCACGGTCGATCTGCCAGCGGAGCAGGACCTGGGCGGGCGACTTGCCGTGGGCGGAGGCGATCTCGGCGACCACCGGGTCGGTGAGCTCACCGCCGCCCTGCCCGAGCGGGGACCAGGACTCGACCTTCGCGCCGTGGCCCAGGGTGGCGGCGCGAGCGGCCTCGTTGGCGAAGTAGGGGTGCACCTCGATCTGGTTGACCGCGGGGGCGACGCCGGTCTCGGCGACGATCTTGTCGAGGTGGTCGGGCTGGAAGTTGGAGACGCCGATGGAGGTGGTCAGGCCCTCCTCGCTGAGGCCGACGAGGGCCTCCCAGGTCTTCGCGTACGTCCCGTCGTACTGCGTCGGCAGCGGCCAGTGGATCAGGAACAGGTCGACGCGGTCCAGGCCGAGCAGCTCCAGAGACCTCTCCAGCGATGCCTTCGCCCGGACCGGGTCGTGCTGGGAGTTGTTGAGCTTGGTGGTGACGTAGACGTCCTCGCGGGCGAGTCCGGCGCTCTTCAGCGCGGCGCCGACTCCGGCCTCGTTCTGGTACATCTGCGCGGTGTCGATGTGGCGGTAGCCGACCTCGAGAGCCTGGCTCACCACCTGCTCGGTCTCGTCCAGCGGAACCTGCCAGACACCGAGACCGAACTGCGGGATCGACGTGCCGTCATTGAGCTTGATCGTGGGAACCGTCATACCCACATACAACCAAGCCGGTGATGGCCTATTCCATCCCCGGTCCCGACCTCAGCCGATCGTCACGGTCACCACATTGGAGTAGGTGCCGGTGTCGATGTCCTTCATCCGGAACTTGTGCCGTCCGACCCGGCCGGACTGGATCGGGGTGGAGAACTGCTCGCCGGTGACGCGTACGTCCGGGATCCCGAACTCTCCCCACCCCTGGCCGTCGTTGCGCTCCAGGCGGAGGATGGCGCCCTCGCCGCCGGGGTAGATGCCGGTGAGGTCGATCCGCTCCATCGGCGTCGCCGCGACGATGCCGGCCTGGAGGGTGATCTCCTTCTTCGCGGGCTTCTCCTCGACGGTCTTGGACGGCGTCGGGCTCGTGGAGGCCGCCTGCTTCTCGGGAGCGCTCGTGGGCGAGGCGTCGAGCGTGATCGCCGGTCCGTTCGCGGTCTTGGTCGGCTTCGGCGACGGGGCGTAGAGCGAGGCGCCGGCGTCCGGGTCGGTGGCCTGGTCGTCGGCGGCACCGCCGCCGAGGCCCATGATGTTGGCTCCGACGAACATCCCGATCCCGATGATCAGTCCCACCCCGACCGCGACCGCGACGAGCGCCGTGACTCCGGCTGCGATCGGGTGCTGCCCGCCCTGCTTCACATCTGCTCCTCGACCGACCCGTGGTGATGGTGACAATTCAGCCACACGTTCCTGTCGAGCACCACAGGTTCAGCTGATCAGCTGCTGGCGGCGGGCGATGGCGGCCGCCTCCGTGCGGCTCCCGGCGCCCAGCTTCCCGAGGATGTTGGAGACGTGCACGGAGACCGTCTTCGTGGAGATGAACAGCTGTTTGCCGATCTCTCCGTTGCTGCGTCCCGCGGCCACCAGCGTCAGGATCTCGCTCTCCCGCGGCGTCAGGGACGTCGACGTCGCCTGCTGCTGCTTGACCGCCGTCGCGCCGAGCGACCTCAGCTCGTCGAGCAGCGGCTGCAGCCCGAGCCGCTTCGCGGTCTCCCGGGCCTTGTCGGCGGTCACCCGCGAGCCGGCCACGTCACCCGTGGCCCGCTGGATGGCGGCGTACGTCGTCCTGACGACGGCCAACCCCGAGACGTCGCCGTAGGCCTCGACCTGCTGCTCGGCACGCTCCCACGCCGCCAGCAGCGACTCCTGGGGCGGGGCGTCGATGCCGGCCAACCAGTGGACGCGGAGCGCCTCCGCCTCCAGCCGGGCGGTCCAGGCCCGGCCCTCCGGACCCCACTCCCCGGGCTCGTACTGCGCGACCACCTGCTCGCCGTCGCTGTGCAGGCCGTCGACGATCTCGACCAGCGCCGGCCACTGCGCCGCCGGCAGCGAGGGCATCATCTGGGCGATCCCGGAGGCGGCCACGACCGCCAGCCGTACCCGGCCACCGAACCACTCGGTCCAGAACTGGGAGAGCGTCTCGACGGCGTCGCCGTAGACCGCGAGCACCGCGGCGTGGTCGCCGGCACGGGCCGCCGCGGTCATCTCCACGATCGAGCCGAAGAGGGCGACCAGGCCCTCCTGCGTCCAGAACGGGCGCAGCGCCGCGGCGGCCTCACCGACCGACGCCCCTTGCGCCTGCTCCATCATCATCCGGAGCATGTCGAGCAACGCCACCGGGACCGGCGGCGCGTCGGGGAGGATGCCATCGGTCAGCGCGAGGGCCTCGTCCCACTCCCCCAGCACCATCTGGATCCGGACGATGTCGGAGCGGGCCGCGGCGACGTAGGGGGACCACTGCAGCGACTCGCTACCGGCGTCGTCGACCACGGCCTGGAACCACCTCAACCCCTCCGCGTAGTCGCCGGCCTCGTCGTAGGAGCGACCGAGCGCGAACATCCCTCGGGAGACCGCGTCCGTCGACCCGACCCGCCGCGCCTGGTCGATCGTCTCGCGGAGCACCTGCCGGAAGCCCTCGACCTTGTCGCCGCCACCGCGGCCGGTGCGTACCTTGAGCATCGACAGGCTGGTGGCCATGTCGGAGGCGAGCTTGGAGAGGCTGTGTCGCTCGGCGATCTCGATGCCCTCCAGCCCGACGGCCTCGGCCTCCTCGCTGCGCCGGAACATGACCAGCGTGCGGGTGCGCACGGCGAGAACCGCGCACCGCACCTTGGGTTCGGCGTCGTCGGGAAGCGCGACCATCGCGTCGTGGGAGTGGGCGAGCGGGTCACCGTTCTCCGTGAGCAGCGCCGCCTCGGCGCGGGTCGCCAGCAGCAGCGCCCGGCCCACCGACGGGCCGGCCGGGATGGCGTCGAGCCGCTCGGCCAGGATCGCGTCGGCGCGCGAGGGCAGTCCGGCGAGGATGAGCGTGTCGGCGGCGCGCTCGTAGACCCGGTCCAGGTTGACCGCCGCCGCCTTGGCGACCTTCGGGTCGGCGGCGAGGCCGAGCGCCTTCTCGTAGTGGTGGGCCGCCTCGCCCACACCACTGACGCTGCGGGCCTCCTCGGCCGCCGCGATGCGAGCCCGCAGCGCGGTCGCGAGGTCGCCGGCGTGCTTGGCGTGCAGGGCGAGCTCGGCGGCCGCACCCAGCCCCGGCGTCTCCTTCAGCACCTCGGCGAACCGGGCGTGCAGACGGACCCGCTCGCCGGGCAGCAGGTCGTCGTAGACCGCCTCGGCGAGCAGCGCGTGCCGGAACGTGTAGCGCGAGCCGGTCGGCTCGAGCACCTTCTGCTCGACCGCGGTGCGCAGCGCGTCGTCGAGCTCGTCGGTCTTCATCTCGGTCACCGCGGCGAGCAGCTCGTGGGTGACCCGGCGCCCGGCGATGCTCGCGGTGCGGACCACGCTCCGGGCGGAGCCGTCGAGCCGGTCCAGCCGCACCAGCAGCAGGTCGGCGAGGTCGACCGGGAGGTCCTCGTCGCAGCCGGCCTGCACCAGCTCCTCGACGAAGAAGGCGTTGCCCTCGGCACGGCGTACGACTCGTTCGGCGTCCACCTTGCCGGGGGCCAGCTCGTGGACCAGGAGTCGCACCGAGTCGTCGGAGAGCGGCTCGAGCACGATCCGCTCGACGTCGGGCAGCCGGCCCCACTCGCCGACCTGGCGGCGCAGCGGGTGCCGGCGGTGGATGTCGTCGGCGCGGTAGGACGCGACCATCGCGACCGGGCCTACGTAGGGCCGGGTGAAGAGGTAGGTCAGCAGGTCGCGGGTGGACTGGTCGGCCCAGTGGGTGTCCTCGACCACGACCAGCAGCGGCGCCTTCTCGGCGGCCGCCTCGAAGAGGGTGTGGACGGCGTCGAAGAGCTGTCCGCGGTCGGTCCCGGTCGGGGCGGCGCCCTGGTTGGCGCCCATCACGCGGCGTACGGGCCTCAGCCTGGCCAGCGCCGGATAGTCGGCCGCCACCCGCTCGACGACGTCGGGCAGGTCGGCGACGATGCGGTCGAGGATCTCCGAGAACGGCATGTACGCCACCGCGCTCTCGCCGAAGTCGACGCAGTGCCCCGCATGCACCTGCCAGCCGTCGGAGACGGCGCTGTCGCGCAACGCGGTGAGCAGACGCGTCTTGCCGACGCCGGCGTCTCCGGCGAGGAGCACGTGCTGGCGTCGGGCATCGGTGATCGAGCCTGTCGAGTCGGCTCCGAGCAGCCCGGTGAGGGTCTGCAACTCGGAGTCGCGACCTACGAAGGACCGAGCACTTTGCGCCATGCCCCCCATCATCGCGCCTCCGGGCTCGGGATTCTCCCGCATTACCGTCCTCCGAGGACTCAGTTGTGTATCGAGTCCATCCGGCGGGGACGGCGGCGCCGCACCTGGCGAGCGAGACGGTCGGCCGCGGTCGCACGGCGAATGCTCTGCTGGCGGTAGGCGAGCTCGGCGTCGTAGCTGATCTGGTTGGTGTAAGTCATGCATCCAGACTCGGCTCCTGAGGTAGCGCCACGCATGAGGCGCCTGCCTTAGGCGTACGTCAGGGGTGCCTCATTCGGCCGTGATCCGCGTCACTCCACGAGCCCCCGACGGCGTCCGATGGCCGCTGCCTCGGTGCGGCCGGAGGCACCGAGCTTGGCCAGGATGTTGGAGACGTGGACCGAGACGGTCTTGGTCGAGATGAACAGCTGCTTGCCGATCTCGCCGTTGCTTCGCCCGGCGGCGACCAGGGCGAGGATCTCGCTCTCTCGGGCGGTCAGCTGGCCCGAGGGACCGGCCGTCGAGCGCTGCGGCGTGGTGCCGAGAGCGAGCAGGTGGTCGAGGAGCGGTTGGGCGCCGAGCAGCTTCGCCGCGGCCCTGGCCTGATCAGCCAGCTCACGAGCTCCGGCGGTGTCGCCACCGGCCCGGAGGATCTCGGCGAGCCGGACCCGCGACCAGGCGAGCTCGTGGACGTGCGGGAAGGCCTCGAAGGCGGCCACGGTCTCCCGCCACGCCTCGACGAGGTCGTCCTGCTCGGGCACGGAGATGCCGGCCAGCCAGTGGGCACGGAGCCCCTCGGCCCGCAGCCGAGCCGACCACGCCTGCCCCTCCAGCCCCCAGGGCTGATCCGTCTCGACGGGCCGCGTGCCCGCCTCCAGGATGCGGTCCACCTGCGCCATCACCTGCGGGCGCGCACCGACGGGAAGGGCCGGGAGGGCCGAGCCGATCGCACCGACGGCGATCGCCGAGAGCCGGGCCTGGGCACCGAACCACTTTCCCCAGCCGGTGGTGAGTGCCGCGACGCCGGCTTCGTAGGCCTCGACGATCCCGTCCACGTCGCCCCGGGTCGCCGCAGCGTTGATCTCGACCATCACCGAGTCACGCGCGGTGGCCACCTCCTGTTTCCACGACGGTCGCAGCCGCCGCGCCTCGGCGCCGACGTCGGCGCCGCGGGCCTGCTCGATCATCAGCCGCTTGGACTCCAGCCACGGCCACAGCGCGGGCGGGATGCCGTAGGCGTCGGTCAGTGCGAGCGCCTCGTCCCACCGGCCGGTGGTGTGGAGGTAGTCGAGCCAGGCGATCCGGGCGTCGAAGGCGTACGGCGCCCAGGGGACGCCCCGCTCCACGCCGAGCTCGAAGGCGCTGCGGTAGTTCTCACCGGCCTCGTGGAGACGGTCCGCCGCGTCGAGGGCGAAGGCGAGCTGGATCCGGGCCCGGAACTCCGGGTGCAGCGCGCCGACCTTGGCCGCCCGGGCCACGGCCTCGCGCAACGGCTCGATCCAGTCCTGCGGCGGGCGACCCCACGACCCGGCCAGCGTCGCCGCCACCTCCGCAGCGAGACCGGTCCGACCGAGCTCCTCGGCCAGCGCCAGCGCCTCCCGGCCTGCCATCTCGGCGTCGTCGTGACGGCGGTAGATCATCAGCGACCGGGCGTACGCCGCGAGCAGCCGCGCACGCACCAGCGGCGCGGCGTCCTCGGGAAGCTCGGCCATCGCCTGCTCCGCGAGCGCCCCCACCCGGGCATCGTTGACATAGGCGAAGCTGGTCTCGATCTCGACCGTCATCAGCTGCGCGCGCCACAGCCCGGGCGCGTCAGCCGGGAGCGATTCCCGCTGCTCACGGGCCAGTTTCCCGGCCCGGTCGGCGTGCCCGGCGGCGACCATCGCATCGCTGGCCTTGACCACCAGGTCGACGAGACGCTGGGTGTCCTGATCGGAGCCGGCACGGCCGGCGAGCAGGGCGATCGCCTGCTGGTAGTGCTGCGAGGCCTCGTCGGGACCACCTGTGGCAGCCGCCTCGTCACCGGCCGCGATCCCCGCGGCCAGCGCGGTCTCGTGGTCGCCGGCCAGGCGAGCATGGCGGGCGAGACCAGCCGCGCTGCCGGTGGTGAGATCGCCGCTCAGCGCCTCGACGTAGCGCTGATGGAGCCGGACCCGCTCGCCCGGGAGCAGGTCGTCGTAGACGGCCTCGCCGAGCAGGGCGTGCCGGAAGACGTAGTAGCCGTCCTCGCGCGGCACCAGGATCGCGCGCTCGATCGCCTGCCTCAGCCCGGCGTCGAGGGTGGGCCGGTCGAGACCGGCGACGGCATCGAGGAGCTCGTCGCTGACGTCACGGCCGGCGGCGCTGGCGGTGTCGACGACCTCGCGCGCGGTCGCGTCGAGCTGCTCCAGCCTGATCAGGAGCAGGTCGGCGAGGTCCCAGGGCAGCTCGTCGGCGCCGGCGGCCTGCACCAGCTCCTCGACGAAGAACGCGTTGCCGTCGGCGCGGCGTACGACGCTCTCGACGTCGAACCCGGCATCCGGATCACCGGCGAGCTCGCCGACCAGGACGCGTACGTCATCGTCCGAGAGGCGCTCGAGGTGGAACCGCTCGACCGACGGCAGCCGGGTCCACTCGGCGAGCTGGCGGCGCAGCGGGTGGCGGCGGTGGAGGTCGTCGGCGCGGTAGGAGGCGAGGATCGTGACCGGGCCGTCGAACGGCCGGGTGAAGAGGAAGGTCAGCAGGTCACGGGTGGACTGGTCGGCCCAGTGGGTGTCCTCGACCACGACCAGCAGCGGCGCCTTCTCGGCTGCCCGCTCCAGGAGCGCATGGATCGCGGCGAAGAGGTTGCCCCGGTCGAGCGCCTCCTGGACGTCGGTGTCAGCCCCGCCGAGCGCACGGCCCACGGGCGCCATCCGCCGGAGCGCCGGGTGTAGGTCGGCGACCTGCGCGACCACGTCGGGCAGCGCGGCGGTGATGTTGTCGAGGATCTCGGTGAAGGGCAGGTACGCCTCGGCGCTGTCGCCGAAGTCGAGGCAGTGCCCGACCAGCACCTGCCGGCCGTCGGCGGTGGCCCGGCCGCGGAGCTCGCGCAGGATCCGGGTCTTCCCGACACCGGCGTCACCGGCGAGCAGGACGTGCCTGCCTCCGCCCGACGGCGCGGTGCCGTCCAGCCCGACCAGTCCGACCAGCCCGGTCAACGTCTCCAGGTCGGCTTCACGTCCGACCAGCCTCTCGGCACTCTGCGCCATGGGCGCAATCATCGCGCCATCCGACAAACAGACGCCGAGCCGGATCTCTCCTGCTCGGCGTCTGCCTTGTTCCGTACTGCCGTTCCGCGGCCGCATCTCAGCGAGCGCGGTTGCGTCGCGTCTGTCGGGCCTCGGTGGCCCGCTGACGCTTGGCCAGGTCCTTCTGGATCTGCTGGCGGCGGTACTTGACCTCTGCTTCGTAACCTACGGTGGTGTACATCTCGATCTCCTGTTTCGGGCTGTCCTGCTGACATCGAGAAGATTCCTCCGCTGAGGTAGGGACCCGAATCGGTCGCGCGCCCTACTTCCCGGCCCGGCCGCCTTACTTTCCGACCTAGGGCACGAGCTCCGCGCCTTAGACGGGACACTGGACCTATGGAGTTCTCTGAGGTCGTACGCCGCCGCAAGATGGTCCGCAGCTACACCGGCGATCCGGTGGCCCCTGAGGTGGTCGACAAGATCCTGCACAACGCCACCCGGGCACCCTCGGCGGGCTTCTCCCAGGGCTGGGCGTTCCTCGTGCTCGACACCCCCGAGGACGTACGCCGCTACTGGGAGGCGACGGCCGACGTGGACAACCCCGACACCTGGCTGACCGGGATGATGACGGCCCCGGTGATCGTGATCCCGTGCTCCTCCAAGGACGCCTACCTGGACCGCTACGCGCAGCCCGACAAGGGCTGGACCGACCGCGACGAGGCGCACTGGCCGATGCCGTTCTGGCACATGGACACCGCGATGGCGACCATGCTGATCCTGCAGACCGTGGTCGACGAGGGCCTCGGCGCCCTCTACTTCGGCATCCCGCCCGAGTCCGACGCCGCGGTCCGCAAGGCGTTCGACATCCCCGACGCCTTCGACCCCATCGGTGCCGTCACCATCGGCCACCCCGCCTCCGGCGGCGCCAAGGGCTCCCCCACCCGCCGCAAGCGCGCTCCGCTCGAGGACGTCGTCCACCGCGGCCGCTGGTGACGGCCGGGCGCCGGTCCGATCAGTCCCGCACCTGAGCCGCCCCACGTGCGGCAGCGGAGTCCGGCGTACGCAGGTGGGAGGCGGCCATCGCGAGATCGGCCAGCCGCGGGGTGAGGATGTTGAGGACCTCGAAGACCGAGCCGAAGGCGCCGTCGACCGTCACCGGCCGGTCCTCGAGCGCGCGGACGACGCGCTCGGCGCACTCCTCGGGGCTCTCGCCGCGGCCCTCGTACTCCGCGGTCGGTGCGATCATCGGCGTCCGCACGATCGCGACGCGCATGTTGGTGCAGGTCACGTTCTCGAAGTACGCCTCGCGGCTCAGGATCCGCCCGAACACGTCGAGCGCCGACTTCGCGGCGATGTAGGCGGCGAACTTCGGGGCCTTGATCTGGTTGCCCCAGGTGACGATGTTGACCACATGGCCGAACCGCTGGGCGCGCATCGCCGGCAGCAGGCCCATCGTGAGCCGGACCGCGCCGAAGTAGTTCACCGCCATCATCCGCTCGAAGTCGTGCATGATGCTCGCTTCACGCCGACCCGCTCGTTCCTCGCTCTCGGCGCTCAGACGAGAGAACCGGTCGTAGGTCAGCTCGAGCGAGCGCCGGATCGACCGGCCCGCGTTGTTGACCAGGTAGTCGACCGCACCGTGCTCGGCGAGCAGCTGCTCCACCAGCGCGTCGATCGAGTCACCGTCGGCCATGTCGACGAGGTAGGTCGACGCCTGCCCGCCGGCGTCCTCGATGGTCTTCCGCACCCGCTCGAGCTCCTCGGCCCGGCGGGCGGCGAGGAGCACGTGCGCGCCACGTCGAGCCGCGGCGTACGACGTCGCCTCGCCGATCCCCGAGCTGGCACCGGTGACCAGCACGGTGCGGCCGGCGAGCGGGCTCGGGCCACCGGTCACGGCCCGGATCGTGCGCGCCATCCGGGCGCGCGGCGTCTGCAGGAGCGAGAGCGAGAGCGAGAACAGGCTGACCACTCCCGCACCCTAGCGACCCCGGATCCGGGCTCGTTTCCGCGGATTCGTTGGATCCCGGCCCGGGTGGGCGGCATCTAGCGTGACGCGTCGAAACGTCGGCGCGAAGCCGACGCCCTCGCACGATCACCCCCGCACGAACCCAGGAGAGAACATGTCAGCCACCAGCACCGTCCCGCGCACGTGGAAGCGGCGGATCGCCGGCATCGTTTCCGCGACCCTCATCGCGATCACCGGCGCGGCCGTCACCGGCATTGCCGCCCCGTCGCCGGCTCACGCCGCGACCTGCACGTCGTACAACTACTCATACGGCGGCAACGGCACCTGCGTCAGTTACATCCAGACGCTGCTCAACTGGCAGCCCGGCATCAACCTGGTGGTGGACGGGCAGTTCGGCGCCAACACGCGGCAGGCCGTGATCTCGCGGCAGACGTCGTGGCGCTACTGGGACTCCTCGGTGGCGGTGGACGGCATCGTCGGCCCCAGGACCTGGGCCTACCTGTGCTCGCCGTACTACTACGGCACCGGCCCGGCGCAGTCCTACCCCTTCGCCGCCGCTCGCGCGGCCGGTTGCCGGGTCTGAGTCCGCGGACCCCGGTGCGTCAGGGACGCACCGGGGCGTAGCGGAGGTCGACCTCCAGGTGCGGATCGTCGCCGATCAGGTTGTGCAGCTTGATCGGCGCCCCGCCGGGGTTGTCGTAGAGGCGGATGCCGTCGCCCAGCAGGACCGGCGCGATGTGCAGCTCGATCTGGTCGATCAGACCCCGTTCGAGGAGCTGGCGGCCGATATCGGCGGAATGGACCTCGACATTCTTCCCCTCGGCGGCCTCGACCGCGATCCGCAGCGCCTCCCCGACGTCGCACCTGAGGAAGGTGACGTGCTCCTGCGGCCGGGCGTCCTCGGGATGGTGGGTGAGGATGAAGACCGGGCCCTCCCAGTCGCCGTACGGCATCGCGTCGGGGTAGGCGTCGTGACCGTTGCGGCCGCCCAGGACGGCGCCGAGCTGTGAGGAGTACACCTCCTCGACCCCGGGCTTCCCGGTGACGTCGCTCAACCACGCCATCCCCGGCTCCGTCCCGTCGACGAAGCCGTCGAGCGACATGGAGAAGTGCCACAGCACCTTGCCGCTCATCACGCGACCTGCTTCCGGTCGAAGGTGATGTGGGTGACGCCGCTCGGCGTGGTGGTCGAGGCGACCTCGTAACCGTCCTCGAGCGCCTCCAGACCGTCCCACAGCCGTACGCCACGGCCCAGGATGATCGGGACGACCGCGACGTGCAGGTGGTCGACGAGGCCGGCCGCGAGGAAGTCCCGGAGCGAGGACGGGCCGCCGCCGATGCGTACGTCCTGGCCGGCGGCCGCCTGCTTCGCCTCGGCCAGCACCTCCTCGATGGGCGCGTTGCGGAAGTGGAAGACGGTGCCGCCCTTCATCTCGATCGACTCGCGGGGCTGGTGGGTCAGCACGTAGGTGGGGGTGTGGAAGGGCGGCTCCTCGCCCCACCAGCCGGTCCAGTCGGCGTCGTCCTGCCATCCCGGCGGACCGAACTTGCCGGCGCCCATGATCTCGGCGCCGATCCCCTCCCAGGACCTGGCGGCGAACGCGTCGTCGGCGTCGGCGGCCGGGTCGACCTCCATCCGCTCGCGGTGCCCGGACGCACTCTGGAAGGTCCTGGTCGGGAAGAACCACTCCATCAGCCGCATGCCGGCGTGGCCGAACGGCGCCTCCAGACTCTGACCGTCGCCGGTGGCGAAGCCGTCCAGCGAGACGCCGATGGTGTGAGCACGTACGCGTGACATGTCGATCTCCCTCGAATCAGAGTGGTTGCAATTTGCAATCACTGGCGTCGAGGGTAGACTCTCCGATTGCAGATTGCAACCACTATTTCCGAGTGCCAGGAGACACCGAGTGAGCGAGCCCAGGTCGGGATGCCCGATCAACGCAGCCGTGGAGGTCTTCGGTGACCCCTGGTCGGTGATCGTGCTGCGCGACGTGATGTTCGGGAACCGTCGCCACTTCCGCGAGCTGCTCGGCAGCTCCGAGGAGGGCATCGCCTCCAACATCCTCAGCAGCCGGCTGAAGAAGCTCGTCGGGGGTGGGCTGCTCACCAAGGAGCAGGCCGGCCGTGGCCAGAAGGCGGCCTACGCACTGACCGAGGCCGGCATCCAGACGCTGCCGATCATGGTCGCGCTCGGCAACTGGGGCCTCGCCCACCGCGACGGCACCCGGCAGCTCCGGGTCCGGGCCGAGCTGCTGCGCGATGCCGGTCCCGAGATGGTGGCGTCGTTCATGGACGAGCTGCGCGAGCTCCATCTGGGCACGCCGCGGCCCGACCCGGCCGCCCCGCGGGCGAGCGAGCAGCTCGCCGCCGCGTACGAAGCGGCGATGGCCGGGTGAGCCTCACTTCTCCTTGCCGTGAAGCTTCAGCTTGGAGATCTGGTTCTTCAGCTCGTCGAGGAACAGCGACCGGATGCCCTCGGTGTCCAGGGCGCCGTTGACGCCGCGCAGCTTGCCCTCGCCGAGCTTGACGCAGACGGCCGACCAGGCTGCGCCGATGGCACCGGTGAAGCCCGCGGCGACGGTGGCGTTGATCGCGCCACCCCCGACGGTGCCGAACCCGGGGATCATCTTGAGCAGGTTGCCGGCCACGGTGCGGCCGGCCTGGGTGGCGGCCGCGGTGGCCGCGATCGAGGCCATGGCGGCCTTGTCGACCTCGATGCCGTAGATCGCCGAGATGCGCGCCATCATGCCGAGCTGGATCGGCACCAGGACGACCGCGTCGGAGAACGGGATCGGGGTGGCGCCGGCCGCCCCGGCCGCGGTCGCGGCACCCGCGATCACGGTGTTCGCCTGCTCCTGCTTCCGCTTGAGATCCACCCTCTGCGCCGCGATGAGGGCCTCCTCGACGCCTGCAGGCGCGCATCGAAAGGTGGCATCGACGAGCTCCTGCAGGCCGTGGACCTGCTGGCCGGAGAAGTCGTCGGCCTTCGCGTTGGTCAGGTAGACGCGGGCGCCGTGCACCGGCAGCCCGCGCGCGTCGATCTGCTGGGCGAACTCGACCGCGTCCGGGTGGTAGGCACCCGTCGGCGAGGTCGGCACCTGGGTCATGACCAGCACGACCGGCAGCCCCAGGTCGGCGAGCTTCTGGATGAACGCGGCCTCGGTGTCCTCGAAGCGGCGGTCGGCGAAACGTACGGCATACCAGGCGACGTGGATCTGCTCGGACTGCGGCTTGCGACGCCGCTCGGAGATCAGCTTGGCCAGGTCCTTGATCACCCGGTCGCCCTCGACGCCGATCTCCAGGCCCTGGGTGTCGAGCAGCCCGAAGAACCCGCTGGTGTGCAGGTAGAGCGTCGACTCCTTGGTCACCGGCTCGCCGATCCCGGTCCTGGCCACCTCCGCCCCGAAGACCGCGTTGACCAGCGTTGACTTGCCGACCCCGGTCTTGCCGAAGACGGCGAGGTTGAACCGGCCGATCTCCTTGGCCGACTCGGAATACCTCTTGTGGAACTCGTCCTTGAACCAGCCGTCGGATGCGAAGTTGTTCACGTCGACCAAGAATGCCAGCCGGCACCGACTAATTGTCGTGGCCGCGCGCTTCGAGGAGGAATAGCGTTCCGACATGAGCCCACGGTCTCGCCTCGCGTACGTTGCCGCCCTCGCCGCAGCGACCATCCTGGTCCTACCCACGACTCCGGTCCACGCGGCCGAGCCCGAGACCCGGTCGACCGATATCACCCTCACCCGGTGGAACAGCATCGAAGACTTCGCGAAGGGCAGGTCGAGCAACCTGCGCCCGGACCGGCACGGCACCCTCCGGATCGGCCGCGGCAGCGAGACGACGGCCTACACCGACCCCTTCGGCGACGGCACGGCCAAGACCTACGAGTACGGCACCTGGACCTCGCCCGTGGTCAAGACCGGGTACGCGATCGACGAGTCGGTCACCTCCTGGGACGTCGACACACCGACCGGCACCTGGGCCGAGATCCGGTTCCGCGGCCGGAAGGCGGACGGCACCTGGACGAAGTGGTTCGTGATGGGTCGCTGGACGGCCGGCGACGACTTCGCGGCCGGCGACATCCACCGCACCTCCGTCGAGGGCCAGAGCGACACCGACGCGGGGCTCTACACCGACACGTACGTCGCCCGGACCGGCAAGGAGCCCGAGGCGTTCCAGACCCGGGTCACCCTGCTGCGGCCCGAGGGCGCGGCCGTCTCCCCCAGCCTGCGAACGGTCTCGACGCTGACGAACGAGTACCTGCCCGACTCCGCCTACCCCGGCACGAGCACGCCGACCCTCGACGACGCGATCGACCTCGGTGTCCCGCCGTTCAGCCAGAACATCCACCGCGGCGAGTACCCGGAGTTCGGCGGCGGCGGCCAGGTCTGGTGCTCACCGACCTCGACGACGATGGTGCAGTACCACTGGGGCCACGAGGTCCCGGCGAGCGAGCTGGAGGGCATCGAGGCCCCCAACGGCGACCCGCAGGTCGCCTACGCCGCGATCAACACCTGGGACTACGCCTACGAGGGCGCCGGCAACTGGCCGTTCAACACCGCCTACGCCGGCCGCTGGGGCCTGGACGGTTTCGTGACCCGACTGCGCTCGCTGGCCGAGGCCGAGACCCTGGTGGCCGCCGGCTTCCCGCTGGTCGTCTCCGCCAACTGGGAGCTCGAGGAGATGCCGGAGGCGGGCTACGGCACCGACGGCCACCTGCTCGTCATCGGCGGCTTCACCGCCGAGGGCGACCCGATCGTCTACGACGCCAACCACCCCTCCAACGACGAGGTGCGCAACGTCTACACCCGCGAGAACTTCGAGCGGGTCTGGCAGACCTCGACCGACGGGATCACCTACGTCATCCACCCGCGCGATGTGAGGCTGCCCGGGCGCGCCACAAACTGGTGACGGACTCGCCATCAGGGTGATCCCGGACACCCTGGTGGGGTTAGGTTTCGACCATGACACTCGACCCCGTCGCCGCTCTTCAGGCAGCACTTCGGGCCCCGACCGTCAACGACGGCTCGGGTGCGGAGACCCAGGCGTTCGCGCAGCTCCACGAGGCGCTGCGTGAACACTTCCCGCTGCTGCATGCGAACCTTGACCTCACCCCGGTCGGCGAGCACGGCCTCCTCTTCCGCTGGCCAGGCGCCTCCGCCGAGAAGCCGGTCGTGCTGATGGCCCACCAGGACGTCGTCCCGATCGCCGGCGTCTGGACCCACGACCCGTTCGGCGGCGAGATCGTCGACGGGGTGATCCACGGGCGCGGCACGCTCGATGACAAGGGTCAGCTCGTGGCGATCTGCGCCGCGGTCGAGGGGCTCCTCGCGGACGGGTTCGCGCCTGCGTACGACGTCTGGTTGTCGTTCGGCTCCGACGAGGAGACGACCGGCGCGGCCGCGCGGGCGGCTGTCGAGGAGCTCCGGAGCCAGGGGGTCGAGCCGTGGTTCGTGCTCGACGAGGGCGGCGCGGTCGCCTTCGACGCCTTCCCGGGCGTCGCGGCGCCGATCGGGGTCGTCGGCGTCGCCGAGAAGGGCACCACCGACGTACGTCTGAAGGTGACCGGCGACGGCGGCCACTCCTCCACCCCGCGCCAGAACGGCCCGACCGCGCGGCTGGCCCGAGCGATCACCCGGCTCGACCGGATGTCGATGCCGGTCGGGCTGCCGGCGCCGACGGTCGAGATGTTCGAGCGGATCGCCCCGTACGCGGCCAGGCCCATGCGACCCGTGCTGGCCAACGCCGGCCGGCTGGCGCCTGCGCTGGCCCGGCTGCTGACCCGGCTCGGACCCGAGCCGGCCGCGCTGACCCGCACCACCGTGGCGATCACGACGCTCGAAGGCAGCCCGGCGGCCAACGTCATCGCCTCGGCCGCCTCGGCCGGGGTCAACCTGCGGATCATGGTCGGCGAGACGGTCGCCGAGGTCGTCGAGCGGCTGCGTGCCGCGATCGCCGACAAGCACGTCGAGATCGAGGTCGTCCGGGCCGGGGAACCGTCGCCGATCTCGCCGCGCGACGAGGCGTTCTCGCTGGTCACCGACACCATCGCGGCGATCTTCCCGGAGGCCGTACCGGCTCCCTACACCGTCATGGCTGCGACCGACTCACGCTTCTTCTACGAGATCAGCGACCGGGTCTACCGGTTCGCACCGTTCCGGATGACCGCTGCCCAGCGCGCCACCATCCACGCCGCCGACGAGAACATCAGGGTCGATGACTACCTCGACGGGATCCGCTTCTACCGAAGGTTGATCGAGTCACTGTGACCACCGAACGTCAGCGCACCGGCCTCGAGCAGGCCGCGCGTGGAATCTGGGTGATCGTCGGCTTCCTGGTGGCCGTCGAGTTCGCCAGCGGCATCCTGCAGGGCTACTACACCCCGATCTTCTCCGATCTCGCCGACCATCTCGGCGTCTCCGACGCCGACCTCAACTGGCTCGAGGCCGGGCAGCTGATCGTCTCCGCGCTGTGCGTGCCGCCGCTCGCCCGGCTCGGCGACCTGATCGGCCACAAGAAGGTGCTCCTGCTGGCGACCGGCATCACCGCGCTCGCCACCTGGTGGACAGTGGTCGCCCCCGACTTCGGCTCCTTCCTGGTCGCCTGGTCGATCCAGGGCGCCTACGTCATCTGGCTGCCGCTCGAGGTCGCCATCGTCCACAAGCGCACCGGTGGCGACACCGCCCTGACCCGTAAGGCCGCCGGTGTCCTGGTCGGCGCGCTGCAGCTCTCGGTGATCATCGGCGCGATCGCCGCCGGCGCGCTCGTCGGGGTGCTCCCGATGACCGCGATCCTGGCCTTCCCGGCCGTGGCCGTGACCGCTGTCTTCGTCGTCATCGCCGTCGGCATCGAGCCCGACTCCGGCACCAGCGGCGGCGCCTTCGACTGGCTCGGCCTGGCGGTGCTGACCCTCGTGCTCGGCCTGGTCATGGCGGGCCTGGTCGGCGTACGCGTCCTCGGGGCCGGTTCTCTCCTCGCCTGGGGTCTGGTGGTCCTGGGGCTGCTCACGCTGGTCCCGTTCTGGCGCATCGAGACCGCCTTGGACGGTGGCGGCAGGGCTGAGCCGCTGATCGACGTACGCCTGCTGGTCTCGCGCGGGCAGTGGCCGATCCAGCTGACCGCTTTCCTGTTCGGGATGTCGGTGCTGGGAGCGCAGATCCCGCTGTCGACCTTCGCGCGCACCGATCCCACCGAGGCCGGGTTCGGGCTGGGCGCCGACGCGGCGTTCGTGTCCCTGCTGATCGCGGAGTACGTCATCGCGATGGCGATCTCCGCCTTCACCCTGCCGCTGTGGGCGCGGTTCCTCGGGCCCGTGCGGGCGCAGGCGGTCGCCTGCTTCCTGGTGGCCACGGGCTACCTGATGTGGCTGCCGTTCCATGACTCCACCGGGCAGGGCCTCCTCAACATGGCCGTCGTCGGGCTCGGCTCGGGTGCCCTGGTCGCCTCGCTGCCGGCGGCCGCCGCCGCAGCCGCGCCGTCCTCCCGAACCGCCTTCGCGACCGGCATGACCAACGCCACCAAGACCGTCGGCGGCGCCATCGCCTCCGCGGTCTTCGCGATCGCGCTGGCCGCGGACGGGTCCATCGCCGGCGAGGCGCACGCGCCGCTCTCGGGCTATCTGAAGGTGTGGGCGGTCTGCGGCGTCACCGCCCTCGTCGCCGGGCTGCTGCTCCTTCTGCCCCGGAGGTCAGCCAGGGCTGGGTAAACTCTCTGGCGCCGGAGGTGATGACATGCCCGAGAGCGAAGACTGGCCCGAGGGGCGCCCCGAGACGCCCGCGCCGCAGCTCGACGCCGACGCGAGCAAGGCTGCGGCAGCAGCGCGGATGACCAATCAGACCAAGTGGGTCGACATGCAGGTGCAGCAGTCGATCCAGCGCGGCGAGTTCGACAACCTGCCGGGTGCCGGCAAGCCGATCAAGAATCTCGACCGCGACCACGATCCCGACTGGTGGGTCAAGCAGCTCGTCGAGCGCGAGCAGATCGTCGTGCTTCCCCGGTCGGTCCAGCTCCGCAAGGACGACGCCGAGCTCGACGGCCTCCTCGACACCCAGACCACCGAGGACGGCGCCCGCAGGATCGTCGAGGAGTTCAACGAGCGCGTCATCGCGGCCCGCTACGGAGCCCCCGAGGGACCGCCGCTGATCACCATGCCCCGCGACCTCGACGCCACCCTGGACGCTTGGCGAGAGCGACGTGTGGCTCGGGTGGAGGCGGCCAAGAACGTACGTCGCGAGCAGCCTCCTCGGAGACGACGTTGGTGGCGGCGCTGAGCTGTCGCGCGGAAAGACTGCGGTCAGTGACTGCTTGTTTGGGGCTGGCGTTGGGCCGCCGACCCGATCTCTGAGGGTCTTCTCGACCTGCCCCGGAGTCAAGGACGGCCTGCGGCCGCCGGCTACGCCGGCCGCTTTCGCGGTCCTTGACACCGGACCATGTCGAGAAAGATTTGGCTGGCTATCGGGGCGGCGGCCCGGGTGTGGCCGCGGGAAACCGCCCCGAGTGAAGAGAAGGCCTCTACGGGCGAACGAAAATTCGTTCGCCCCAACCGAGCAAGGACTCCTCCAGCGGAAAGAAAATTCCTTCCACCAGCAGAACCCACACCTCGGCAGAGACTACTCACGCAGCGAAAGGAATTTTCCTTCCACCAACTGCCCCGCTCGCCCACCCCAGCGAAGCGATCAGCCCATTCCCAGACCCCTACCCAACCCGAACCTCCGCACCAAACCCCTGCCGCCGACCCGATAGCCAGCCAAAATTCTCGGCGACGGCCGGTGTCAAGGATCGCCGAAGGCGACCGGCGTCAGCCGGCGGCCGCAGGCCGTCCTTTACTCCGGACGCCGCCGAGAACACCCTCCCCGAAAGGGTCGGCGGCAAACCCCAACCACAAAGAACAGCCGTCTCAACGCGTCCCAACAACCTCCCCACCCCGACCACCGAGCTCCCGCCGAGAAAACCGCGTCCGATACCGCCCAGGAGTCACCCCGACCTCCGAGGTGAATCCCGCCCGGAAGGTCACCGGCGAGTAGTAGCCGGCCTCGTGGCTGATCCGGTCGATCGGCAGATCGGTGGTCTCCAGGAGCGTCTTGGCGACCGCGATGCGCTCGGCGGAGACCCAGCGCATCGGGGTGGTGGCGAGGTCGCGCTCGAAGCGCCGGGCGAGGGTGCGGGGCGAGACCGCGGCAGCCGCCGCCAGGCGCTCGAGCGTGACGTCCTCGTGCAGGTTGGCCCGGAGCCAGGCGCGCAGCTCGTCGAGCCAGTGGGCCTGCTCGGTGAGCGGGTCGGCCGCGACGTACTGCGCCTGGTCGCCGTCACGGTGCGAGGCGATGACCAGGTTGCGGGCGATGGTGTTGGCGGCATGCTGGCCGTGGTCGGTGCGGATCAGGTGGAGGCACAGGTCGAGCCCGGCGGCCGAGCCCGCGCTCGTCAGCACGCCGTCGTCGACGTAGATCGCCCGCGGGTCGAGGTCGACCCGCGGAAACGTACGCCGGAACAGCTCCGCCCACCGCCAATGGGTCGTGGCTCGGCGACCGTCGAGCAGCCCGGCCTCGGCCAGGGCGAAGGCACCGGTGCACAGCGAGACCATCCGGGCGCCGCCTGCTGCGGCCCGGCGTAGCTCCCGGACCAGGGTCGGGCTGACCGGATCGCCCGGCCGGATCGCCGGCACCAGCACCGTTCCGGCCTCGGCCAGCGCGGTCATCGGCCGCTGCGGCGTCAGCCGCGGCCCACCGTGGACGCGCACCCCACGCAGGTCGCCGCACAGCGCCACGTCGTAGAGCGGGCTGGCGTCGTGGTCCCAGTCGTAGCCGAGCGCCTCGAGCGGCATCCCGATCTCGAACAGGGTCATCCCGTCGACGATCGGGATGGCGATGGACGGCTTCGCGGACATGGCAAGAATCTATCACTCTAAGTCAATCCTGCCACTCCTCCAGCGGGCTCCGCGCGAGCACGATGGAGTCATGACGAACTACAGGAAGAACCCCAGCAAGGTCCGCAGCACCGTCCGCTCCGTCCTCGCCGGCTTCGACGCCGGCGCCCGGATCCGTCACGGCGCCCGGGTTCCGAAGGACCATCCGTCCCGACGACGGTCGTGATCGTTACAAGCCGAGACGCCTACCGACCGGTAACTCCCGGCCGTTAGGGTGACCGGCATGAGTCACAAGAGCCCCAAGGACTTCTTCGCGCCGTTGGCGGTAGGCGCTCCCGCACCCCTGCGGGAGATCCCGGCACGGCCGAGTCGCGCGATCCACTTCTTCGACCCGTCGAACCCGAAGATGGCGGCCAAGGTGCCCGCCATGGTCGGCACCGTCGACGTCCTCCTCGGCAACCTGGAGGACGCCGTCAAGGCCGACAACAAGGTCGCCGCACGCGAGGGCCTGGTCGAGATCGCCAAGGCGACCGACTTCGGGAAGACCCAGCTCTGGACCCGGATCAACAGCCTCGACTCGCCGTGGGTCCTGGACGACCTGGTCACCCTGGTCACCGAGATCGGCGACAAGCTCGACGTCGTGATGGTGCCGAAGGTGCAGGGCCCCGAGGACATCCACTACGTGGACCGGATCCTCGCCCAGCTCGAGGCCAAGGGTGGCGTACAGCGGCCGATCCTCATCCACGCCATCCTCGAGACCGCGCGCGGCGTCGCCAACGTCGAGGAGATCGCGCTCGCCTCCCCGCGCATGCAGGGCATCAGCCTCGGCCCGGCCGACCTCGCGGCCGACCGCAAGATGAAGACCACCCGCGTCGGCGGCGGCCACCCCGGCTACCTGGTCCGCCAGGACCCGGTCGATGGCGACATCCACGGCACCCGCACGGTCTTCCAGCAGGACCTGTGGCACTACACGATCGCGAAGATGGTCGACGCCTGCGCCGCGGCGGGGATCTACCCCTACTACGGCCCGTTCGGCGACATCACCGACGTGGTCGCGGCCGAGGACCAGTTCCGCAACGCGTTCCTGCTCGGCTGTGTCGGCACCTGGAGCCTGCACCCCAAGCAGATCGAGATCGCCAACCGCGTCTTCTCCCCCAGCGTCGAGGACATCAAGCACGCCCGTCGCGTGGTCGCCGCCATGGGCGACGGCACCGGCGCAGTCATGCTCGACGGCAAGATGGAGGACGACGCCTCGCTGAAGCAGTGCCTGGTCCTCGTCGACCTGGCCGAGGAGCTGGCCGCCATCGACCCGAAGCTCAAGGAGCTCTACGACACCATCGAGATCGAGGACTGAGATGACCGAGACAACGTTCCGCCCCCTGCGCTCGGTCCTCTACATGCCGAGCTCCAACACGCGTGCCCTCGAGAAGGCCAAGACGATCGTCGCCGACGCGCTGATCCTCGACCTCGAGGACGCCGTCGCCCCCGACGCCAAGCCGGAGGCACGCGAGAACGCGGCCGCGGCCGTGACGTCGGGCGAGTACGGCAACAAGTACCTCACCATCCGCATCAACGGCGCCGACACCGAGTGGCACGCCGACGACCTGGCCGCCGCCGCCAAGGCAGGACCCGACGCGATCGTGGTCCCCAAGGTCAACAGCCCCCAGCAGGTGCTCGACCTCGTCGCGGCCTTCGAGAAGGCCGGCGTCCCGGAGCAGACCAAGCTCTGGGCGATGATCGAGAGCCCGTACGCCATCCTCCACACCGAGGAGATCGCCTCGGCCTCCGAGCGGCTGACGGTGCTCGTCATGGGCACGAACGACCTGGTCAAGGAGCTGTACGTCGACCACGTCCCCGCCCGCGCCAACCTGGTCACCAGCCTCCAGCTGGCCGTGCTCGCCGCGCGCGCGAGCGGAAAGGTCATCCTCGACGGCGTCTACAACAACGTGAAGGACGCCGAGGGCTACGCGGCCGAGGTCGAGCAGGGCCGGATCTTCGGGTTCGACGGCAAGACCCTGATCCACCCCGCTCAGGTCGAGGGAGCCAACGCCGGCTTCGCACCGAGCGACCAGGCGGTGGCCGACGCCAAGGGCCTCATCGAGGCGTTCGAGGCCGCCGGCAGCGGCGTCGCGACGTACAACGGCAAGATGGTCGAGTCGCTGCACGTCGAGAGCGCGAAGCGGGTCCTGAGCATCGCCGAGGCCATCGCCGCGCTGTAGGCCACCGCCAGGAATATCTCTCAATGTATAGAAAAAGTTACTCGTTTTCCGTTTTGGCTGATCAGTAACTTTTTTCCGAGAAGAAGGTGACAAACCGGCGAGATTCTGGTTCCGTTACGTGCTGCGCGACACAACCGACACTCGCTACGCGCTCAGGAGACAGCGTCAGATGACTGAAGCGAACCGTCGGCCCGCGACGGGGGACCTCTCGAACGTCCCGCACACGCCGGCTCGACACCCCGCAACACCGATGCTCCCCACGAACGGAACCGCGCCGGACCCCCTCGAGATCGCCCACCGCGCTCTCGAGGGGATGACACCCTCAGACGAGTCGTGGTTCACCAATCCCAAGACGAACCCGGCCGCGCAGCGAGTGCAACCGCGTCACACGCCGTACGCGCCGCCGCAGCCCGGCACGGCGCTCGTCCTGCGACACCCCGACGCCGGCCACTCCCAGCGGCCACAGGCCACCTATCAGCGCCCGGCGCCGCACACCCAGCCGCCGCAGTACGCCTACCAGCCGAGCCCCTACACGGCCCAGCAGTTCCACCCGGCCGGCCCGGTGATGTTCGCCAACCCGGCGATGCCGTCGTACGCCGCCGCGCAGGTGCCGACCCGGAACGGCGTGGTCGAGGAGCACCGGATTCCGAAGGGCCGCGCCCGCAACAAGAAGACCGTGCTGCTGCCGCTCGCGGCGATGGCGATCGCCTCGGCCGGCATCGGCGCCTTCGCCCAGGCCAACGTCGACCCGGACGTCGAGACCCAGCAGGTCGAGGCCCACGCGGGTCATTACGACGCCGTACCCGTGGTCGACATCGCCGACCAGAAGGTCATCGACGCCCCCGGCGTGATCGCGCCGGAGAAGACCTCCCCGTTCTCCCCCGCGGCCCCGAACACCTCTGGCGGCAAGCACTCCAACGGCGACTACGACGCGCCCTCCACGGCCGAGGCCTACGGTGGCGCTCACTCCTCCAGCGGGACCGTCTCCACCCCGCTCGAAGGGGACACCTTGTCGGACAGGGACCCGGCACCGGCTCCCGAACCAGCTCCGGAGCCGACACCGGAACCGACTCCGCAACCCGAGCCGGAGCCGGAGCCGACCCCCGTGCCGACCCAGCCGTCGCTGGGCAAGAACGTGGTGGCCCCGGTGCTCGACACGGTGACGGGCGTCATCGACGGTCTCACCGGGATTCAGATCGACCTGACGCCCTAGTCAGCAGCCGTTTCAGAACGGGCCGTGACCTTTCCGAGGTCACGGCCCGTTTTGCGTATGCCCGGGTGGGTTACCCATGACAAAGAAGGGCCATCTAGAAATAGGACCTCCGTCCCGATAACTTCCGTGGTTTTCTCTCGTTTGCCCGATGTGCCACCCCTTAACTCGGGAGTGCGCCAGGTTCCCCCGGATCTGGCAGGTGGCACGGCCCCGTTGCGGGGATCTTGGGGGATCCCCACCGCAGAATCGGAGTCCAACCAACAATGCGAAGCATCCGTACGTTCGCGCTGTCCGCAGCCGCTGCCGCCGTCGTCGGCGCAGTTCTGGTTGTGCCGGCGCCCTCACAGGCCGCGCTGACGAACACCTCGTTCGGGCTGTTCGCCAGCGGCTTCGGCAGCCGCGTGACCGGTGGAAACATCCCGGCCAACTCGGGAGACCTCGGATACCAGACCATCGGGTGCACCCGTAAGGCTGGCTACGACGTCGACAACAACACCGCGGGCGCCAAGGTGCCCGGTCTCGGCAAGATCGGCGGCACCACCACCCGCCAGCGCACCATCAAGTCCGGCTCGACGGTCAAGTCCATCTCGGAGCACAAGATCGCCGACGTCGTTCTCGACAAGAGCCCGCTGGGCAAGGTCACCGTCGAGGGTCTCAGCTCGGTGTCCCAGGCCTGGTGGGACGGGAAGGCTTACAAGGCCGACTCCAAGGCCAAGATCGCTCACGTCGTTCTCGACCCGGCCGGCCCCGGCCAGAAGATCGACCTTCCGATCCCCGGCCGTGACAAGCCGCTCGTCATCCCGGGCATTGCCACCATCGGTCTGGGCAACACCGTCGAGAAGACCAACGCCGACGGCGCCGAGGCTTACGCCAACGGCATCTGGATCAAGCTCCACGGCACCGACTCCGAGGTCATCGTCGGTCGCTCCCGCGCCGAGATCAACGGCCAGGCCTACTCCGCGACCTTCCGCGGCTTCTCCGACGCGATCGACGCCACCGCTCTCGGCGGCGCCGTCCAGGTCGGCAAGAACCCGCTGACCAACGCGTCCTGCGCCGGCACCAAGGGCAAGCTGAAGACCAAGTCCATCGCCGGCGTTCCGCTGGGCGAGGCGGGCAGCGTCGTGGACGTGAAGGGTCTCACGAGCGGTCAGCGTTCGAACCAGACCAAGACCAGCGCCGAGGGTTACACCTTCGCCGAGGTCGCCGGCGTCAACATCGGCGACGGCGCGATCCGCATCGAGGCCATCCGCGCTCAGGCGAACGCGAAGTTCGTCAAGGGCAAGGGCGCCTCGACGTCCACCTCGGGCACCAAGTTCGGCGACATCTTCATCAACGACCAGAAGGTCTCCCTCGCCCAGCTCGGGTCGGCGCTCTCCCGCGTCGACATCCCCGGCCTGGCCAAGATCGAGACCAACGTCGTCGTCGAGCGCAGCAAGAACCTGATCGAGGTCGTCGCCCTGCGGCTGACGCTCCTCGACGCGACCGAGGGCACCAAGACCGTTGTCAACATCGGTCACGCCAAGTTCAAGGTGAACTCCAACGCGTGATGCCTTGATCCACTGAGGCTGTCCTAAGAAACGGCCCGCGACCTGACCAGGTCGCGGGCCGTTTCCACGTTGTGAAGTTACTCATGGGTAGTATCAGCCTACCCTTACCCTGACGGAGCCGACCGCAAGAACTAGGCTCGGCTTATTCCGGCAGTCCTGCCCCCTGATGAGGAGCGCCTAGGCATGTTGCAGATCATCACCATCGTCGTGTGTCTCGCGACCACGGTGGTCGCCGTCTATATGACCACCAAGGCGGTCAGGTCGATGCTCGCGGTCATCAAGATCGGTACGCCGATCAGCCGCGTCGACCAGCCGCTGGCCCGCACGCTGACGATGCTGAAAGAGACCGTCCTCCACACGCGGATGTTGCAGTGGACCTGGGTCGGCGTCCTGCACTGGTTCGCCTTCGCGGCGTTCATCGTGCTCTCGACCGCGGTCGGCTCGGCGTACTTCCAGCTCTTCTCCGCCGACTGGACGATCCCCGTCATCGGGAAGTTCTTCCTCTACGAGTGGGTGGCCGAGGGTCTCGGCCTGCTCGGTGCGCTGGGCATCATCCCGCTGATCATCTACCGACTGCTGCACCAGCCGAGGAAGATGGGCCGCGAGACGCGGTTCTACGGGTCGGTCATGTGGCAGGCCTTCTTCGTCGAGGCGATGGTGCTGCTCGAGTCGATCGCGATCCTGTTCATCCGCGGCGCGGAGTACAACCTGGCGCTGGCGCACGGCGGCGAGCACGCCGAGCACGCGACCGGCTTCCACTTCCCGATCTCTCAGTTCTTCGGTGCGCTCTACCCGACCGGCGCCGAGTCGATCGGGACGCTGGAGAACATCATCTACCTCATCGCGACCTTCAAGATCCTCTCGGCGCTGATCTGGCTGATGGTGATCTCGTCCAACCTGACGATGGGTGTCGCCTGGCACCGCTTCACCGCCTGGTTCAACATCTGGTTCAAGCGCGAGCCGGCTTCGCGTACGTCTGCTGTCGACGGCGCACGCCCGCTCGGCACCGCGCTCGGCGCGATCAAGCCGATGCTCATCGACGGCAAGCCCGTCACCCTCGAGGACGTCGAGGAGGACCGGATCGCCGAGGACGCCATCTTGGGCGTCGGCTCGATCCAGGACTTCTCCTGGAAGGGCATCCTCGACTTCACCACCTGCACCGAGTGTGGTCGCTGCCAGTCGCAGTGCCCCGCCTGGAACACCGAGAAGCCGCTCTCGCCCAAGCTGCTGATGATGGGCCTGCGTGAGCACGCGTACGCCGCCGCCGCTGACGGCGATCTCAAGGAGAAGCCGCTGATCGGCAAGGCCGACGGCGCCCCGGATGGTGCCGAGAGCAACGCCGAGGTCCTCGACTGGTTCTACAACCCGGAGGACGGCGGCTTCGTCATCGACGAGGACGTCCTCTGGTCCTGCACCTCGTGCGGCGCCTGCGTCCAGCAGTGCCCCGTCGACATCGAGCACGTCGACCACATCATGGACATGCGCCGTTACCAGGTGCTCGTCGAGTCCAACTTCCCCTCCGAGCTCAACGGTCTCTTCAAGGGCCTCGAGGGCAAGGGCAACCCCTGGAACATGAACGCCAACGCGCGCATGGACTGGGCCAAGGACCTGCCCTTCGACGTCAAGGAGGTCGGCAAGGACATCGAGTCGCTGGAGGAGGTCGACTGGCTGTTCTGGGTCGGCTGTGCCGGCGCCTACGAGGACCGCGCCAAGAAGACCACCCGCGCCGTGGCCGAGCTGCTCGACATGGCCGGGGTCTCCTTCGGCGTACTCGGCAACGGCGAGACCTGCACCGGCGACTCCGCCCGCCGCGCCGGCAACGAGTTCGTCTTCCAGGGCCTGGCTCAGCAGAACGTCGAGACGTTCAAGGAGTTCAAGGTCAAGAAGGCCGTCACCACCTGTGCTCACTGCTTCAACACGTTGAAGAACGAGTACAAGGAGTTCGGCATCGAGCTCGAGGTCGTCCACCACACCCAGCTGCTCAACCGCCTCGTGCGCGAGGGCAAGCTGACCCCGGTCGCGGACGGCGCCGGCGCCCACAAGCGCTCCATCACCTACCACGACCCGTGCTACATCGGTCGCCACAACGGCGTCTACGAGCCGCCGCGAGAGCTGCTGCAGATCATGCCGGGCGCGGAGTACAAGGAGATGCCCCGCAACTCCGAGCGCTCCTTCTGCTGTGGTGCCGGTGGTGCCCGGATGTGGATGGAGGAGAAGATCGGGTCGCGGATCAACGAGAACCGCACCGACGAGGCCGTCGCCACCGGCGCCGACCAGATCGCCGTCGGCTGCCCGTTCTGCCGCGTCATGCTCTCCGACGGTCTGACCAAGGCCCAGGCCAACGGTGCCGCGCGCGAAGAGGTCGAGGTGCTCGACGTCGCGCAGATGCTGCTCGCGTCCGTGAAGGGCGAGCAGGCGACCAAGATGGCCCCGGGTGAGGGCGCGAAGGTCGGTGCCGCCGCCAAGGCTGCGCCGGCCGTCGAGGAGGCTGCGCCAGCTGCCGGTGCAGCCGCCGCAGGTGCCGCCACCGCTGCTGCGGGATCGTCGCTCTTCGACTCCCCCGCCGAGACTGCGGAGACGACCGAGAAGGCTCCGGCCGACGCGTCCTCGCTCTTCGACACCCCGGCCCCGGCCGAGCCGGCATCGGGAGGTACGTCGGGTGGTGGCTCGCTCTTCGACACCCCCGCGCCGGCCGCTGAGCCGGAGAAGCCGGCCTCCGGTGGCTCGCTGTTCGACGGCGGCGGGTCGCTCTTCGACACGCCCTCGGAGGCGCCTGCCGAGGAGACTCCGGCGTCGAGCGGCTCGCTGTTCGACGTGCCGGCCGACAAGCCCGCCGACAAGCCCGCCGAGGAGCCTGTGGCCGATCTCGGGGCTGGTGGGTCGCTCTTCGACGTACCCGCGCAGGAGGAGCCAGCGCCTGCTGCTCCGGCAGCACCTGCCCCGGCACCGGCCGAGGAGCCTGCTGTCGACCTGGGCGGAGGCGGCTCGCTCTTCGACATCCCGGCCGCACCCGCCGAGGAGGCCGCACCGGCCCCCGAGGCGAAGGCCGCGCCGGCTGCCGCCGAGCCTGAGGCGCCTGCCGCTGCTCCGGCTGCCGCTCCGGCCGCAGAAGAGCCGAGCATCGACCTCAGCGCAGGTGGTTCGCTCTTCGACATCCCGGCCAGCACGCCCGAGCCGACACCCGCCCCGGCCAAGGCCCCCGAGGCCGCGACGGAGGCTCCGGCCGCACCTGCTGCACCCGCACCTGCCGAACCCGCACCCGCGGCGCCTGTCGCTCCGGTCGCGGGTTCGGGAGTCACCTCGGAGCCGAAGACCGACGTCGACTTCGACAGCCTCGGCTCGCTCTTCGACATCGAGGCCCCCGAGGGCACGGTCGCCGCCGCGGCTCCCGCCGCCCCGGCCGAGGTCGCTCCGGTGGCCGAGACCGTCACGGAGACCGTGGTCGACGAGGCGCCGGTCGAGGACGTTGCCGTCGAGGCGGAGGCGCCGGCAGCCGAGCCGGAGCCCGAGCCCGAGCCGGAGCCCGAGCCCGAGCCGGAGCCCGAGCCCGAGCCGGTCGCCGAGGCGCCCGCGCCGGAGCCGAAGCCGGCCCCGGCCGTGAGCGGAGAGACCCACACGCCACGTACGGACGTCGACATCCACGAGGCAGGGTCGCTCTTCGACCTCTGACCCAGCACGCCGAGACGTCACGCGCGTCGGTCGAGATGGCACCACCGTGCCAACTCGACCGGCGCGCTTGACGTTTCGGCCGACCTGGCTGACGCCTCGACGGGGGGCTGACATCACGTGATGTCAGATTGGGGTTGTGTTGACGTCATCGTGATGTCATAGTGGTGCGTATGGACATCACGCCGTACATCGACAGCCTGCGCCGGGATCTGCTGGCCGCGGCCGAGGCATCGGGGCCGGAGGCCAGGGAGACCGCGGAGCGGCTCACCTACGCTCTCGACCCTGCCGCTCGGCTGGCGGTGATGGAGGCGGTGAGCCAGGCAGCTGCGGAGATCACGGCAGAGCTGCCGGCGGGCAACGTGGACGTACGTCTGCGAGGGCGCGACCTGGAGTTCGGGGTCACGCTTCCCGAGCTCGCCGAGCCGGTTCCCCCGACGCCACCGACACCGCCCGCTCCCCCGGCTCCTCCGGCCCCGCCGGAGCCGGAGGGCGACGACGCCCTCGCCCGGGTCACCCTCCGCATCCCGGAGTCGCTCAAGGCGAAGGCCGAGGAGGCCGCGGCCGAGGCCGGTCAGTCGCTCAACACCTGGCTCATCGGCGCGGTGCGCGCGGCGACCCGCGAGAACGCGGTCAACGTCGACGTCGACCTCTCCGCGATCCCGCACATCGTCAGCGAGGCGATGAGCAGCTTCGATCCGTTCCGCGGGAGCAACCGCGGCAGGTCCGACCGCCGGATGACCGGCTGGCTCTGACCTGAGCTCGAGACACGACCACGGACGGCCGCCCGGCCGGTCCGGTGGATCAGCACACCCTGAGGAGCACCATCATGAGCACGTACACCTTCATGTCCACCGCCCCCGCCAAGCTGTTCGTCGAGTTCGGCAAGGGCAATCTCGAGGTCCAGGCGACCGACACCGACGAGACCGTCGTCGAGATCGACGGTGATGACGCCGAGAGTCTGGTCGTCGAGCAGAGCGGCGACACGATCAACATCATCGACCCGCACAAAGGCCCGTTCAACCGCTCGCGGCGCTACGACATCAGCGTGACGGTCCCCGTCCGCAGCCAGCTGCGAGCCCGCACCGGTACCGCCGATATCGCCACCCAGGGCGTCCTTCGGGCAGCGTGGCTCCAGACCGGCTCGGGCGACATTCGGATCGACCGGGTCGTCGAGGAGTTCCAGGTCGAGTCCGGCTCGGGGGACATCGAGGCGGACACCCTCGACGGGCGCGCCTCGATCAAGTCCGGCTCCGGCGACATCCGGATCGGTACGGTCCACGACCTGCACACCAAGACCGGCTCCGGCGCGGTGGAGATCGACGAGGTCGAGGGCGACGTGAGCCACTCGACCGGCGCCGGCGACTTCGCGATCCACTCGGTCAGCGCGGGCCGGATCTCGGTGAAGGGAGCCTCCTCCGACGTACGCATCGGGATCCCGAACGGCACCCCGGTCTGGACCGACGTCAGCACGGTGACCGGCCGGTGCACCAGCACTGTCGAGAGCACTGGCGCACCGGCCGCGGGTGAGCCCTACGTCGAGCTCCGTACCACCACCGTGAGTGGTGACATCACCCTCGTCGGGCTCTGAGCCCGACGAGGAGGGCTACTTCTCCTTGGTGGGGTGCGGCGCGTCCGGCACGACCGGCCGGAGCACCCCCCAGGCGATGAAGGCGCCCCCGACGACGAGCAGGGCGATGCCCGCCCAGAGGTTGGCGTTGGGCCCGCCGGTCTTGTCGACCTCGGGGTCACCGAAAAGGCCCATCAGCAGCAGGATGACGCCGTAGACCGCGAGCAGGGACCCGATCACGTTGCGGATGTCGAAGAGCGACAGCAGCGTGCCGAGCAGCCCCTTGTTGGTCTTGGCCGGGTTCGATTCGCTAGGCATCTCAGTCTCCTCAGAAGATCGCGTTCAAGATGGTGACCATGACCAGAGAGACACCCGCCAGAGGCACCGGGCGCTGCCACCACGGACGACCTGCGTCCTCGGGATCCACCAGGTCCTCCCTCGGTGTCTCCGAGTAGACCAGACCCTTCAGGGAGCCTTCCGGCTTCGGCTTGGTCACCAGCGAGACGATCACGCTGACGACGATGTCGACGCCGAAGGCCACACCGGCGGCCACGAACGACGCACCCTGACCGGACAGCGGTAGGACGCCGACGGAGAGTCCGCCGAGCGTGCCGTCGGCGAGGATGCCGACGCCCACCGCCGCCAAGGTGCCGGAGACGAGGCCCGCCCAACCGGCGGTCGCGGTCATCCGCTTCCAGAACATACCCAGGATGAACGTCGCGAACAGCGGAGCGTTGAAGAACCCGAACAGCGTCTGCAGGTAGTCCATGATGTTGGAGAAGCTGGACGCCAGGACAGCGGTGAAGATCGCGATGGCCGTCGCCGCGACGGTCGCCCAGCGGCCGAGCTTCACGTAGAAGTCGTCCGGGCGGTCCTTGATGATGTACTCCTGGACGATGTCGAAGGACACCACCGTGTTGAAGGCGGAGACGTTGGCCGCCATACCGGCCATGAACGCCGCCAGCAGACCGGTGATCGCCAGGCCGAGCAGACCGTTGGGCAACACCTCTGCCATCAGGTAGAGCAGCGAGTCGTTGTAGGTCACCCCCTCACCCGAGGCACCACCGGGGATCGACTCCCCTGCCTTCGTACGCGCGATCTCGGTGACCAGGACCGCGGCGATCATGCCGGGGACGATGGTGATGAACGGGATGAACATCTTCGGGAACGAACCGATGATCGGCGTCTTGCGGGCCGCGCTGATCGAGTCGGCGGCCATCGCTCGCTGGACCTCGACGAAGTTGGTCGTCCAGTAGCCGAAGGAGAGCACGAACCCGAGACCGAACACGATGCCCACGACCGAGAGGAAGTCGGAGGAGAAGCCGGTCAGGGCGGCGCCGGGCCAGGAGTTGAGCTGGTCGGCGGCGGGCGCGATGGTGTCGGGGTTGGCGGCCGCGGCCTTCTCGATCTGAGAGGTCAGACCGTCCCAGCCGCCCACCCGGTGGAGACCCAGGATGGTCAGCGGCAGCAGTCCGGCGACGATCACGAAGAACTGCAGGACCTCGTTGTAGATCGCGGCCTTCAGACCACCGAGGGTGATGTAGGACAGCACGATCACCGCGGCCACGATCAGCGCCACCCACAACGGCCAGCCGAGCAGCGCGTGCACGATGGCGCCGAGCAGGTAGAGGTTGATACCGGCGATGAGCAGCTGCGCCACCGCGAACGAGAGCGCGTTGACGAGATGGGCGCCGGTGCCGAAACGGCGCTTCATGAACTCGGGGACCGAGCGCACCTTCGAGCCGTAGTAGAAGGGCATCATCACGACGCCCAGGAACAGCATGGCTGGGACTGCACCGATCCAGAAGTAATGGACGGTGGGCAGCCCGACCTGCGCGCCAGTTGCCGACATCCCCATGATCTCGACCGCGCCGAGGTTTGCTGAGATGAAGGCGAGACCGGTGACCCACGCGGGCAAGGACCTGCCCGAGAGGAAGAAGTCCACCGAGCTCGACATCCCGCGGCTGGCCAGGAAGCCGATGCCGAGAACGAACGCGAAGTAGATGGCGATCAGAAGGTAATCAACTGCATTGGCCTGGATCAGGGTGTCCGCGGCCAGGATGCTTCCTTGCATTCCACGACCCTTCTAGGTTGATTGAGTACGTCAACCTAACCACGTCAAACAGCCAAAACCGTGCTGGGTCACCCCTTCATCGACACGCCTTCTCGCCAGTAGCCCATGAAGGCCACCTGCTTGCGCGGCATCTCGAGCTCGTTGACCAGATGACGGCGCAGTGCGGTGACCATCCGGGACTCCCCGGCGATCCAGGCGTAGCGCCCGTCCTCGCCGTTCGCGGAGCCGTCCGTGGAGCCATTCGTGGAGCCGTTGGCGGGCGCCGAGACCTCCTCGCCGGAGGACGAGTAGTCCGGGGTCTCCCACAGGTCCGGGTCCTCGACCTCGACCGAGGTCACGTCCTCGGGCGTCGCCTCGAAGCCGAGCAGTCCGCCGACCGCAGCCAGGGACGGACCGCCCACGGGCGCGCCCTCGCGCGGCAGCCAGCTGACCTCCAACCCCTCAGGCGCAACCACATCCTGTACGTCACCAGCCGCCGGCACCTCCAGGAAGGCCGATCCGGTGGCGTCCGCCGGCAGCGACTCGAGGATCGAGACGATCGCCGGGACGGCCGTCTCGTCCCCGACCAGAAGCAGCCGGGTCGCGTCACCAGGAAGCCACTCGATCCCGCCGTAGGGCTCGCCGAGCTTGGGTCCGGCGACCAGGATCTCGTCGCCGGGCTCGGCCGCGCCGGCCCAGTCGGAGCCGGGACCGTGCGCGCCGGGGTGGAGCACGAAGTCGACGTACAGACGCTTCTCGATCCCTTCGCCCTCGACCGAGCGGATCGTGTAGGTGCGCATCCGCGGGCGCTCGTCCTCGGGGAGGGCGAGCCATTCGGTGTACCAGTTCTCCCCCGACAGCTCGGGCAGCACTCCCGGGGTGGCCGGGAAGAGGAGCTTGATGCGCTGGTCGAGGCTCGGGCCGTCGTTGCCGAAGTCGGCCAGGTCGTCGCCGGCCAGCTCGATCCGGGCGAAGGATGGGGAGAGACGCTCGACGGAGCGCACCGAGACGCGGGCGAGGATGGGCATGTCAGGCTCCTTGTGCGTGGGGGTGAGCGGCGGGGCGGTGGTGGCGTCCGATGGGGACGACCAGCGGTGTGCCCGAGACGGGGTCCGAGATGACCTGGGCCTCCAGGCCGAAGACCTTCTCGACCGACTCGGCGGTGACCACCTCGGCGGGGTCGCCGGTGGCGGCGATCCTGCCGCCGCTCATGGCGATCAGGTGGTCGGCGTAGCGGGCGGCCAGGTTGAGGTCGTGGAGCACCATCACGACGGTGGTGCCTCGCGAGGAGCGCAGCCCGTGGAGCAGGTCGAGGAGGTCGATCTGGTGGGCGACGTCGAGGAACGTGGTCGGCTCGTCGAGGAGCAGCAGGTCGGTCTGCTGGGCGAGTGCCATCGCCACCCAGACCCGCTGCCGCTGGCCACCGGAGAGCTCGTCGACGATCCGGTCGGCGAGGTCGAGCGTGTTGGTCAGCTCGAGCGCCTCGGCGACGGCCGCGTCGTCCTCGGGCGACCAGCGCTGCAGCGCACCGCGGTGGGGCTGTCGACCGCGGCCGACCAGGTCGACGACCGTGATCCCTTCGGGCGCGATCGGCGACTGGGGCATCAGGCCGAGCGTCTTGGCGACGGCCCGGGTCGGCTGCTTGTGGACCGCCTTGCCGTCGAGGACCACCTGCCCCGAGATGGGGCGGAGCAGCCGGGCCATCCCGCGCAGCAGGGTCGACTTCCCGCAGCCGTTGGCGCCTACGATCACGGTGGTCAGACCGTCGGGGATCTCCAGGGAGACCTCGTCGACGATCGGGTCGCCGCCGTAGCCGAGGCTCACACTCTCCGCAGCGAGTCTCATCTGGGCCTCTTTCATGTCATCGCCTTCCAGCCCGCCCGCTGGCGAGCAACCACAACAGGAACGGCGCCCCGAAAGCACCGGTGACGACACCGACCGGGAGGTTGGTGCCGGGGAATCCATAGGCCGCGACGTAGTCGGCCCCGACCACCACGACCGCGCCGACCAGCGCGGCGCCGAGGATCGTCGTACGCCCGCCGTTGAGGACCCGGGCGATCGGCCCGGCGACGAACGCGACGAACGCGACCGGGCCGGTCGCGGCGACCGCCAGCGCGCAGAGCAGCACGGCGAGGAGGAGCAGCAGGTCGGCGTAGCGGTGGGTCACGCCGAGCGCATTGGCGACGTCGGGACCGAGCTCGAGCACCCGCTGCGACTTCACCGTCCAGGCGACCAGCGGGAGCAGGATCACCAGCGCGACGAGCAGGATCCTGATCGTCGGCCAGGAGGCCGAGTTGAGGCTGCCGGTCATCCAGCGCAGCGCGAGCTGGGCGTCGTACTCGTTGGCGCGGGTGAAGAGGTACTGGATCACCGCGACCAGACCGGCGGCAGCGGTGACACCGACGAGCACCAGCCGGTATCCACCGTCGCTGCCGGCCACCAGCCGGATCGCGACGGCGGTGAGCACCGCGCCGATGATCCCGGCGAGCGAGAGCGCCGAGCCGTTCAGCGAGAGGACCACGATCGCGAAGACCGCCGACGCGCTCGCCCCGATCGAGATGCCGAGCATGTCGGGGCTGGCGAGCGGGTTGCGCAGGGTCGACTGGAAGATCGCGCCGGCGGTGCCGAAGGCGATTCCGGCCATCACACCCAGGACCGCCCGCGGCAGCTTCGACTCCATCAGGATGAAGGTCGCGCCGGGGATCTCCTCCCCGCCGAGGATCCGGAAGAAGTCCGGCAGCGTGATGATGTAGTCGCCGCCGAGCACACGGAGCGTGAACAGCCCGAACAGGGCCGCGCCCAGACCACCGGTCACCAGGGCGAGCCGCCGCTGCGGGATGCGTCGGGCGCTGCGTACGACTGCGGTGGGGTTGATCGACTGCACGGTCACGCCGCCACCTCCGTAGCGCGAGCGCCAGAATACGGACGCGGCCGCGTGAGGATCCATCTGTTCACTCGCTGACGCTCGCTCATAGTCCGGCCATCCGTCCGCGGCGCAGGAAGAAGACGAAGACGGGTACGCCGACGACGGCCGCCATCACGCCGACCTGGATCTCCGAGGGCGGCCAGATGACTCGGCCGACCACGTCCGCCAAGAGGGTGAGGGCGGCGCCGAAGCCCGCCGAGAGAGGGAGCACGCGGGTGTAGGCCGAGCCGACCATGACCCGGACCATGTGGGGGACGATCAGGCCGATGAAGCCGATCGGCCCGCACAGCGCGGTGGCGGTGCCGGTGAGGAGCACGACACCGAGGCCGATGACGGCGCGGTCGATGCCGGTGCGCCGTCCGAGCCCGCGGGCGAGGTCGTCGCCGAGGGCGAGCGTGTCGAGGGTGCGGGCGCCGGCCAGGGTCAGCAGCGCGCCGACGGCCAGGAACGGCAGGCCCGTCAGGACCATGTCCCAGCCGCGGCCACCGATGGTGCCGACCTGCCAGAGCCGGATCACGTCGAAGGTGGCCTTGTCGGTGAGCAGGACGGCGGTGGTCCACGAGGTGACGCCGGCAGCGAGCGCGGCACCGGCGAGGACGAGCTTGGCCGGGGTCGCGCCGCCGGAGCCGAAGGAGGCGACCGTGTGCACGAGAATCGCGGCGATCGCGGCGCCGGCGAAGCCGAACCAGAGGTAGGCGTTGAGCGAGCCGATGCCGAAGACCGAGACCGCCAGCACCATCGCGAACGTGGCCCCGGAGTTGAGCCCGAGGAGCCCCGGGTCGGCCAGCGGGTTGCGGGTCAGGCCCTGCAGACAGGCTCCGGAGAGCGCCAGCGCGGCGCCGGCCATCAGCCCGAGGACGGTGCGCGGCATCCGGGTCTCCAAGATGCCCTGGCCGACGCTGCCCTCACGCCACAGATCGAGCGGGGAGACGAGCTTCGCGCCGATCAGCATCGAGGCGACCACGGCGACCAGGAGGACACCGGCGAGCAGGATCACGACCCGAAGCATCGACGACCGACCCCGGCCGCGGGGATCCGCGGCCGGGGCTCGGTCGAGCGTCGTCGTGAGGGTCACTGACCCTCGAGAGCCTTGACGATGCCCGGGACGAACTCATCGATGGCGTAAGGCACCGACAGCGGCGTCGGGGTGCCCGCGGCGAGCGAGGCGACGTTGTCGGTCGAGGCCCACATGTGACCGGCCTTGATCGCGGGGACCTGGCCGATCAGCTTGTCCTTGGCGTACGTCTCGGCGTCCGTGTCCTCCACCGCGTAGGTGAACAGGAAGTCGGACTGCAGCTCGCTGGCCTTCTCCGCGGAGACCTGCGCGTAGAACTCACCCTTCTTGGTGTTCTCCACGACGACCGGCGCGTTCTCCATACCCAGGTCGGACAGGAAGTCCGGGCGAGCGTCCTCGGTCGTGTAGAACGGGATCTGGGAGAGGTCGGCGGTGGCCAGCGCGGCCCAGATGAAGGTCTTGCCCTGGATCTCCGGGTTGTCCTTCTTCGCGTCCGCGTAGGCCTGCTCGGTGTCGGCCTCGACCTCGTCGGCCAGCTCGTTGCGGCCGGTCGCCTTGCCGACCATGTCGAGGGAGTCCTCCCACGCGGTCGCCCACGGCTGGTCCGGGTAGGCGACGACCGGCGCGATCTCGGAGAGCTTCTTGTACTCCTCCTCGGTGATGCCCGAGTAGGTCGCCAGGATCAGGTCGGGGGTCTGCTTGGCGACCTCGTCGACCGGGATGGCGTCGGTCTGGTCGAGGATCGCCGGCATGTCGGCGTCGAGCTCCTCGAGCTTCTCGTCGAACCAAGGCGTGGTGCCGTCCTCGTCGCCGCCCCAGGTCACCTTGGGGATGCTGACCGGCACGACGCCCAGGGAGAGGAGCATGTCGGCGTCGTTGACACCGACGACGGAGATGCGCTTCGGCTCCTCCTCGATCTTGGTCTCGCCGAAGGCGTGCTCGATGGTCACCGGGAAGGCGCCCGAGTCGGCCTTCGAGGTGGACTCCTGGCCGGAGTCGGCGGAGTCGGTGGAGCCCGTGCTGCAGGCAGCCAGGCCGGAGACAGCGAGCGCGGTGCTCACTGCGATGAGTACGGGACGACGGATCACGTGGACCACCTCGGGTTAGGCAATGCTTAGTTAGGACAGCCTAAACACACTACCCTTTCAACCGCGTATCGGCCCCGCGTTTTGGACATGCACAGCGGACAGGTCCCTCAGCCGGGTCAGGGCCGGTCAGGGCCTGACGAACGCCGCCCGCTCGGCCTCGACCCGATCCCGGATCACACAGTCCAGCGAGTGGTCGTTGACGACGCCCATCGACTGCATGAACGCGTACATCGTCGTCGGCCCGACGAACTTCCAGCCTCGCTTCTTGAGGTCCTTGGAGAGGCTGACCGAGGCGGGCGAGGTGGCCACCACCTCGGGAATCGTCAACGGCTCGGGCTCGAACCCCCAGACGTACGCAGCCAGCGACCCCTGCTCCTCGACGAGCTCGACCGCGCGGCGGGCGTTGTTGATCGACGCCTCGATCTTGCCGCGGTGGCGGATGATCCTGGCGTCCTGCAGCAGCCGCTCGACGTCGCCCTCGTCGAACTCGGCCACCTTGTGGAAGTCGAAGTCGGCAAAGACCTCACGGAACGCCGGCCGCTTGTTGAGGATCGTGCGCCAGGACAGCCCGCTCTGGAACCCCTCCAGGCAGATCTTCTCGAAGAGCCGTACGTCTCCTCCGCCCGGGAATCCCCACTCGGTGTCGTGGTAGCCCAGGAACTCCGGTGCCCCGCCGGCCCACGCGCAACGCGTCTGGCCGTCAGGGGCCAGGAATGGTGCTTCGCTCATCCAACCGACCCTAGCCGCGACCACCGACACCCCTTCAGAGGAGATCGCGGATCGAGGCGAAGTGAGCCCGGATCTCGTCGTCGGTCCCGGAACCGTAGATCCGGAGCACCTCGGCCAGACCGGGGGCGACGTCGCGGAGGGCGTCGGCGGCCTGCTGGAGCTCGCGGCCGGAGGCGACGGCACGAAGGACACCCCGCACAGCTGCACCGCCCTCGACCGCGACGACGCGGGCGCCGGTGGTCAGCTCGGAAGAGAGCTCGCGGATCTCGTCGAGGCGCTCGTTGATCTGGGACGTGGTGAGGTCGCCGGCGCCGGCCCCGAGGTCGATCAGGGCGTGCAGGCGCCCGAGCGCGATCGGGTTGGCGATCTTGACCCGCTGCCCGGTCATCAGGTGCGACAGCATCGCCGGGCTCAGCCCGAGCACCTTGGCGGTCGTCGCCTGGGTGAGACCCAGCGGAGCGGTCGCGCGGCGGACCAGGTCGCCGAGCGGCTCACCGTACAGCTCGCGCTGCTGCTGGATGTTCTCCTCGACGCCCATGCGAGCAATCTACACACGTAGACAAGAAGTTTGCAAATGTACTTGCAGCGTATACGTTAGTGAACATAAGGTGCGGGGCATGCGGAAAAGACTCGTGATCGCCACCGGCCTTGCCGGGGTCCTCACCGTGGCCGTGGCCGGCACCGGTGCCGCCCCCGCTGCTGCCGATGAGCAGAACCAGGGGACGTACGGCCGGATGATCCTCGTGCTCGACTCGTCCGGCTCCATGAAGGAGCCGGCCGGCGGGGGCACCACCAAGATCCAAGCCGCCAAGCAGGCGCTCGGCACCGTGATCGACGACCTGCCGGAGAGTGCCGACGTGGGCATGCGGGTCTTCGGCGCGAAGGTGTTCGGGCGCAAGCAGAAGGGCGCGTGCGAGGACACCCAGCTGGTCGTGAAGCCCGGGACGGGCAACCGCGACGACCTGAAGGCGGCGGTGAGCGGCTACAAGCCCTACGGCGAGACACCGATCCCGGTCGCCCTGAAGCGCGCCGCCGAGGACATCGGGTCCGAGGGGAAGCGCTCGATCGTCCTCGTCTCCGACGGCGAGTCGACCTGCGGCGACCCCTGTCCGGCAGCGCAGGCGATCGCCGACCAGGGCATCGACCTGCAGATCGATGTCGTCGGTCTCTCCGTCTCGGGCAAGGCGCGCAAGCAGCTGGAGTGCATCGCCGAGAAGGGCAATGGCACCTACTACGACGCCGACGACGCCGAGGGCATCGGTGAGTCGATCTCGGGCGCCTCCGAGCGGGCGCTGCGGCCCTTCGAGTTCACCGGTACGCCGGTGAAGGGCACCCCCGACTCCGCCGACGCCCCGCTCGTCAAGGCCGGGCAATACCTGGACACCGTCCAGACCCGCGGCGAGCGCTACTACCGCTTCGAGCGCACCGCGCCGGGCACCACCCTGCACTTCGGCCTGATCTTCGAGGGCGAGTCGGAAGACCTGGTCAGCAACCTGAGCCCCAGGATCAGCGTCCGGGACGACTCCGGCGAGCTGCGGGGCTGCCGGTGGACGGTGGTCCAGTCGACGACGTACGGCGACGGCAACCGGCTCATCTTCGGCACCACCCACAGCGGGGACACCGACCCGGAAGACCTCTGCAACACGGCCGATGAGCTGGTCCTGTCGACCTCGTCCGGCACCGGCGACGCCGGCGCGATCGCCGGGAAGCCGGTCCAGTTGATGGTCTACGAGGAGCCGCCGGTCAGCGCGGCCACGCTCGACGGCCTGCCTCCCCAGCCCGAGGCGCCCACCTGGACCGAGCTGACCCCGGGCGACCCGACCGACGGCATGGTGCCCGGCAGCACGATCGCGAACGCGCCGATCGTCGAGGACGGGACGTACTCCTTCGACATCAACCCGGGCGAGAACCAGGTGATCGGCGTCCCGGTCGGCTGGGGCCAGCACCTGGAGGCCCAGTTCGACGCTCGGATGACCGATGCGATCCGCAAGGAATGGGCGGTCGGCGCAGGGGTCGAGCTCGACGTCATCGGGCCGCTCGGCGGTGACGCGACGGTCGACGTCCGCGAGGCGCCGGAGAGCTGGTGCGACACCGGGCTGCTGCAGAACTGCCCGGACGCCTGGCGCACCGGCACCCTCTCCAACACCGTCGCCTACCGGAACCGGTTCGACACGTCCGACGCGACCGCCTCGACCGGGCTCCCGGGCGTTCACTACGTCCGGGTCCAGTACGGCCTGGACGAGAACATCAACGTGCCCTACACCCTGACGGTCAAGACCGTCGGGACCGCCGGCGAGGGCGAGCCCGACTACGAGAAGGTCTCGGGGCTCTCCGCACCGACCGCCGACCTCAACCTGAACGCCGCTGCCGCCGGGTCGGAGGCTTCCGAGGAGGACGGTACGGACGAGTCCTCCGGGAGCGGCTCGGGATCGGGCTCGGGTTCCGGTGAGGACGAAGGGTCCGGTGACACCGTCAAGCTGGTCACCGGCGTCGTCGGAGCCGGCCTCGGGATCGCCGCGCTCGCGGCGGCCGCTGTCCTGCTGATCCGGAGACGGCACGCCTAGCCGGATCAGCTCAGCAGGAAGGCACTGCCCGCCAGCAGCAGGACCCCGGCGAGCACCAGCGCGACGATCGGCCACACGGGCCGGTCGTCGCGCTGTTTCGTACGCCGCACCGCAGTCTTGTCCCGGGTGACCCGAGGCGTCGGCGGAGGCGGTGGCGGAGGTGGCGGCGACATGCGCCCCGAGGCGTACTGGTCCAGGACCTCGGCCTCGCCCGGCTCCCAGGGCCGCGCCGGCACGGCCTGGGCGAGCAGCTGGCGGAACTCCCCGGCGGACTGGGGCCGGGCGGAGCGGTCCGAGCCGATCGCCCGGAGCAGCAGCCGGCCCAGCGGTGTCGCCGGGACGTACGAAGGGTCGTGCGGTGGCCGCGCACCGGTCAGGAGGTGCAGACCCGTGACCGCGGCGGCGTAGAGGTCGTCGCGGGGATCGGGATCGAAGCCCTGGTCGGGCGCCATGTAGCCAGGCGTACCGATCATCACGTTGGCCTCGGTGAGCCGTGGCTGGTCGGTGGGTACTGCCACGCCGAAGTCGGAGAGCCGCACGTGAGGAACGCCCGCGCCGGTCACCTCCAGCAGCAGGTTGCCGGGCTTCACGTCGCGGTGCACCACGCCGGCGGCGTGCACGGCCTCGAGACCCGACAGGGTCTGATCGAGGATCGCGACGACCCACTGCTCGGGGAGAGCACCGAAGTCGCCCAGCAGCATGGCGACCGACCCGCCGCGCAGCAGCGGCATCGTGAACAGCACACTGTCGTCCTCGCCGGCCCAGCCGAGGGGAGTCACGACATGCGGATGATGGATCCGGGTGGCCTGCTCCCGGATGAACCGGAGCAGGGAGGAGGCGTCCCGCTGACGCAGCAGCTTGGCAGCTTTGACGGTGCCGTCTCGGCGGTCGTGGACCTGCCAGACTGCGCCCATGCCTCCCTCCGCGATCGGCTCCAGCAGCTCGTAGCGCCCCGCGAAGACCTCGCCCACCGGACGCTCAGATCTTGGTGCGGTGGAAGCTCTGGAAGCTGCGCGAGGCGGTCGGGCCGCGCTGGCCCTGGTAGCGGCTCCCGTACTTCTCGCTGCCGTAGGGGTTCTGGGCGGGCGAGGTGAGCCTGAAGAAGCAGTACTGACCGATCTTCATCCCCGGATAGAGCTTGATCGGAAGCGTCGCGACGTTGGCCAGCTCGAGCGTCACATGGCCGGAGAAGCCCGGGTCGACGAAGCCGGCGGTGGCGTGGGTGAGCAGCCCGAGGCGCCCCAGCGACGACTTCCCCTCGACCCGCGCGGCGATGTCGTCGGGCAGGCTGACGGTCTCGTACGTCGACCCGAGCACGAACTCGCCCGGGTGCAGGATGAACGGCTCGTCGCCCTCGGTCTCGATCTGCCGGGTGAGCTCGGACTGGTCCACGGCCGGGTCGATCGTGGCGTACTTGTGGTTGTCGAAGACCCGGAAGAACCGGTCCAGGCGTACGTCGACGGACGACGGCTGCAGCATCGACTCGTCCCAGGGGTCGATGACGATCCGCCCGTCGTTGATCTCGGTCAGGATGTCCTTGTCGCTCAGCAGCACGAGGCCCAACTTACCGGTTCCCGTGCGCATCGTTCGCCGCCGCCATACGCTGCGCTTGTGCGTCACAACTCCTATGTGACTCGGGCACTCACACTTTCCCTCGCGGTGGCTCTGTTTGCCGCCGGTTGCGGGTCGGATCAGGTCACGAATGCGGACGCTGGACCCTCCGCTGCCAGCGGCACGCCGGATGCCTCGGCGAGCCCCGCCAGCACATCGTCGGCATCACCGTCCCCACAGCCGTCGCGGGTCAAGTCGATCCAGGACGTGTACGTCTACGTCGAACCGTGCAAGTCGCTGGCGAGGTCCGATGCCTACTTCACGAGCGAGTCGGAGGTGAAGTCGCAGTTCGGCATCGCGAAGACCGGGTCTTCGGAATGGGCCGAGCAACAGAAGACCTTCCCATGGCTCGCCGACCTGTCGTCGGAACTGTCGACGGAACCGCTCTCGGCGACGTTCTGCTGGATCCTCCCGAAGGATGAGCCCGAGGACGACCCGAAGACCGAGACGATCCTCAACGTTCTCGAGTTCGAGGACGTTGCCACCGCGGCCGAAGAAGCGCCGTACATCACCGACGGCGATCCGTACTCCATCGGAGACCAGGCGACCATCAACGCCGGCGACGGTTGGGCAGCAGGCGCGGTCCGCGTCGATCGAGTGGTGCTCGTCGTCTCGCTCTGGGACGAGAAGTTCAACGCGGTCGCAGCCACCGCCACCGTCAAGAGCATGCTGAGCGACCTGGTTCCCACGGTTCTGCCCTGAGCCTCGGCACCATTTGCCACATGCGTCACAGATTCCGTGCCAGAGTCGTACGTCCCGGGGTAAACCCGATTGAATCGGAGCCATGGCACTGGATGCGCTGATCCCCGGCGGCTACCGCCGGTACGTCGCGCTGGGCGACTCCTTCACCGAGGGTGTCGGTGACACCGACGTCCGTCGCCCGAACGGCGTGCGCGGCTGGGCCGATCGGGTCGCCGAGGTGATGGCCGAGCGGACACCCGAGTTCACCTACGCCAACCTCGCCGTCCGCGGCCGCGGGATCGACCGGATCGTCAAGGAGCAGGTCGGGCGGGCGATCGAGCTCGAGCCGGACGTGGTGACGATCTACGGCGGATCGGTCGATCTGATGTGGCCACATGTGAACATCGATGACCTGCTCGCCACCTACGAGTCCGCGATCGGCGACCTGACCGAGACCGGCGCGAAGGTGCTGGTGTTCACCGCCTACGGAGCGCGGTCGACCACCGTCGGGCGGCTGCTCCGCGGACGCTTCGCGGTCTACAACGAGGCGGTGCGCGAGATCGCGCAGCGGCGCGGGGCCACGCTGGTCGACTTCTGGCGGATGACCGAGTACGACGACGCCGGCTACTGGGACGGCCACGGCTTCCTGGGCGCCCCCGGCCATCAGCTGATGGCGATCAAGGTCCTCGACACCCTCGGCGTACGCCATCACCTCCCCACCCCGAAACCACTGGTCGTCGAGGAACCGGGCCCGAACGGCCTGGCCGTCCCGATCCGCGAGGTCCGGCGGCTGGCCGCCCGCGCGCTCCCCTGGGCCGTACGCCGCATGCTTCGTGGCCCGGCAGGCGAGGGGCTGTCGGCCCGCTATCCACGGATGACGCGACTTTCCTGAACCGGTTCACACCTGGCCGGGTGTGTGGGGTAACATCCTGGTCGCACCTGCGGACGTAGCTCAGTTGGTAGAGCGCAACCTTCCCAAGGTTGATGTCGCGAGTTCGAATCTCGTCGTCCGCTCCATGGTTTCGGGCCGTGCCTTATGGCACGGCCTGTTTCCGTTGACTTGCACGATCCAAGTGACGCAGCACACGATCACGGGTGTTTGCGGCTTGCGTCCATTAAGATTGGGTTTCTGTTTTCCAATCATTGTGTGAACGACACGTAAAGGATCACGCGCCATGCCCGCGGGCTCGAGCAGCCGATTCACCGACGGACGAGTCCCCGATCACGGCATCGGAGATCTGTTCACCTACGAGGCGCGTCTCCAGGCACGACTCGACGTCGAGGCGGCCCTGGCCGAGGCCGAAGCGGCCGTGAAGGTGATCCCCGCGGAGGCCGGCGAGGCGATCGCCGAGGCCGCCGATCTGGACAAGCTCGACCTGGACCGCATCGAGAAGGCCACCGCCGAGCACAGCCACCCGCTGACCCCGCTGGTCGAGGAGCTCTGCCGGGTCGTCGGCGCGAAGCACGGCGGCTGGGTCCACTGGGGCGCCACCACGCAGAACATCACCCAGACCGCCGACCTGATCCTGCTGCGCCAGGCGCACGACAAGATCCTCGACCTGCTCGGCGACCTGCTGCGCTCGCTGTCGAAGGTCGCCGAGGCCGGCGCCGAGGTGCCGATGCCGGGGCGTACGCACTCGCAGCACGCGGTCCCGATCACCTTCGGCTTCAAGGTCGCAATCTGGATCGACGAGATCGCCGCCCACGTCGACCGGCTCCGTTCGGTCGAGGACCGCGTCTTCCGCCTCCTGATGGGTGGGGCCGCGGGCACGATGGCCTCCTTCGGCTCCCACGCTCGCGCCATCGAGACCGAGACGGCTTCCCGGCTCGACATGGGCTCGATGCCTGTCCCGTCGCGCGCGATCAACGACGGCATGGTCGAGTGGGTCTCGATCCTGGGGATGCTCGGTGGCACCGCCGGCAAGATCGGCAAGGACGTCTACTCGATGATGCAGCCCGAGTTCGGCGAGGCCTTCGAGCCGATCCCCGAGGGCACCATCGGCTCCTCGACGATGCCCCACAAGCGCAACCCGCAGCTGACGCTCGACGTGATCACCTCCGCCACCCAGCTGCGCGGGCTCGTCGCCCCGGCGATGGAGTCGATGCTCCACGACCACGAGGCCAACGGCGCCATGACCGGCATCCTCGAGGATGCGGTCGCGCAGGCCTCTCGCCTGGCCGGGGACGTACTGGCTCGGCTGGTCGTCATCTTCACCGGACTGACCTTCGACGAGGACCGCATGCGCGCCAACCTGGCCCTCTCCGGCGGGTTGATCGGCTCCGAGTCGCTGATGCTCGAGCTCGGCGAGCGGATCGGCCGCCAGGTCGCCCACGACGTCGTCTTCGAGCTGGCCCAGCGCGCCGCGGTCGAGGAGCTCGACTTCGCCTCGCTCCTCGCCGACTCCCCCGAGGTCTCGGAGCACTTCACCCGCGGCGAGATCGCCGGCCTGCTCGACCCCTCCCGCCACCTCGGCGAGTCCGCCAACATCGCCCGCGCCATGGCCGAGCATGCCCGCCGGGTCGCCGACACCATCCAGATCCCCGCCGTCTGACGCGGGCGTTGCGCCGACGCCGATAGGCTGCGTACGTGGCTTTCGAAGGTTTCCCCGTGGCAGCGCTCGACTTCTACGACGACCTCGAGGTCGACAACACCAAGTCGTTCTGGGAAGCCCACAAGCACATCTACAAGGAGTCGGTCCACGCGCCGATGAAGGCGCTCACCGACGAGCTCGCCGAGGAGTTCGGCAGCGCCAAGATCTTCCGGCCCTATCGCGACGTACGTTTCTCGAAGGACAAGCTCCCCTACAAGACCCACCAGGGAGCCTTCGTGGCCGTAGCGCCGCAGACCGGCTACTACGTCGAGGTCTCGCCCCGCGGCATCCGCACCGGTGGCGGCTGCTACTGGTTCGAGCCGCCCCGCCTGGCGGCCTTCCGTGACGCCATCGTCCACGACCACTACGGCGCTGACCTGGAGAAACGCCTCGCTGTCGCGGAGAAGAAGGGCTACGAGGTCACCGGCGACCGCCTCAAGACCGCCCCGCGCGGCTTCGACAAGGACCATCCCAAGATCGAGCTCCTCCGCCACAAGTCCATCCACCTCGGCCGCACCATCGGCTTCGAGCCGATCATCCACACCCCCGACCTCGTCGGCGAGGTGAAGAAGGACTGGCGAGCCGTACGTCCTCTGGTGGAGTGGATCGCCGAGCACGCGGTCGCGTGATTGCTGCTTCACGGCGGCGCGATACCCATTAGGGTGTGCCGCTGTGCGTACCTCAGCCCTCATCTCAGGAGCGGCGTCGCTTCTGGTCATCCCCGGAATCACGCTGACCGCCAGCACCGCGAACGCGGCCGCTACCTGCGGAGGGGTAACGGTCACTGTCGACATGAATCGGGGACAGACGCCGACGACGTCCTCCGATCAGGACTTCATCCTCGGCACGCCCGGCGCCGACACCATCTATGCCGACGCGAATGACGTCGTGTGCGGCGGCGACGGCGATGACAAGATCCACGCCACAGACATCGTCTTCGGGCAGAGCGGAAACGACGAGATCTGGTCGACGTACGCCTTCGGCGGGTCCGGCAACGACCGGATCCACGGAACCCCCGGCGGCGACCACCTGCGCGGCGGCACCGGCTCCGACGTCATCTGGGGCATGGGCGGCAACGACGCCATCCACGGTCACTACAACTCTGGCGACCGCATAGAGAGCAGCGGAACCGACAGCGGCGACACGCTCTACGGCGGTGACGGCCAGGACAACATCGTCGGCCAAGGGGGCAACGACCGTATCTACGGCGAAGGCGGGCGGGACAACCTCTACGGGTCGTCCGGAAACGACACCGTGTCAGGCGGCAGCGGTGACGACTACGTCCGAGGCGAAGCGGGCAACGACCTGCTCTACGGCGGCGACGGAGCCGATGGCATGAGCGGCGGCAGTGGCTCCGAGAGGATCTACGGCGGCAGCGGCCCCGACAGCATCCACGGGTCCGCCGGAAACGACAGCCTCTACGGCGGCCCCGGCCGAGACTGGATCACTGGCGCCGCCGGCGCCGACCACCTCGAGGGCGGCACGGGTGCGGACAGCCTCGTGGGTGGCGACGACCGCGATCGCCTTCTCGGCGGAAACGAGAACGACCGTCTGATCGGAGGCCGGGGCGCCGACATCGTGAAGGGTCAAGCGGGCCGAGACGACTGCGCCCCCGAGCCCGGGGCGGGCTCCACGTACTCGTGCACGGAGGTGGGTATGACGACCTCCAGGCCGCCGACCGGGGGCACCTACTGGACCCCGTGACGAGTTAGTCCCAGACGTACGAGCCCATTGCCGACCGGTAGAGGGGCGGGAACGTCTGGGACCACCTCCGATCAGGCTGAGGTGAAGCTCGCCATGGTGCGGTCCGGTTCCCAGAAGGCCTTCATCGACTTGATGCGGCCCTCGTCGTTGACCGTGTAGACCATGATCAGGTCGGTGGTGGTGTAGCTGCCGTCGGGGAAAGACGTCTTGATCCGGCCGATGTTGGCGCAGGTGTTGCCCTCGGGGTTGGCGAAGGAGTCGTTGATCTCGAACTCGAAGGTGTGGACCGAGGCGATGGCCTTCTCCCAGAACGCCTTGAGCCCCTCGTGGCCGTGGTGGCCCTTGCCCTCGGGGTCGAACATCGACGGGCCGACCGGGTCCTCGAGGACGCAGTCCTCGGCGTAGATCGTGAGCCACTCGTCGAGGTCGCCCTTGGCGACGGCGGCATAGGAGCGCTGCCCTGCCGTACGTGCGGGGTGTTCGTCGTCGGGGGCGTTCCAGGTGATGGCGTCGGAGGAGATCATGACCGAGATCGTACGCCGAAACTGAAACGTGTTCTACCTGATCGCCGACTCCCGCCCGGATAGGGTCGCCGGGTGACCGTCTCGGAGACCGCGCGCAGGAGCGCGACACCGGGGCGGGACTTCAACCGGCTCTGGCTGGCCACGGCGACGAGCCAGGCCGGGTCGACCATCGCGTACGGCGCGCTGCCGCTCGTCGCGGTGCTCGTGCTCGACTCCTCGACCTTCCAGGTGTCGCTGCTGGCGGCCCTGTCCGGGTTCGCGGCCGCCGCGGCGGGGATCCGGCTCGGGCCATGGATCGAGTACCGCCACAAGCGGCCGACGATGATCGGCGCCGACCTGATCCGCTTCACGGCCATGCTCAGCATCCCCGCGGCGGGACTGGTCGACCGGCTCACCTATCCGCACCTGTGCGTCGTCGGCGTCCTCGCCGCGACCTGCGAGCTCGCCTTCACCGCCGCCTCCGGCGCCCATCTGAAGGCACTGGTCGCCCCGGAGGCCAGACTGACCGCGACCAGCCGGCTGGAGACGACGTTCTGGACCACGTTCACCGCAGGCCCGCCTATCGGCGGCGCCCTGGTCTCCGTGGCGGGGCCGACCCTGACCGTGCTGGTCGACGCGATGACCTACCTGCTCTCGGCCCTCGGCATCCGCTCGATCCGTACGCCGGAGCCTCAGCCGCCGACGAGGAAGCCGCAGCATTGGCTGGCCGAGGTGACCGCCGGCTGGCGCTACATCCTCGCCCGGCGCGACCTGTGCTCGCTCTTCCTCAACGCGGCCCTCTTCGGCTCGGGCGTGATCGCGACCAGCCCGCTGCAGATGGTGCTGACCCTGCGGGTGCTCGGCATGGAGCCATGGATGTACGGCGTCGCCATGGGCGTGCCCTGCCTCGGCGGCATCCTCGGCGCCATGTGCGCACCCCGGCTCACGAACCGCCTCGGCGAGCGGGCGGTGCTGCTCGGGTCCGGGGTCGCCCGGACCCTGTGGACGATCCCGATCGCCTTCACCCCGGCCGGCCCCGTCGGGTTCGCCTGGTTCACCGCCGCCAACTTCGGGCTGATCCTCTGCGCCGGTGTCTTCAACCCGACCTTCGCCGCCTATCGGATGCGCGAGACCGCGGACGACCACATGTCCCGAGTCCAGGCGGCGTGGTCGATCACGATGAAGGTCGCCCAGCCCGTCGGCGTCCTGGCGGCCGGAGCGCTGGCCGCTGCGACGAGCCCGCGGACCGCGATCGCGGTGGCCGGAGGCGTACTTCTGCTTTCCTCCGCCCTGCTCCCGTGGCGTCGCACTGTGACGAAGACCCCTACCTGCGAGTAGCCCCGGGCTTGCCACCCCTTGAGGGCGAGCCTATTCTTAATGTTACCCGCCAGTAGTGCGTGCCGACCGGCGCTCCCGCAACTGGTACATCCGACAAAGGTTATGAAGGTGGATCAGTGAGCCACTACAAGAGCAATCTCCGCGACATCGAGTTCAACCTGTTCGAGGTCTTCGGCACGGACAAGGTCCTCGGCACCGGTCCCTTCGCGGATCTGGACGTCGACACCGCGAAGGAGATCCTCGCCGAGGTCGAGCGCCTTTCGCGTGAGGACCTCGCCGAGTCGTTCGTCGAGGCCGACCGCAACCCGCCGGTCTTCGACCCCAAGACCAACACCGCGCCGGTCCCGGCCGCGTTCAAGAAGTCCTACGACGCGTGGATGGACTCGGGCTTCTGGAGCCTGCACACGCCCGAGGAGATCGGCGGCCAGGTGGCCCCGAACTCGCTGGTCTGGGCGACCGCCGAGATGCTGCTCGGCGCCAACCCGGCGATCTGGATGTACGCCGCCGGCCCGTTCTTCTCGAAGGTCGTCTTCGAGAACGGCAACGACCGCGACAAGCAGATCGCCAAGATCATGGTCGAGCGCCTCTGGGGCTCCACCATGGTGCTGACCGAGCCCGACGCGGGCTCCGACGTCGGCGCCGGCAAGACCTTCGCCACGCCCAACGAGGACGGCTCCTGGAACATCACCGGCGTCAAGCGCTTCATCACCAGCGCCGAGTCGGACCTGCAGGAGAACATCATGCACCTCGTCCTCGCCCGCCCGAAGGGCGTCGAGGGCGTCGGCGGCCCGGGCACCAAGGGCCTCTCCCTCTTCCTCGTGCCGAAGTACCACTTCGACCACGAGACCGGTGAGCTCACCGGCGAGCGCAACGGTGCGTACGTCACCAACGTCGAGCACAAGATGGGCATCAAGGTGTCCAACACCTGCGAGCTCACCTTCGGCGACCCGCAGGTCGGCGGCGGCGAGGCCGCCCAGGGCTGGCTGCTCGGCGAGGTGCACGACGGCATCCGCCAGATGTTCGACGTCATCGAGAACGCTCGGATGATGGTCGGCACCAAGGCGATCGCGACCCTCTCGACCGGCTACCTGAACGCGCTCGAGTACGCCAAGACCCGCGTCCAGGGCGCCGACCTCGTCGCCGCCGCGAAGACGGACCCGCGCGTCACGATCACCCACCACCCCGACGTGCGTCGCTCGCTGCTGGTGCAGAAGTCGTTCGCCGAGGGCATGCGCGCGCTGGTCTACTACACGACCTCGTGGCAGGAGAAGGTCGTCCTCACCGAGGACGGCTCCGACGAGCACAAGCTGGCCGCCGCGGTCAACGACCTGCTGCTGCCGATCGTCAAGGGCTACGGCTCCGAGCGCGCCTGGGTGCTGCTCGGCACCGAGTCGCTGCAGACCTTCGGCGGGTCGGGCTTCCTGCAGGAGTACCCGATCGAGCAGTACGTCCGCGACGCCAAGATCGACTCGATCTACGAGGGCACCACCGCGATCCAGGGCCAGGACTTCTTCTTCCGCAAGATCGTGAAGAACCAGGGCGCCGCGCTCGGCCAGATCGCCGGCGAGATCCAGGCCTTCCTCGACAACGAGGGCTCCGCCGAGCTCAAGGAGTCGCGTGCCCTGCTCGCGACCGCGCTCGAGGACGTCAACGCGATCGTCGGCCACATGTTCAACGACCTGATGGCCTCCCAGGAGGAGATCAGCAACATCTACAAGGTCGCCCAGAACACCTCGCGCCTGCTGCTCGCCGTCGGCGACGTCGTGGTCGCGTGGCTGCTGCTGCGTCAGGCCGAGATCGCCCTCGCCGCCCTCGCGGGTGACCCGGGCAAGGACAAGGACTTCTACACCGGCAAGGTCGCCGCCGCGAAGTTCTTCGCCTCCTACAACCTGCCCAAGCTGACCGCTGAGCGGGCCATCGCCGAGGCGATCGACAACTCGATCATGGATCTGCCCGAGTCGGCCTTCTGAGGTTGATCCACAGGTTCTGATCCGCTCGTACGCTGCGGCCCGCCCGGTTCTCCGGGCGGGCCGCGGTGCATCTCGGTGCCCGGAATGAGTTGGGCACCCGAAGTGGTTGATGAGTCACGTGACCTCTGTGACCGAGCCCCGGCTTCATACCAGCTCCGCGCATCACTCTCGTGGGTTCTGGTCGGTGGCGTTCCTGTTCGCGGTGACGATGGGCTTCGCGGCCGCGCCCGCACCGCTCTACGTCTTCTACGTCGACGAGCAGGGGTGGAGCTCGTTCGTGATCACCCTGGTGTTCGCGACGTACGGCGCCGGGGTGGCGATCTCGCTCTTCCTCGCCGGCCACCTCTCGGACCGGTTCGGGCGACGGCGGGTGGTGGCGCCGGCGGTGCTGCTCAACGTGCTCTCCGCGCTGATCTTCCTCTCGACCCAAGAGCTCGGCTGGCTGCTGCTGGCGCGACTGCTGTCCGGGCTCGGCGTCGGGATGCTGACCGCGACCGCGACGGCCCATCTCGCCGAGCTGCACCGGAGCGCGCGCCCGGGGGCGCCGTCGACCCGGGCCGAGGTGGTCGCGACCGCGGCCAACATCGGTGGCCTGGGGCTGGGGCCGCTGATCGCCGGCGCCCTGGCCGAGTGGGCGCCGCGACCGCTCTACACGCCGTACGCGGTCTTCGCGTTCCTGATGGTGCTCGGGCTGCTCGCGGTCGTGGCGGCGCCGGAGACGGTCGACACCGACCAGCCGGGGTGGACCTACCGGCCGCAGCGGGTACGGGTGCCGGCCGACTCGCGCGGCGCGTACTTCGCCGCGGGGATGGCGAGCTTCGTGGCGTTCGCGATGTTCGGCTTCTTCACCTCGCTGGTGCCGTCGTTCCTGGCCAATGACCTCGGTCTCCACTCGCACGCCGTCGCGGGCCTGGTCGGGTTCTCCATCTTCGGGGCTGCGGCGCTCTTCCAGGTGCTGGCCGGAGGCTGGCCGCGCCGTCGGCTGTACGTCACCGGGCTGGTCGCGCTCACCGCCGGGCTGCTTCTCGTGGTCGGCGCACTGCTGTCCGGCACGTTCTGGTTGCTGGTCGTCGGGGCCGTCGTCACCGGGGCCGGATCGGGGATGTCGTTCAAGGCGGCGGTCGCCACCGTGATCTCGGTGGCGCCGGCGAACAGCCGTGGCGAGGCGCTTGCCGGGCTCTTCCTGATGGCCTATCTCGGGATCACGGTGCCGGTGGTGCTGCTGGGGATCTTGGTGCAGTACGTCGCGACCGAGCCGGCGATGCTCGCCTTCGGCGCGCTCCTGTTGGTGCTGCTCGGGGTCGCGGCTCGCGGCGTGGCCGGGGCGCGGCGTACGGCCTGACCTGCGGCGGACCCGTGATGCGGGGGACGGTATGGGGGTCTGAACCGGCTGGGTAGCGTGACGCGCCACCCCCAACCCTCTGGAGTTCTGTCATGACCATCGGCCTAGGGATCATCCTGCTGGTCCTCGGACTCATCCTGCTCACCAGCGCCGTGGATCTGCCCGACGAGCTCGCCAACGCGATCGCCAGCGAGCCGCTGGGCTGGATCTTCGTGATCGCCGGCGGCCTCGCGATCGTGATCGGCGTGCTGCTGTCGGTGAACCGGTCCCAGCACACCACCGCCGTCGAGCACCGCCAGTACGACCCCGGCCCCTACGGCGGTGGCCCACAGGGTGCCTACCCTCCCGGCCCTCCGTCGCAGGGGCACTACCCGCCGGCCGGCCAGCCCATGCAGGGCGCGCCTCACGGTCAGCAGTTCGGCTCCGGCCACCCCGGCGGCCGGGCCTGACCCGTTCAGCGGCGGCGCGTCGGGCGTAGCTGGTCGCGGGCGGCTCGGCGTACGGCTTCGCTCAGGTCGTCCAGCGCGATCGAGTCGAGGCGCCAACGCTGCCAGAAGAGCTGGACGTCGATCGGTTTCGCGCCCGGGAGCGGGATCGTCGTCCGGTTCTCGAGGTCGGCCTCGGCCTGGGCGTCGAGGAGCATGCCCCAGCCGAGGCCGCGCCTGATGGCCTCGTGGAAGTCGTGGCTGCTCGGGACGCGGTGGATCACCGGCGGCCGGGTCGCACCGTGCGCCGCCAGCACCTCGTCCTGGAGGTGGTCCTTCTCGTTGTAGACGATCATCGGGATCGCGCTCCAGTCGATGCCTCTGCCCTTGCGGTGGCGCTCGATGAGCGCCGGGGTCGCGCCGGGGGTGTAGCGGAGCCTTCCCAGGGGCTCGGCGGTGCAGCCCTGGACCGGTCGAGGCTCGCTGGTGACCGCCGCGAGGGCCTCGCCGCGGCGTAGCGCGTCGGCCGAGTAGCCCTGGTCCTCCACGGTGATCCGCAGCGCGGTCCGATCCCAGGTCGCCACCTCGTCGAGGACCGGACGGAACCAGGTCGCGAGGGTGTCCGCGTTGACCACGATCGACAGGTCCACGACGGTGTTGTCGCTGGTCTCGTCCGTGCTGAGGGTCGCGGCGGCCTCGGTGAGGAGCAGGCGGAGCTGCCGGCCGTGCCTGATCAGGGGCTCGCCGGCCTCGGTGGGCGTGCAGGGAGTCGTACGCCGCACCAGCACCTGCCCGGCCGCGCGCTCGAGCGCCCGGATCCGCTGGCTGACGGCGCTCGGAGTGATGTGGAGTCGTCTCGCCGCGGCGTCGAAGGTGCCTTCCTCGGCGATCACGACGAGGGTCTCGAGCTGGGTCGGATCGAGGGCGGGCACGCCTTAAGTATGGCTTATCTTCGGTTAGATTCTTTCGCTGGCCTGTAGAGGGGCAACGGCTTAGCGTCGTCGTCGTGATCAACGCAAGCCTCGCCGGGCTCCTCACCGGGCTCAGCCTCATCATCGCCATCGGGTCCCAGAACGCGTACGTCCTGCGGCAGGGCATCCTCCGCTCGCACGTGCTCGCCGTGGTGACCGTGTGTGCGGTCTCCGACCTCCTTCTCATCTGCGCCGGGGTCGCCGGCATGGGGGCGGTCGTCGAGAGCGCCGGGTGGGTGGTGGAGGTGCTGCGCTGGCTCGGGGTGGCGTTCCTCGGCTGGTACGGCATCGGGTCGTTCCGGCGGGCGCTGCGGCCCTCGGGGATGGATGCCGCCGATGCTCCCCGCGAGGCACTCCCCCGCGTGCTCGCCAAGGCCGCCGCCTTCACCTGGCTCAACCCGCATGTTTACATCGACACACTTGTGCTCCACGGGTCGATCGCGGCGACCTACGGCTCGGCGCGATGGGGGTTCGCCATCGGCGGCTGCCTGGCCAGCATCATCTGGTTCGCCGGTCTCGGCTACGGCGCCCGGCTCCTCGGGCCGCTGCTCGCCAGCCGGCGTGCCTGGCAGGTGCTCGACAGTCTCATCGGGTGCACGATGCTCGCGATCGCCGGCGGGCTCGCAGTGGGTGGGCTGGGCTGATCGGGCGGTCCGAGGATCAAATCCCTCCATTGCGTGGAGCGGCCGCCTAGTGTGGCCGCATGCCGTGGACGACCTCCGACATTCCTGACCTGACCGGCAAGAACGCCGTGGTGACCGGACCGACGCTGGGCGGGATCGGCTACTTCACCGCGCGCGGCCTCGCCGCCGCGGGGGCGCGCGTGGTCCTCGCGGGGCGGTCCTGGGAGAAGCTCGACGCGGCCGCCGCCGCGTTGGCCGAGGAGGTGCCGGGCGCCAGGCTGGACAGGGTCGCGCTCGACCTCTCCTCGCTCCAGGCGGTGCGGGCCGGCGCCGAGGCGATCGCGGCGGCGACCTTCGAAGGCGGCGGCCCGCTGCACCTGCTGGTCAACAACGCGGGCGTGATGGCGACGCCGCAGTCGCGGACCGTGGACGACCTCGACCTGCAGATGGCGACCAACCACTTCGGGCCGTTCCTGCTGACCGGGCTGCTGCTCGAGCCGCTGTCCGAGAGCGGCGAGGGACGGATCGTGACCGTGTCGAGCATGATGCACAAGCTGGCCCGCAAGGCGCCGCTCGGCTTCCCGACGGTGCAGGTCGGGCGGTATTCGCCCTGGAACGTCTACTCGCAGTCCAAGCTCGCCAACCTGCTCTTCACCTTCGAGCTCCAGCGGCGCCTGGAGAAGGCGGGGCTGCCCATCGCCGCGTACGCCGCCCACCCGGGGCTCGCCTCGACACATCTCATGGCGAACGGCACGTCCAGGAGGCTGATCGCGCCGATCGCGAGCATCAGCGAGGCCGCCGTCCATGCCATGGCCCAGACTCCCGAAGCGGGTGCCTGGCCTGCGCTGATGGCGGCGACCTACCCGGGGCTGGAGCCCGGGACGTACGTCGGGCCCGGCGACGCCTTCGAGGCTCGCGGCGCGCCGAAGCCGGTCGCCGCGACCCGGCTGGCGCACGACCCGGAGGCGGCCCGGGCGCTGTGGGAGCTCTCCGAGCAGACCACGGGTATCGCCTACCCCTGACCAAAGTCTGAGGCGGGTCGCTACCTCCGGCCGATGCCGCGACGGCGCCCCGACTTCTAGATTCTTCAGGGTGAGCAAGAAGGTCCAGATCTGGTCGCGGACGATCTCCGGCACCACCCATCATCTCGAGGTGACCGGCGAGATCATCCGTCGGTTCGTGTGGACCGTCGACGGCGAGGAGGTCCTCGCCAAGAAGACCTCCGACGACCGGGCCCGGCTGGAGAGCAAGGAGCACGGCGCCCTGCTCGTGATCCACTCCGGCCTCGGCACCCCGCGGCGGGCCACCTACTTCGCGCCCGGCGAGGACCTGGCCGGGCTGGCCGGCATCGGTGGGATCGACCTCACGCCGGAGCCTGGGTCACGGGCCGCTGCGTACGAACGCCGGGTGATCGACCACCCCAAGCGCTACGCGCTCATCGAGACCCTCGGCGGCGCCGCGGGCGTGGTCGGCGGCATCGTCGCGGCGATGGTCGTCGCGTGGATCGTCGCCCGGATCTCGCTCCCGGACATCGACCTCCCGCTCCCGAACCTGCCGGACCTCCCCGACCTGCCGCTCCCCGACCTCCCCAGCATCCCGTGGCCGTCGATCCCGTGGCCGGACCTGCCGGACGTACAGGTCCCCGAATGGGTGAAGTGGGTCGCCAACCATCTGAAGTACGTCTGGCCCATCATCCTGGCCTTCGTCCTGGCCCAGGGCGAGATCAAGCGACGCCGCAAGCATGCCGAGGCGTCAGGTACGTCGGTCGAGGCGTCACGCCCGTCGGCCGAGAAGGCAGCGGATGACGACTCGGCCGACGCGAGCGACGCCTCGGCCGACCTGACCGACGCTTCGGCCGACACGGGTGACGCCTCGGCGGAGGAGGGTCAGCGGCGGGGCTTGTAGGTCGGCTTCTCGCGCTTGAAGGCGGCCTCGCGGGCGATCTTGGTGTTCTCGCCGAAGAGGAGGCGGAGCTGCTCGATGCGCTCGCGGGAGAAGGTGCGCTTGATGGGGGCGTACCAGGTGTCGTTGAACAGGCGCTTGGCGGCGGCGAGCTGGTCGGGGGAACGCTCGGAGAGCTTGCGGGCGAAGGCGGTCGCGGTCGCCACCGGGTCGGCGGAGAGCTCGGTGACCAGGCCGAGCTCGTAGGCGCGCTCGCCGGAGAACTGCTCGGCGGTCATGGTGAGCTTCTTGGCGGTGTCGATGCCGACGACCTCGGAGAGGGACCGGATGCCGGTCATGTCGGGGATGATGCCCCACTTGCCCTCGAGGACCGACCACTGCGAGTCGGGCTCGGCGATGCGGAAGTCGGCGCCGAGCGCGATCTGTACGCCACCGCCGAGGCAGTGACCGTGGACGGCCGCGATCACCGGGACCGGCAGCCGGCGCCAGGCCCACACCGACTCCTGAAAGAGGTTGGTGCCGCGGAAGGGCACCGGCACGAACGCGCCGACGATCTTCTTCGGATCACGCAGGACCGAGGCGAAGTCGAGACCGGCGGTGAACGCGTCCCCCTCACCGGCGATGACCACGGCGCGCAGGTCGTGGTTCTTGCCGAGCACCTTGGCGGTGTCGACCAGCTCCTGGAGCAGCTCGAGGGTCAGCGCGTTGAGCTTGTCCGGGCGGTTGAGACGCACCTGGGCGATGCCGTCGTTGATTTCGGTGGTGACGAGGGGCATGAGGAGAACATTACGGGGGAGTAGGCATGATGGGGCACATGGCTGACCCACGCGCTGGAACGCTCGCTACGCCCGCCGACCTGGTCGACGTACCTCACCTGGTCGCCTCCTACTACAACCTGCAGCCGGACCCGGAGGATCCTGCCCAGCAGGTCGTCTTCGGCACCTCGGGGCATCGTGGGTCCTCGCTCAGGTCGGCCTTCAACGAGACGCACATCCTGGCCACGACCCAGGCGATCGTCGACTACCGGACCTCGCAGGGCATCGATGGGCCGCTGTTCATCGGGTGCGACACCCACGGCCTCTCCGAGCCCGCGTGGGCGAGCGCGCTGGAGGTGCTGGTCGCCAATGACGTACGCGTCCTGGTGGACGACCGCGACGGCTACACGCCCACGCCGGCGGTCTCGCATGCGATCCTTCGCGCCAACGCGGGCCGGCTGTCGGGCTCCGGCCTGGCCGACGGGATCGTCGTCACCCCGTCGCACAACCCGCCCTCCGACGGCGGCTTCAAGTACAACCCGCCCCACGGCGGCCCCGCGGACTCCGACGCGACCAAGGTGATCGCCGCCCGCGCCAACGAGCTGATCCGGGCCGGGCTCACCGGCGTCAAGCGGGTGCCGTTCGCCGCCGCGAGGCGGAAGGCCGAGGCGTACGACTTCCTGGGCACCTACGTCGACGACCTGCCCCACGTCGTCGACCTGGCCGCCATCCGCGATGCCGGCGTGCGGATCGCCGCCGATCCGCTGGGTGGGGCCTCGGTCGCCTACTGGGGCGAGATCGCCGAGCGGCACAAGATCGACCTCAACGTGGTCAACGAGCTGGTCGACCCGACCTGGCGCTTCATGCCACTGGACTGGGACGGCAAGATCCGGATGGACTGCTCCTCCCCCAGCGCGATGGCCGAGCTGGTGCGGTTCCTGGAGAGCACTCCGGAGTTCGACATCGCCACCGGCAACGACGCCGACTCCGACCGGCACGGGATCGTCACCCGCGATGCCGGGCTGATGAACCCCAACCACTTCCTCGCGGTCGCGATCGACCACCTCTTCGGCGGCGCGCGCCCCGGCTGGCCGGCGACCGCACGGATCGGCAAGACCCTGGTCTCGTCCTCGATGATCGACCGGGTCGCAACGTCGCTGGACAAGCCGCTGGTCGAGGTCCCGGTCGGGTTCAAGTGGTTCGTGCCGGGACTGATCGACGGCTCGTTCGGCTTCGGCGGCGAGGAGTCGGCCGGCGCCTCGTTCCTGCGCTTCGACGGCACCGTGTGGACCACCGACAAGGACGGCATCATCCTCGCCCTGCTCGCCTCCGAGATCCTGGCGCACACCGGGAAGTCGCCGTCGCAGCGCTATGCCGAGCTGGTCGCCGAGCTGAATCCTGGGGGCGACGGCGAGCCGGCGTACGCCCGGATCGACGCCCCCGCCTCACGCGAGGAGAAGGCGAAGCTCGCCGGCCTCTCCCCCGAAGCCGTGACCGCGACGAGCCTGGCCGGCGAGGAGATCACCGCCAAGCTCACCGAGGCGCCCGGCAACGGTGCGGCCATCGGTGGCCTGAAGGTGACCACCGAGTCCGCCTGGTTCGCGGCCCGGCCGTCGGGGACCGAGGACGTCTACAAGATCTACGCCGAGTCCTTCCGCGGGCCGGACCACCTGGCCGCCGTCCAAGCGGAGGCCAAGGAGGTCGTGGCCTCGGCATTGGGCTGAGGTCCCTCAGCGGGTCCAGAAGGGGCGCTCGGCGTCCTCACGCACCGTCACGTTCACGCGGTTGAACAGGTTGTGGGTGGCGATGCAGAGCACCAGGGCGGCGGTCTGCTTCTCGTCGTAGTGCTTGGTGACCTCGCGCCAGAGCTCGTCGGAGACGGCCTCCTCGGAGTCGGCGAGACGGGTGACGGCGTCGGCGAGGGCGAGGGCCGCCTTCTCGGCCTCGCTGAAGAAGGGCGACTCACGGAAGGCGGCGAGGCCGACGATCTTCTCGATCGGGAGGCCGACCTCCTCAACGCGGACGGCGTGACCCTGGAGACAGGCCGCGCAGCCGTTGAGCGAGCTGACGCGCATCGCGATCAGCTCGGTGGTGGTCTCAGGAAGGCCCCCGTCGGCCACTGCGGCCAGGAGGTTGCCGATGCCCTTGTAGGCCTGCGGGATGACGGTGGCGGGGTTCTTCATTCGGTTGCTCATGTCATCCCCGACCCGGCTGAGCGGAAGGGTGTGACAGATCCGGGAAAGAATTTTTCTTTCCCTGAACCCGTCACATCTGGTCTGCTTCGCGGGTCGGGTCCATGAAGGAAGAATGCCGATCGAGAGGACCGATGATGCAGCAGGAGTGGCTGGCCGAACGTTTCGAGGACGAGCGGCGGCACCTGTTCGGGGTGGCATACCGGATGCTCGGATCGACCTCCGAGGCCGAGGACGCGGTCCAGGACGCCTGGCTCCGGCTGAGCCGGAGCGACGCCGACGAGATCGACAACATCGGCGCCTGGCTGACGACCGTGGTCGCACGCGTCTCCCTCAACATGCTCCGCTCGCGCAAGACCCGCGGCGAACAGCCTCTCGAAGATCGACTGCCCGAACCCACGATCGTGCTCGACGACGCCACCACCCAGGACCCGGCCGAGCGCGCGATGCTCGCCGACTCGGTCAGCATCGCCCTCCTCGTCGTCCTCGACCAGCTCTCCCCGGACGAGCGGCTGGCCTTCGTGCTCCACGACCTCTTCGCCGTGCCCTTCGACGAGATCGCGACGATGCTCGACCGCTCCTCGGACTCGACGCGTCAGCTCGCGAGCCGCGCGCGGCGCAGGGTGCGAGGACGTACGCCTGAAGACAACGTCCCCGCGCAGCGCGAGGTCGTCGACGCGTTCTTCGCCGCCGCCCAGGGCGGCGACCTGGACCGGCTGATCGGCGCCCTCCACCCCGACGTCGTCCTGCGGGCCGACATCGGCTCCGGGATCACCACCTACCGGGGAGCCGCGAAGGTGGCGGGCAACGCGGTCATGTACGCCCACGCCGACCGCGTCACCCACGCCGCCCTGGTCAACGGCTCCGCCGGCGTCGCGATCACCTTCCACGGGAAGCTCTACAGCGTCATGGCCTTCACCGTCGTCGACGGCAAGATCACCGAGATCGAGGCGTACGCAGCACCCGACCAGGTCGCGACGCTCGCCGAGAGCCTGGGCATGGAGTCAGCGCACGCCTAGGGCCTAGGCGGCCTGGCGGCGGGGTCGGCCGCGGCCGCGCTTGTGGGTGACCACCTGGCCGCGCTCGACGATCTCGCCGCCCCAGACGCCCCACGGCTCGGAGCGGGCCAGAGCACCGGAGAGACACTCACGCATCACCGGGCAGTCGAGGCAGCGGTCTTTGGCCACCTCGAGGGCGGCAGGGGACTCTGAGAACCACAACGCAGAGTCGTCTCCGTGGCACGGCAGGCCGGCGGCGTACAAAGGCGGGATGATCTCCAAGGGCACCACTCGAGAATCTGCGCCTGAGGTAGGCCCGCACATCGGGAAACTACCTTAGATCTCCCCTGAGGAGCTCCCCTGAGATTCTCCCGAAGGGGAATCGTTTCGGACTCGTGATTCGCGTTTACACCCCTCTTCATCGCAAATCTCTCTACGATGCGAAATCGCCGCGACTCGACGCGGCGGAACCCCGAGAGGAGCAACCCGTGAAGCTCGGAAAGCAAGGAATCAGCCTTGCGCTCGTCGCAGCCGGCCTGGTGATCACACCGGTCGCCGCGGTCGCCGCGAAACCGGATCCCAGCGGCATCGACCAGCTCAAGGCGGATGCCGACCAGACCGTGACGCTCAAGAAGGAGGGCGCCACCGGCCGGATCGGCTACGCGTCCACCAAGGGCGACCTGCTGCCCGGCGTCGCCGCCGACAGCAAGTCGGAGGCGGCCGAGAAGGCACGCGAGTATCTCGACAAGTACGCCTCGGTCTTCGGTGCCGAGGCCGGCCAGCTCGACCAGTCGAAGGTCAGCACCACCCCGGCCGGGTGGACGGTCGAGTTCGAACAGGCCTACAACGACGTACCGGTCTTCGGTGGCGTCCTCAAGGCCCACGTCGACAAGTCCGGCGACCTGACCTCGGTCAACGGCTTCGCCGCCCCGAACCTCGACCTCAGCACGACCCCGAAGTGGTCGAAGGAGAAGGCCTCCGCCAAGGCGCTCGAGCTGGTGAAGGCGAAGCCGGCCGATGCCCACACCGACAGCACCGTCGACACCACCGGCGTCGAGGTCGTCAAGGCCGACCTCAACATCTACCGCATGGGCGCGGCCCAGGGCGTGAGCGGCAAGAGCCTGCTCGCCTGGGTGATCGAGGTGTCCAACCAGTCGACCGTGCGCGAGACCATCGTGCTCGACGCCGCCAGCGGCAAGCCGGTCAACCGCTACTCGATGCTCCACTCGGCCACCGACCGCGAGCTGGTCGAGAAGCACAACACGCCCGACACGGGCGACGACGCGACCGTCTGGAACGAGAACGACGCCTTCCCGGGCACGCTCGACCAGGACCAGGCCAACGAGGTCGCCACCACCGGCGAGTCCTACTGGCTCTACAAGAACACCTTCGGCCGCGACTCCTACGACGGCGCCGGCGCGAAGATGGTCACGGTCAACAACGACCCGGCGATCTCGTGCCCGAACGCCAACTGGAACGGCGCGACCACCAACTACTGCTCCGGGGTCACCTCCGACGACGTGGTGGCGCACGAGTGGGGCCACGCCTACACCGAGTACACCTCCGGCCTGATCTACCAGTGGCAGCCGGGCGCGCTCAACGAGGCGTACTCCGACATGTGGGGCAACACGGTCGACTTCATCAACGCGCGTGAGAACACCACCGACGACGTGGCCCGTACGGACGGCCACTGCTCCTCGTCGACGCGTGGCGCGATCGAGCTGACGATCAACTCCCCCGCCGACGTCGCGGGCGCCTGCCCGGCCGCCGCGGCCAGCTTCGGCCCGGTCTTCCCGACCGCGGGCGTGACCTCCGACATCGTCGTGGGCCAGGACGACCCCGCTGACGGCAGCCCGACCAACGGCTGTGGCACCTTCACCAACGCCGCCGACATCGCCGGCAAGTTCGTCTTCGTCGACCGCGGCGTCTGCGCCTTCACCCAGAAGGTCGCCAACGCGTCCGCCGCCGGCGCCGAGGGCATCGTGATCGGCTTCCTGGAGGGCCAGCCGATCGGTTCGATCGCCGGCAACGCCGACATCTACGGCGCGACGACCGACTACGCCACCGGCCAGAAGATCAAGAACGCCACCGGCCCGGTCAACATCACCATCAAGGACACCTCGACCGAGTCCAAGGACGAGTCCGTACGCTGGCTGATGGGTGAGGACTCGACCGCCTTCGGCGGCGCGATCCGCGACATGTGGAACCCGAACTGCTACGGCGACCCGGCCAAGGTCTCCGACGAGGAGTACCACTGCGACGGCGCCACCGACTCCGGCGGCGTACACACCAACTCCGGCGTCATCAACCACCACTACGCCCTGCTCGTGGACGGCGGCTCCTACAACGGCGCCACCGTGGCGGGCATCGGCCTGGACAAGGCCGCCAACCTGATCTGGCACGCCCAGACCAACTACCTGACGCCGACCTCGGGCTTCCCCGAGTACGCCCAGGCGATGGTCTCCTCGTGCGCCGACCTGACCGGCGTGACCACCCTCAAGAAGCTCACCCTGGGCACCTCGACGCCGCAGACCGGCGGCGGCGAGACCCCGGGTGGCGAGGCCGAGGCTCCGGCTCTGGAGCCGATCACGGCCACGGACTGCTTGTCGGTCGTGGCGGCCAACACGGCCACCGAGCTCACCACCGAGCCGGTCCAGTGCAACTTCGGTCCGATGCTCGACCCGAACACCCCCGCCCTGTGCGGCGAGGGCACGTCGACGGTCACGACCTACACCGAGGACTTCGAGGACGGTCTGACCGGTTGGACCCAGGACGCCGAGGCTCTGGTCGCCGGCAACGACTACCCCTGGGAGACCTTGAGCGACGTCGAGGGCAACGAGACGAAGGCGGCATGGGGCCCCGACCCCGTCGAGGGCCAGTGCGGTGACCCGGCCGGTGACATCACCAGCCGCAACGGCCTGATCTCCCCGGAGATCACGGTGCCCAAGGGTCTGACGCCTCGGTTCACCTTCGACCACTCGGTACGCACCGAATCGACGTGGGACGGCGGCAACGTCAAGGTGTCGGTCAACGGCGGCGACTTCGCGCTCGTCGACCAGGCTGCGTACCTCTTCAACGCACCTGGCGCCACGATGGCCGACGGAAGCGGCTACCTCCAGGGCGAGGCTGCCTGGACGGGCACCGACGGCGGCAAGTTCACCGGCCAGTGGGGCACGACGATCATCGATCTCGACGCGGTCGCCGACGCCGGGGACAAGGTGAAGTTCCGCTTCGACATGGCTCGCGACGGCTGCAACGGCGTCGAGGGCTGGGCCGTCGACAACGTCTCGGTGAGCTACTGCACCGAGAAGGCGGTCCCGGAGATCACCGCCACCTCGCCCAAGCACGGCAAGGTCGAGATCACCGTCGACGGCGAGCGCGCCTCCGGCGAGATCGTCGTCTACGAGAAGGGCCACCGGGTCGGACGCTTCCGCCTGAAGCACGAGGAGGCGACGTTCCGTGCCTGGCGCGGCACGCACACCTACAAGGTCGTCTACTCGGGTGACCGGAAGAACGAGGCGATCACCGAGACGGTGACCGTCAAGGTCAGGTAGCCCGTAGCACCGCTCAGGGGCCCCGCCGGAAACTCCTTTCCGGCGGGGCCCTCTGTGTCCCTAGACTCACGCCATGCGTGGAACGATCCTGACCATGGGCGGTGGCGGCTTCTCGATGCCGGAGGTGCACGGGCGGGACGTCTCGCCCATCGACGCCGAGCTCGACCGGCTGAGCGGGAAGGAACGGCCCAAGGTCTGCTTCATCGGCACCGCGAGCGGCGATGCGGACAGCTACCACGACAAGTTCCTCGCCGCGTACGCCGATCGTTCCGAGGCGAAGGTGCTGTCGCTGTTCAACAAGGCACCCGAGGGCCACGCCCTCCCGATCGACGACCTCGAGCAGCTGCTCGACCAGGACATCGTCTACGTCGGCGGCGGCTCCACCGCCAACCTGCTCGCGGTGTGGCGCCTGCACGGCCTGCCCGCGCTGCTGGAGAAGGCCGCCGCCGGCGGGGCCATCCTGGCCGGGATATCGGCCGGGGCCAACTGCTGGTACGAGGCGTCCTCGACCGACTCCTTCGGCCCCACCGCGCCGCTCCCCGACGGACTGGGCTTCCTCCCCGGTTCGTTCTGCCCGCACTACCTCGGCGAGGAGGACCGGCGCGAGACGTACGTCCGGTTCGTCGGCTCCGGGGCGCTGCCCTCCGGCTACGCGGCCGATGACGGCGTCGCCCTGCTGTGGCGCGACGGCGAGCTGGTGGAGGCGATCAGCGAGCGGCCCGACGGAGTCGCCTATGCCGTCGGGCCGGACGGGGAGACCCCGCTCGACGTGAGGGTTCTCGACTAGAGCGCGTTTCGGAATGCGGCGCCGAGTCAGGCGTCGTCCAGGTCGTGGCCCGGCAAGGCGCCGCCGCGAAGGGCTACCGGGCGTAACGCGAGCGGCGGCAACGCCGCCGGGGCGCGGCCTGGGCGGCGCCTGGCCGGCGCTTCCGCATTCCGAAACGCGCTCTAAGGGACGTAGAGCAGGGCGTACGTCGCGAGGTGGCAGAACCCGAAGAGCGCGGGCGCCCACACCTCGACATTGCTCATCGGCAGGTAGCGAGAGCTGTCGCGACCGAGGCCGACGGCCGACCACTCCGCGACACCGGGGGCCGCGGGGAGCTGCTTCTCGAGGTGGGAGATGACGGAGTACTTCCCGCTGGCCATCTGCCGGTAGGAGCGGATGATCCAGAACCAGCCGAGGCACGAGCCGAGGGCGGCGATCAGGGCGACCGTGAAGATCCAGGGCCGTTCGGGCGCGCTGGCCACGAGCGCCGTGCCCGCGACCAGGAGTCCGACGTTGAGGACCAGCAGGAACGCGCTGGTGAGCGTACGCCGCACGCTGAGCCGCTCGGCCTCGGCGACGTAGAGCTTGTACTGGTCGAAGAGGACCGCGCGGTCACCGCTGGAGAGCACGTCGGGCGGCAGCACCCACAGACCCTCGGCGAGCGCCGACGGGTTCGGCTTGTTGGCGGTCACATAGCTGCGCACCGCGGTCGGCGACGCAGCTCCGGGAATCAACTCGTTCTCCATAGTGCCTAGTTGTCTACCGGTCCCGGCGGGTGATGTCCATACGACATCCGTCACCGTGGTCCAGGTGTGGCCGAGGTGTGAACTAGCGGAGATCGCGCAGCGCGGCGGCTGCCTCGTCGACGCACTCGGGCAGAGTCAGGTCGGTGACGCCGGATACCCACCGGGAGAACGCCGCCTGGAAGACTGCTACGGCCGTATGGGCGGCCAACGCGGCGGTCGGCTCGCCGACGCCCCGCTCGGCGAGCGCGACCTGCGCGGCGGTCGTCATCGCGGCCATCTTGAGCAGCTCACGCTCCTGGAGCGCAGGCGTCGCCTCGACGATCCGGGCGCGCTGGGCCGCCTGCTCGCGGCTGCGCGCCTCGGCAATCCCGACCGCCGCCTCGCGTACGCCGTCGAGCACCATCTGCAGCGGGCTCTCCTCCTCGTCGGCGGCGACGATCGCCTTGACGACCACCTCGTCGAGCGTGATCGGACCGGCGAAGAGCACCTCGCGCTTGTCGGCGAAGTGACGGAAGAAGGTGCGCTCGGTGACCCCGGCGCGGGCCGCGATGTCGCCGGCGGTCGTCCCGTCGTAGCCCTTCTCGGCGAACAGGTCGAGGGCAGCCGCCAGCATCCGGCCACGCGCGTCCGGCTCCCATCTCGCCATGGCCCCATCCTAGCGTGATGTCAGTTCATGACATCACGTGCTACCGTTGATGTCAGTAACTGACATAGGAGGAAGCATGAGCACCATCTTCATCACCGGCGCCTCGGGCTGGATCGGCTCGGCGGTCACCGACGAGCTGCTCGCGAACGGATACTCCGTCACCGGCCTGGCCCGCTCCGACGCCAGCGCCGCCGCCCTCGAGGCGAAGGGCGCCGAGGTCCACCGCGGCTCGCTCGACGACCCCGAGACCCTGGCCGCCGCGGCCAAGGCCTCCGACGGCGTGATCCACCTGGCCTTCAAGCACGACTTCACCGACTACGCCGGCGCCGGCCACACCGAGCGCGCGACGGTCGAGGCGATGCTCGACGCGATCGAGGGCACCCAGAAGCCCTTCCTGCTCGCCTCCGGCCTGGTCGGAGACGTCACCGGGCGGGCGTTCACCGAGGACGACGCCAACCCCAACCACGGCCCCGACTCAATGCGAGGCGGCAGCGAGAACCTCGCGCTCGGCTACGCCGAGAGAGGCGTACGTCCTGTGGCACTGCGCTTCGCGGCCTCGGTCCATGGCGAGGGCGGCGACCACGGCTTCGTCGCGGTCCTGTCCTCGATCGCCCGGCAGCACGGCGTCTCGGGCTACCTCGGCGACGGCCGGAACCGGTGGCCCGCGGTGCACCGCACCGACGCCGCCCGGATGGTGCGGCTCGCGCTGGAGAAGGCCCCGGCGGGCTTCCGTGCCCACGCCGCGACCGAGGAGGGCATCCCCACCCGGGACATCGCCGAGGCGATCGGCCGACGCCTCGGGCTCCCGACCGCCTCGATCGACCCGGCAGAGGCGGAGTCCCACTTCGGCTGGCTCAGCACCTTCTTCGGGTTCGACGCCTGGGCGAGCTCCGAGAAGACCCGCGAGACCCTCGCCTGGACCCCGACCGGACCGACCCTGATGGACGACATCGCCTCAGGCGCCTACGACGCCTGAGGAGAACGACGGGACGCTCTGGTCGGTCCACCCGCAGGTGACCGACCAGAGCGTCCCCCTTCGACAAGCTCAGGACATCGCGTCGTATCGCCTCAGATGGCCTTGCCGACAGAGGCCGCGCCGGCGGCCTCGAACTCCTTCAGCAGGCGGCGACGGGTGCGGGTGTCGCCGCGGACCGCCTTGACCAGCTTGACGACCTGCTTGGGGGCGTTGCGCACGTTGGTGGACTCGAGGAAGCCGTTGGGCAGCGAGAGACGCACGACCTTGTGCCACGCGGAAGCGACCTGCTGCGGCATCGGCGCGGTGTGGTAGTTGAGGCCGTACTTGTCGAAGAGCGCGCGGACCTTCGGGGCGATCTCGGCGTAGCGGTTCGAGGGCAGGTCCGGGAAGATGTGGTGCTCGATCTGGTGGGACAGGTTGCCGGTCATCACGTGCAGGAACTTCGAGCCGGAGATGTTGGCCGAGCCGAGCATCTGCCGGACGTACCACTCACCGCGGGTCTCGTTCTCCGGGATGTCCTTGAGCTCGAAGGTCTCGACACCCTCGGGGAAGTGACCACACATGATCACCGAGTGGGTCCAGACGTTGCGGGTGAAGTTGGCGATCACGTTGGCCAGCAGCGTCGTCGGGCCCGACAGGGTCACCATCGAGACGAGCGGGTGGGCGACGTAGTCCTTGAACGCCTGGCGGCGGATCTTGGCGACCGTACGCTTCGCCGCCAGCTGCCACTCGGCAGTCGGACGGCGGCCCTTCTTCTTCTGCCGGATCACTCGGCCGAGCTCGAGATCGTAGGCCGCGATCCCGTACTCGAAGATGCACATGTTGATGAAGTTCATCGCGGGCTGGAACAGGCTCGACGGGGTCCAGCGCTGCTCCTCGTCGACGCGCATGATGCCCCAGCCGAGGTCGTTGTCCTTGCCGACGATGTTCGTGTAGGTGTGGTGCAGCTCGTTGTGGGAGTGCTTCCACCCCTCGCTCGTCGAGGCGTTGTCCCACTCCCACACGGTGGAGTGGATCTTCGGGTCACGCATCCAGTCCCACTGGCCGTGCATGATGTTGTGGCCGATCTCCATGTTGTCCAGGATCTTGGCGATCGAGAGACCGACGGTGCCGACGACGAACGCCGGCGGGAAGATGCTCGCGAGCAGGACGGCACGGGAGCCGAGCTCCAGCGAGCGCTGGATCTTGATGACCTTGTGGATGTAGGCCGCGTCCCGCTCACCGCGGGTGTCGAGGACCTCTTGGCGGATGGCGTCCAGCTCGCGGCCGAGCTGCTCGATGTCGTCACGGGTCAGATGGGCGATCGGGCCGGTGTAGGCCGGAGCGTCAGGTGCGATGGTCATGTCTGTCTCGCTCTCGTCTTGTGGGGGTCAGGAGGCAGGGTGGTCGATGACGCACTCGCCGGCGGCGGCGGAGATGCAGGTCTGGATCGGTACCCCTTCGGGGCCGGTCTCACCCGGGCGGGCGACGGTGAGCTCGCCGTTGCGGAGGTCGCGGACGGCGCCCTCCTTCATCGGGAGCACACAGCCGAAGCAGATGCCCATACGGCAGCCGCTCGGCATGAGGACGCCGGCCTCTTCGGCGGCGTCGAGGATCGGCCTGTCACCAGGTGCGTCGACGGTCTTGCCGGTGAAGGCGACGGTGCCGCCCTCGCTGGTCACGACGGTGGCCAGCCGGAACTGCTCGGTCTGGATCGGCAGCCCGGCCTCGTCGTACCAGGCCTGGAGGTTGTCGAGAAGACCGGCGGGACCGCAGGCGTACGCCTTGCGCTCCCTCAGGTCGGGGACGAGCTCGGTGAGGGTGTCGATGTCGATGCGGCCCTCGGTGCCGGTGTAGCGGGTGACGAGGCGGATCGCGCCGGCCTCGGCGAGGGACTCGAGGTTGCGGATGAAGATCGAGTCCGGGCGGCTGGGGGCGACGTGGACGACCGTGACGTCGAGCCGCTGGTGCTCGACGACGCCCTCGTCGGTGACCGGGAAGAGATTGCGCAGCATCCCGATGACAGGGGTCACGCCGGAGCCGGCGGTGACCATCAGGAACTTGTGGCCGCGCAGGTCGCTGGGCAGGACGAAGTCGCCGGCGGCCTGCTCGAGGTGGACGATCTTGCCGGGACTCAGGCGGCGCACCAGGTGGCTGGAGACCTTGCCGTCGGGCACGGCCTTGACGGTGATCGAGATGAGGCCGTCCTTGCGGGGGCCGTGGGTCAGGGAGTAGGCCCGCCAGTGGCGTACGCCGTTGACGTCGACGCCCACGCGGACGTACTGACCCGGGGTGTGGCCGTTCCAGTCGGCGCCCGGCTTGATCTCGATGGTGGCCGCGTCGGCGGTCTCCGGGATCACCTTGACGACGCGTCCTCGCAGGTCAGCGCCGGGTCGGAGGGGGTTGAACATGTCCAGGTAGTCGGCCGGCGCCAGCGGCGTGGCGATCGTCTCGGCGACCTCCCACACCTTGCGCGAGAGCCTCTCCCGCAGCGCGGGTCGCCTGGGCCCACCAGGGGCGAACAGGGCGGGGGATGTAGAGATCTCAGCCATGCATCCATGGTGCTATTTATTCGAGGTAAACTCCTGTGTTAGCGACGTGAATCTGATAGGCGGATTTATACGTGACGAACAAAAGTTCCCGAGATGTGGCCGCTCTTTCGTCCTATGACGTGCATCTGACGCCTGAGGTCGTCGCCTCGATCCGCGCCGTGCTCCCCCAGGTCGGCGAGGACGTGGTCGCCGCGATCATCGCCGAGGTGCCTCCCTACCAGGACGCGCTCTCGGGACACATGGGCGAGACCATCCGCACCGCGGTGGGCGTGGCGCTGGGCGGCTTCCTCTCACTCGCGTCGGGCGCGAGCCTTCCTGCCGACGTCTCGGCCGCGACCCCGCCGGCCCTCCAGGGCGCCTACGACCTGGGTCGCGGCGAGGCCAGGAGCGGGCGCACGATGGAGGCTCTGCTGGCCGCCTACCGCATCGGGGCCCGCGTGGCCTGGCGAGAGCTCGCGGGCAAGGCCGTCGAGGGCGGCATGGCGCCGGCGATGCTGGTGGAGTTCTCCGCGCTGGTCTTCGCCTGGATCGACGAGATCTCGGAGGCCTCGGCGGCCGGGCACGCCGACGAGCGTGCCACGACCGGCCGCGTACGCCGGCAGCTGCGCGAGCGGCTCGCCCGCAAGCTGCTGGCCGAGACCACCCCGGAGGAGCTCGACGACGCGGCCGTACGGGCCGAGTGGACCCCGCCCAGCACGCTGACCGCCGTGCTCGTCCCCAACTCCCAGGTCGGCACCATCCTCGCCAAGGTCAACCAGGGCACCCTCGAGCACGACGACCTGCGTGACCTCGACGACCACACCCTGCTGCTCGTCCCGGACGCACACGGTCGCCGGCGCCGAGCGCTGATGAAGGCGCTGGAGGGTCGCCGGTCGGTCGCCGGACCGGCCAAGCCCTGGCGTGAGGCCCGGGTCTCCTACGAGCGCGCACGCCGCGCCCAGAGCGCGGGCCTCGGCTCCGACACCGAGCAGCACCTCGTCGAGCTGGTCCTCTCCGCCGACACCGACGCCCGCGAGGACCTGCGCGCCCAGGTCCTCGCCCCGTTGGCCGACCTGCGCCCCGCCACCGCCGAGAAGCTCACCGAGACCCTCCGCTCCTGGCTCCTCCACCAGGGCCGGCGCGACGAGGTCGCCGCCGAGCTCTTCATCCACCCCCAGACCGTCCGCTACCGGATGGGTCAGCTGCGCGACGTGTACGGGGACCGGTTGGACGACCCCGCCACCCTCCTCGCGCTCACCGTCGCCCTGGGCTGACCACCTCGAACCCGAGCTCTTCGGCGACCCTGGCCAGGTTGACGTCGTACGTCAGGAACTGCTCGACCGCCTCCTCGCCCTCGGCTTCGTCGGCGAGGAGAAGAGCCGTGGCCAGGTGAATGGAGTCGAGCGACTTGATGACCTGCTTGATCTCCTTCGCCTCCTCGATCACCTCGGGCAGAATTCCCATCCGGTGCACGCTCGCCACGATCCGGTCCGCCATCGCCTGATCGATGCCCAGCCGGACACAGACACGCGCAAGCTCGACGTCAAGAAGATCCGACGAGATCAACCGGTCGCCGCGATCCTTCAGCATCCGCAGGTGGTCTCGTAGAGGCGAACGCTCCGGCTCATCGAGAAGAAGCTTCGCCGCCGCCGACGTATCCACATAGGCGAGCATCAGATGGTGTCCGCTCGGAGCTCGGCAAGGACATCGTCCAAGTTCTCCGACCGGGTGACCGGCTCGACGTCCAGCAGACCCCAGTCGTCCTTGCTCGGCGGTCGAATCTGCCCCAGGGCGACCAGCCGATCGAACTTGCCCGTCGGCGCAGGAACGAGCATCGCCACCGGCCGACCATGATCGGTCACGATCAGAGATTCGCCACTCTGAACGCGCCTCAGGACTCGTCCAGTCTGCTGGTTCAGCTCACCCACCCGCACTTCGCTCATGATTCGAGTGTAGGCCGTTCAGTAGAATTTTTCTACGACGAGGCCGCCTAGCCCCGCGGGTCCTCGCCGACGAGGCCGTCGATGGACTCGCGGATGAGGTCGGCGTGGCCGGTGTGGCGGGCGTACTCCTCGATCATGTCGGCGACGTAGCGGCGGGCGTTGGACTCGACGTGCCACTCGGGGTTGGTCGACAGCGTGTCCATGCCGTCCTTGGCGATGGCCTCGGCGATCGACCGGCGGGACCTGGCGACCGCACCCTCCCAGAGCTCCATCAGACCGTCGGCGGTGTCCTCGGCCTCCGTCTTCCAGTCCCAGCCCTCGTCGTCCGGGCCATACCGCGCCCAGACGTCCGGATAGCCCTTGTCGGCGAGGACGGCGGTGAAGTAGTGGTCCTCGCAGAGCGCGAGGTGCTTGAGGAGCCAGCCGAGCGTGATCTTCGAGGGCTCCAGGCGCTGGCGCAGCTGCTCGTCGGTGAGCCCGCCGCACTTCCAGGCGAACGTACGCCGGATGCGGTCGAGGGTGCTGAGCAGCGTCCCGGTCTCGTCCATGACGGGCGTCATCTCGAGCGGCTGGGTGGCGTCGGTGGTGGTCATGACGCTCACGCTAGGGCGGGTTCCGGACGTACGCCTTCCGCTATCTCCGACCCTTGACCTCAACTCGACTTGAGCACCGATGCTGGGGGCATGAGGTTCACCGACACCCAGCTCCGCTACCTCCGCAGCCAACTCCTCGGCAGGCTCGCGACCCTGGCCCCCGACGGCGGCCTGCAGAACAACCCCGTCGGGTTCAAGATCGACGAGGAGCACCGGATCCTGATCGGCGGCCACCAGATGGGCAGGTCCCGGAAGTTCCGGAACGCCCAGAAGCACAACCGGGTGGCGTTCGTGGTCGACGACCTCGCCTCCACCAACCCCTGGAGGCCACGGATGGTCGAGATCCGCGGCACGGCCGAGGCGCTCACGGACGTCGACCCGCCGATGCGGGGGATGTCGCGCGAGATCCTCCGGATCACCCCGGAGTGGATCAGGGACTACGGCCTCGACTGAGTCAGCGCTTCCGGAACAGCCGGGCCGGCACCAGCGAGAGCGGGTTGATCGCGGCCCGGATCCGCTGCCACCTGGTGCGTGAGTCGGACATCGACGTGCGAAGCGTCCCCACCTGCTCCCAGAAAGCAGCGACCTCGTCGTCGTCAGGACCGGACTCGCCGAACATGGTGTTGTCGGTGAGCAGCGCCAGCCCCGGCGCACCGTCCATGCCCGGGGACGCGGACAGCGTGGATGCCTGCTCGCGGCGGGTGGCCCCGGCGGGCACGCCCACCCCGAAGTCGCGGGCGTGGTCGAGCGTCTCGCGCCAGCCACCGGAGAGTCGGGCGACCGGGGTCCCGCGCGTCCGCCGGCGATGTCGCCGCCAGATCTTGGCGCCGATGATCGCCCCGCACACGGCGGCGATGAGCAGCAGCGGGATGCCGACGTAGGTGAAGACGGCGACCAGCCAGCCGGGCAGCGTGAACCCGTCGGGCCGTGAGTTGGCCTTCTGGTTGACAGACTCGTCCAGCGGGTCACCGGAGGTCGCGGGCGGGCGCACGGGCGCCGGCGGCGGGACGACCTTGCCGGTGACGAGCTCCTCGGGCTGGGGAGCGTTCTGCTCGGGCGGCTTCTCGGTGTTCATGAACTCGGACCAGTCCAGGGTGGCCCAGGACCCGTCCGACATCCTCAGCTCGACCCAGGCGTGCATGTCCTTGCCCTGGACGACACCGTCGGAGCCGACGACCGCACCCAGGACGACACGGGCCGGCACGCCGACCTGGTTGGCCAGGATCGCCATCAGCGCGGCGTACTGCTCGTCGTTGCCGGCGAGCTGGCCGCCCTTGGCGGTGAAGTCGGCGAGGCGACGTAGCGTGTGACCGGCCGGGTACTGCTGATTCGGGGGCTCCCCGTCGGTGTAGGTGCCCTCCTCCTTCAGCTTCGAGGCCACCGCGAGCGCGTTGGTGATCGGTGAGTCACCACCACCGGCGTACTCGGCGGCGAGCGCCTGGAACTGGGCGGCCTCGTCGCCGATCGGCGACCCGCCGGACCAGGTCTCGCTCTTCTCGCCGACCTTCTCGTCGGCGGCCGAGGCGGTGAAGGAGTAGGAGTCGCCGGGCTTCAGCGCCGACGGCAGGACTCCGGTGGAGGTCGCCAGGTTGTAGCGGAACGAGTCGGAGTCGGGGCCGTCGAACGAGATGTGCGTGAGCGCGGTCGGCAGCGGCACCCAGACGCCGCCGAAGTCCTCCCCGATCGTGATCGTCCCGCGCACCTGCTTGCCGTCGGCGAGCGGGTTGCGCAGCGTCGAGCTGATCTTCTGGAAGGTGTCCTCGGGACCTTCGGTCTCGCCGGAGTCGTTGGCCGCACGCCAGACGGTGCCGTCGTACGAGTCCATCGCCGCGACCCGGACCCGGGTGCCCTCGGGCAGGCCCGAGACGGTGAACAGGTCCTTCTCGTAGAGCCGGCGGTCGTCCTCCGGCGTCTGGTAGCCCTTGGTGTAGACCCGGAAGCCCGCCAGGGGCGATGGGTACTGGCCGACGTTGAAGGGCGGCTCGATCTCGCCGCGCAGCACGGTGCGCTCGGGCGCGAGACCCGGGAGCAGCGGCCCGGCGAGGAACGCCAGCCCGGCCGCCCCCAGGCACAGGAAGGCACCGATGGCGGTCCGCGAGAGTCGGCGGCCACCAGCCGCGAGGGCACGGGCCCGCATCCCACGGATGCAGAGCCAGGTGATCGCGAGCGCCCCGAAGAGCGCGCCGAGCAGGGCGGTCTTGGACGGGTCCGTCACGCCGAGCAGGATCACTCCGGCCAGCAGCGCGAACGCGACCAGCACCGGCGGCAGAGCCGCCTTCACGCGCAGCGCCAGGGCGAAACCGACACAGCCGGCGACGAGGCCGAGGATGTAGGGGATCGTCAGCAGCGCCCCGCCGTCGACCGGCGGGAGCGTGGTCAGCAGCCGCTTCCAGCCGTGCACGGAGTTGTCGGCGAGCGTGCCGAGCGTGTCGGGGACCGGGAGGAAGGAGAGGTTGCCGAGCCCGTGCAGCGCGACCGCGCCACCGAGCACGAAGAAGGCGGCCAGCATCGCGACGGCCAGCACGACCACCGGCTGTCCGCGGCCGACGAAGGCGATGAGGATCCCGAGCAGCAGCCCGGCGACACCGGCGACCAGGTAGGTCCAGCCGGCGTAGGTGTCGTCGAAGCCGAGGAAGGCGATGGTGCCGAGGAGGAACAGCAGGAGGCCGTCGACGGCATGGTGTCGACTCATCATCCGGACAACCCCTTCGACAGCACGATCGGCAGCTGGTCCAGGTCGGGCAGGGTGAGCATCGGCAGGTCGGCGACGGCCTTGAAGCCGGCGCGCTGCGAGGAGTCGACCCGTACGGCGACGGTGGTGGCGTCGACCGAGAACTGCCCGGCCGCGCGCTGCAGCGCGACGAACTCGGGGTAGCGGCCGGTCACCAGCATCACCAGCGACGCGTCCGGCGCCTGCCGGGCGGCCTCGGCGGTGATCTCGATCAGGTTGGACGGCTGCGGGGTCGCCCGGGAGCAGGCATCCAGGGCCGAGCGCCCTCCCCCGTTCGCCGCGGTGGCCCGCACCATCAGCACGTCGCCGGTCGCGAACGAGACGTCGAACTCGTCCAGGATCCCGCGACGCAGCAGCGAGCCCGCGATCGACATCGCGGTCTCGTACTCCTCCTCGGAGTCGTAGGACATCGGCGAGGAGTCGACGATGACGACGATGTGGGAACGGCGGGTGTCGAGGAACTGGCGCACCAGCAGCTGGCCGTGGCGTGCCGAGGAGCGCCAGTGGATGTGGCGCAGGTCGTCGCCCGGGACGTACTCGCGCAGGGCGTGGAAGGCGAGGTCGCTCATCGAGGTGTTCTGCGCCGTGGTCCCCTCGAGGTCACGGACCAGACCGACCCCGAAGGGCTCCAGGTGAGTGGTGCGGGGGTGGACGAACACCTCGGTGCGGTCGGTCCACTCCTGCACCCGCCGGAAGAGGCCGAGCGGGTCGCCGCGTACGGTCCGGACCGGCCCGACGTCGATCACCCCCCGGCGCTGGGTCGGCACCACGAACAGCTCGGTGTGCTCGGCACCGGGAAGCAGCATCGGCAGGTCGTACGTCACCCCACCGGCTCCGATGGGGAACTCCAGGCTCGTCGAGACGAGCGGTCCGCGCGCCTCGTTGCGGGCGCGCAGCTCGCCGGTCAGCGCCTGACCGACGGCGACGCGCGGCGGCTCGACCACGGTCGCCACCGCGAGCCGGGTGCGCCCGATCATGAAGAAGGCCGCGCCGATCACCAGGAACAGCGCCGCCATCGCCACCACGGCCGCCTCGATCCAGCCGAGCGCGGTCGCGGCGACCCAGGCGAGCGCGCCGAGGAGCAGCACACCCCAGCCGATCGAGGTCACCGTGCCGAACCACGGACGGACCCGGTCGGCGACGAACGAGTAGACCGAACCCGCCCCGGACGCTACCGGGGCGAGTCGTTTCCGCAGGTCAGCAACGAGGTTGCGGGCCTTGCTCATCTCAGGCGACACGCTCGGTGGGAGCCGGGACCGAGGTGAGCAGGTCGCCGATGACGTCCTCGACGGTGACGCCGTTGAACATCGCCTCCGGGTCGAGTATCAGGCGGTGACAGAGCACCGGCTCGGCGAGCGACTTGACGTCGTCGGGCAGCACCTGGGAGCGGCCCTCGGCGAGCGCCCACACCTTGGCCGTGCGCACCAGGGCGAGGCAGCCACGCATCGAGGCCCCGAGGCGGATGTGCTTGTGGCGACGCGACTCGTCGATCAGCGCGGAGACGTACGCGACGATCGCGGGGTCGATGTAGACCTGATCGGCCATCTCGGCCATCTGGGTGACCGTCGGGGCGGTGATGATCGGGGTGACCAGCGTGGCCCGGTCGCGGACCGAGGAGTTCATCAGCAGCTCGACGGTGGCGTTCTGGTCGGGGTAGCCGACTGACGTCTTCATCAGGAAACGGTCCAGCTGCGCCTCGGGCAGCCGGTACGTCCCGGCCTGCTCGATCGGGTTCTGGGTCGCGATCACCATGAACGGCCGGCCGACCTCGCGGGTGGCACCGTCGACGGTGACCCGGCCCTCCTCCATGACCTCCAGCAGCGCCGACTGCGTCTTCGGGGACGCACGGTTGATCTCGTCGGCGAGCACGATCGAGTGGAAGATCGGGCCGGGGTGGAACTCGAAGGCGCCCTTGCCCTGGTCGTAGACGGTCACACCGGTCACGTCGCTCGGGAGGAGGTCGGGCGTGAACTGGATGCGGGCGTGCGACCCCTGGACCGTGTTGGCCAGCGCGCGGGCCAGCTGGGTCTTGCCCGTGCCCGGGTAGTCCTCGAGGAGCAGGTGGCCCTCGGAGAGCAGCGCGGTGAGCACCAGGCGGATCACGTTGCGCTTGCCCAGCACAGCCTTCTCGACATTGTCGGCGAGCTTCTCGAAGGTCTCGTGGAACCAGCGCGCTTGCTCCTGCGTGACGGTCATTTCTTCTCTCCTACCACGTAACGTTCTTCGAAAGGTTGGGTCGCCCGGAGGTCGTACAGGTCACTCGGAACGGGGTGTTGGCGCCGACCCAGCCGCGGCCGCTGCCCGTGCCCTTGCCGTTGCTCCCGATGTTCACATTCCACCGCGAGGTGGTGGAGTTCGTGCTGCACTCCCAGGTCTTGCCCGGGAAGGCGAGGTCGGTGATGGTGGAGCCGACGTACCAGCACGTGCCGCCGCAGGCCACGTCCGGCTCGGGGCAGGATGCGCCCGTGCACTCGCCGGCCTTGTTCACCTCGAGGACCGGGTCCGGCGGCGGGTCGGTCCGGACCGTCACCGAGTCGGACTTGCTGGACCTGCCCGAGTCGCTGATCGTCACCGTGTAGGTGTAGGAGGTGTTCCACTCCGGCGCCGTGTCCGTGCCCGATCGGCTGCCCGAGCCGGTGCCGGTGGTGAACTGGGCGACCTCGGTGCCACCACGCTTGACGGTGACGGTCGCTGCCTTGCCGTTGGGGTTGTAGCTGACGTTCCAGTTGACCTTGTTGCCGTCCACGCTCGCCGAGATCGACGGCGTGCCCAGCGGACCGTAGGTGGTCACGTTCTTCGACGACCAGGCACCGCAGGACGCCCCGGCCCCGGTGCCGCCGGCGGAGTCGTTGCAGGCGCGCAGCTGCACGGTCGTCGAGGTGCCGTTGGTGAAGCCGGTGATCGTCTTGGTCTGCTGACCGGCGCCGTCGGGCGAGTAGGTCCAGCTCCCGCAGGAGGAGCCGCCACGCTGGCACTCGACCCGGTTGGTCTTGCCGTGCGAGGCCTGCGGCGTGAAGACGATCTCAGCCGTGCCGTTGGCCCCGGTCGGGGTCGCGCTGGCGAAGGAGACCGCCTCGGGCGTCGCCGCCGCCTCGACCGTGCCGCCGGCGGAGTAGCTGGAGATGTGCGCCTCCGGCGAACCACCGGAGCCGGTCTCGCGGGGCGAGGTCGCCTCCGCGTTGCGGGCCCTGACGGCGTACGTGTAGATCGTGCCGTCGTTGGCGACGTCGTCGCGGCAGCTGGTCTCGGTCACCCAGGAGCAGACGATCTTCTCGCCGGTGCCGCCGGTGCGGCGTACCTCGTAGGTGACCGGCGCCGGGCCGTTGGCCGCGACCGGGCTCCACGAGACGGTCACCGCCTTGCCGGAGTTGTTGGCGGTGTTGGCCCACTCGAAGGTCGGCGTCGCCGGGGTGTCCGGCTTGCCGGCACCCATCCCCTCGACCGTCGCCGTCGGGCCCTTGTTGGTCTTGACGCCCTTGTCGTTGAGCGGCACGACGGTGAACTGCACCGGGTCGCCGTTGGAGCTGACCGCCGCCGGATAGGTCGTCTGACCTGCGGAGATGTCCTTGATACCGCCGCCCGGCCAGCTGATCCGGTACTTCTGCACGTCCGAGCAGTCGCACGCGGCCGGCTTGCTCCAGCTCAGCTCGACCTTGTGGTCGCGCTGGCGGGTCACGCGGAGGTTCTGCACCGGACCGGTGTAGGCGTCGGGCTCGCCCTCGGCCGAGTTGCTCCACTCGCGGCTCGGGCCCACGGAGTTCACCGCGCGCACCCGGAAGTCGTAGACGACGCCGTTCTTCAGCCCGGTGATCCGGCACGAGGTCGTGGGGCAGTCCTGGACGTGGTCGCCGTTGGCCTCCACCTCGTAGCGCTGGATCGGGTCGTCGCCGTTGTCCTTCGGCGCGTTCCACGACAGCGCGACCACGTTGGAGAGGAAGTCGGAGGTCGTACGCAGCCCCGTCGGCGCACCAGGAACGTCGATGACGTCCACCTCGATGACGCCGGTCGCCTTGACCCGCTTGGAGTCCTTGCCGGAGTCGCTGACCTCGATCGCGTAGCGGTAGTGGCCGTGACCTTCCTCGGGCGTGTTGAAGGTGATCTTCGAGCCACTGGCCTTGCCCATGTCAGGCGAGTCACCGTCGACCGGGTCGAGCTTGGTGATCACGATCTCCTGCGACTCCGACGGCACCGGTGTCTGCAGGTAGTCGGCCAGGTCGATGGCGACCGTCTTACCGGCCTCGGTCTGCAAGGGCTTGATCGGTGAGAGCGACGGAGCCGGCAGCGCGATCACGGTGACCAGGAGCTGACCGGTCGCGTCGGTGCCCTCGACACCGATCTCCAGCGCGCCCTGGGCGCCGGCGTCGGCGCGCTCGGCGGTGAGCCGCAGGCCGCCGTCCTCTGGCTTGACCTCGACACCGTCGAGCCCGTCGCCGACCTCGGCGGTGAAGTCGAGGTCGTCGGCGTCGCCCGGGTCCGCGGTCCACACGTGGCAGATGGCGGCGATGTCGACCAGCGCGCCGTTGCCGCTCTCCGGGACCTCGACCGGGGTGCTCGGACAGTTGATCTCCGGCTCCTCCTTGCCGATCTGGACCGGCAGGGAGATCACCGAGAGGTGGGCGTCCGCGGAGGTGATCTTCTCGCGGTCGGCGACCTCGAAGGTCAGGGTCGCGGGGCCCTTGGTCTCACCGGCGGTGACCTTCACGGTCGTCGCGGTGGTGTCCCCGGTGTTGAGCATGCCCTCGGGCGCGGCCACGATCTTGTCGGTGGTGGTCAGCACCACCGGGTCGCCCTCGGGGTCCTCGACGTACTCGGTGATGTCGACGTTCTTCGTCTCCCCCGGGTTGAGCTGGAGCTCGGAGCCCGGCTTCAGGTAGGGGGCGTCCTTGGGGCGCGCGGGGACGTAGATCGAGCCGACCGCCTGGGCCCCGTCGGGGTCGGTGACCCGGTAGGTCCAGACCCGGGTGGTGTCGCCGACCGGCAGGGTGACCTTGCCGTCGTCGATCTTCGGCTTGGACTCGTCCTCGCCGACCGAGGGACCCTTGACCGCGTCGACGGTGAGGTCCTCGAGCGCGTCGTCGATGTCGGTCACCTTGGTCATCACGTCGACGGTGGTGGTCGAGGAGTCACCCTCCGGGCGGGCGACCACGATCCCGGCCATCGGCGGGTTGTCGTAGCCCTCCTGATAGCGGATCGCCAGCTCGCCGGTGTCCTCGTGAAGACCCGTGGTGGCGCGGTAGGGGATGTGCTGGAACGGCTCCTCGGAGCCACCCTCGACCGTGACGATGCCGTCGGAGCGCTGGGTGACGTTGGAGCCCTCGACCTTGTCGGTGGAGGCCAGGTGCAGCTCGGTCCCCGGCGTACGCAGGTCGTTGGCGAGCACGTCGTAGGTCAGCTTCTTGGTGGGATCGAGCGTGACCAGGTCGTCGACGGCGACCGGACGCTGGGGCGCGCCGGGTGCGACGACGGCGATCCGCACCGTGCCGGTCGCGACGGCACCGAACGGGTCGCTGACCTCGTAGGTGAACTCGTCGGTGCCGGCGGCGTTCGGGAAGGCCTGGTAGGTGATCGTGTTGGCGCCGTGGGCCAGGACGCGGCCGTAGGAGGGCGCACTGTTGATCCGGGTCACCGAGACCGAGTCGCCGTCGGGATCGGTGCCGACCGTCGGCAGCCGCAGCGTGACCTCGTCACCCTGGACGACCCGCGACTCCAGCGCCTTGGGCGCGGGTGCGGAGTTGTCGGCCTTCTTCTTCGGTAGCGGCTTGACGTGGATGCGGATGTTGCCCGAGGAGTGCTCCGCGGAGGGGTCACCGGTGTTCTGCACGACGTAGCGGACGTCGACGTCGACCGGCCCCTTCACGTCGTCGGGGGCGACGTAGCGGACCCGGTTGCCGTCGATGTAGGCCTCGCCGACCGTCGGCTGGCCCAGCACCTGCAGCTGGCCCTTGGTCTCGATGGTCTGGTCGACGACCAGGCCGACAGGGTCACCCGAGGGGGTCGAGTCGTTGTCGAGGACCGGGATCGAGACGGAGTCGGCGGCCCTCACGGTGGCCTCGTCGTCGACCGCCTCCGGGGCGTTCTCGGCGCCGCGCAGGGCCGGACGCTGGCTCACGGTCACCGACCCCTCGGCCTCCGCCGCTCCGTTGCTGATCGTGTAGCGGATCGCCTGGGTGGCCGGGTCCATGTCGGGCTTCGACGCCTGGATCCGCAGCCAGCGCCCGTCGAGCACCGCGACCGTCAGGTCGCTGTCGCCGACCGGCTCGGCGTGGGTCACGGCGAGGAGCCGGCCCCGGGAGTCGTAGTCGTTGGCGAGGACGTCGAGGGTGCGGGTCGAGGTGCCGAGGACGGCGGTCGTGTCCGGGGTCGCGATCGGCTCGTCCGCCGCCTGGGAGGCGGGTTTGACGTCGACCCGGATCTTCGCCGAGGCGGGCTTCGCCGCCCCGAAGCCGGCGTTGTAGCTGAGCTGGTAGGTGCCCGGCGAGCTTCCCCGGGCTCGCACCACGCCGGTCTCCCGGTCGGTGCTGACCTCGAGGCCGCCCTTGGGCGGTACGTCACCGGCGAGGGTGAGGCTCGCGTCGAGGTTGGACGGGTCGGCGCCGGGGATGTCGTTGTCGAGCGGACGGATCGTCACCCAGGAGCCCTGGGTGCCCTCGGCGACGTCGTCCTTCGGCTCGGGGGACGCGGTGTTGGCCCCGGCGACGATGTTGATCCGCACCTTGTCCTTGGACGGCTTGCCGCCGGTGCTGACCTGGTAGCCGAGGCTCTCGTTCCCCGTGGCGTCCGGGGCCGCGGTGTAGCGGACCAGGCCGTCGGGGGTCACGCTCGCCTTGCCCTTGGACGCGGTCGGGGACTGCGCGGTGACCGGGTCGCCGTAGCGCTCGTCGCGCCAGTCGCCGACCACCGGGATCTCCACGGTGCCGCCGGCGGCGACGGTGTAGTCGGTCGGCGTGTAGTGCTCACGCAGCGTCGGCTTGCCGGTGCCGCCCGAGCCCTCGATCTTGAGCTCCACGCTGGCGTCGTCCTGGCCCGCCTTGCCCTTGAGGCCGTCGTCGACGGTGTATTTGAAGCTGGTCTTCTTGCCCTCGGCCGACTCGGGGGCGGTGACCAGGATCGACTGCCGGTCGGGTGCGATGGTGGCCTCGACGCCGTCGACGGAGGCCTTGCCGACCGAGACCACGCTGAGGATCGAGTCCTTGGCCGAGGAGTCGTTGTCGAGGACGTGCAGGACCGTGGTGCGTCCCGCTCGGGCACCGAGCTGGTCGTCCTTGGCCTTCGGCGCCTGAGCGGCCTTGGTCTGCTGCTGCTGCTTGTCCTTGTTCTGGTTCTGCTTCTCGGTCTGCGGCTGGAACGCCTCCCAGTTCGAGATCTTCTTGATGTCGGCGCCGTCGATCTCCCAGACATCGCCGTTGCGCAGGTCGTTGAGCACCAGCTGGCCCCGGTTGATCCGGAACTCGAGCTCGGCGGCCGGGCCGAGGGCCGGGATCTCGCCCAGGACGGGCTCGCCCTCGCCGCACTGGGTCGCCACCGAGCCGGTCGAGCCGTTGGCCCAGGCGCCGAAGACGCAGTCGCCGAGCCGGACCGGCGCGGCGGGGTCGCCCGCCGACTCCGCGACGTGGCGGATCTCGCCGTTGCTCAGCTTGACGGCCTTGAGTCCCGTCGCGTCGCCGACGAGGACCTCCGTGGCCTTGACCGAGGGCTGCTGGAGGACCGCGCTCTCAGCGGTGTCGCCGAAGTCCACGGCGACGTCGGAGCCCTTGGAGGCGCCGAGCAGCCAGCCGGCCTGGTCGAGGGTGATGACGTCGCCGCCGACGACCGTCGCCGAGGTCGGGGTCTCCGCGTACTCCGGAGCCTTCGGGAGCTTGGTCTCCTCGGGGTCGGCGAACCGATCTCCGTCCGGGGCGAAGGCGGTCAGCGTCCGCTTGGCGGCCGAGACGGCGTACGCGGTCCCGTCGGCGCCGATGGCCAGCACCGCGTCGGCGCCGACCGTCTCGGTGGGCTTCGTCGAGCCGGAGAGGTCGGAGAGGTCACCGACGCCGATGGTCGGGTCGACGGAGGTGAGCCAGACCTTGCCGGTCTTCTGCTCGGCGACGCCGATGGTGTTGCCACCCATCACCACGCGGCTGTCCTTCACGGTCACCGCGTCGTCGTCGATGCCCTCGGCGAGCTTGGTGTTGACCGGCGTGATCGTGCGGGCGTCGCGGTCGACGGAGGCCACCGCGATGCCGTTCTGCACCACGTCGAGGCCGGCGCGCTCGGACCTGGACCCGGCCTCGTTGCCCGCCCAGACGACGCCGTCGAGCTGGGCGACGGGGCGGTTCTGCCGGCCGAGGGTGCCCCAGGACTGGTTCGTGACCCAGATGCCGCCGTCGTCGAGATCGGCCTTGTGCACGGGGTAGCCCGTCGACTGGATCGCGTAGATCGTCAAACCGCTCGCAACCACGGCAAGAGCGGCCCAGGACGCGATGGAGGTCCGATGACGCCGCATCCAGCCGGGCGCCATCCCGAAACGTGCCACCAAGACTCTCCCCAAGTCCTTCCATGCCAAATCGGCCAGCCGACGCAAAAAGCCGGGCTTACTCTAGGCGGGCCCAGGGGTTCAAGCCACACTAATGAGCCAAACGTGGCACACGGCTCAGTGAACACGCTCACCGATACCGTACGTGATGTTCTAAAGTGTCCGCTTCCAGCACCACTATTTCGCATCCTGACCGGGACGTCCCGATCTGGCACCTCAAAGGAACAGCATGACCGCTTACCCAGCCCTGCGTGCCGCGGGGGCGACTGATGTCGGCCGGGTCCGCGAAGTGAACGAGGACTCGTTCGTCATGCTGCCCGCGGTGGCTGTCGTCGCCGACGGGATGGGCGGTCATGCCAGCGGCGATGTCGCCAGCGCCCTCGCGGTGGAGACCTTCCAGAGCCGCTTCGCGACCATCTGCCCGGTTCCCGAGGACATCCAGGACGCCGTCCACGCCGCCAACTCCGCGATCACCTCGGAGGCGGCGCGCAACTCCGAGAAGCAGGGCATGGGTACGACCCTGACCGGCGTGGCGCTGGTCGAGTCCGGGGGCGCTCCCCACTGGCTGGTGTTCAACGTCGGCGACTCGCGTGTCTACCGGCTCTCCCCGGCCGGCGTGACGCAGGTGACCGTCGATCATTCCGAGGTCGCCGTCATGGTCGAGGCGGGGATGATCACCGCCGCCGAGGCTCGCGTCCACCCGCTGCGCAACGTCATCACCCGGTCGCTCGGCACCTACCCGTCCCCCGAGGCGGACACCTGGCTGATGGCCGTGTCGCCCGAGGACCTGTTCCTGCTCTGCTCCGACGGTCTCACCGGCGAGCTCGAGGACCACGAGATCCATGAGATCGCGTCCAAGACGCTCGGGGTGGGCGGAAGCATCGACAACCTCGCCCAGAGGCTGGTGGACGCCGCGGTTGCATCGGGCGGGCGCGACAATGTCACTGTGGTACTCGTGACACCCCCTCCCTCGCTCTTCGCCGCGCCCGCGGAGACTGACGTCTCGACATCAGGCTCCGCACGATCCGCAGGGGACGTCTCGTCGTCCCATGAGTGATACCGCTACCTACTGTGCCGGGCACTGGCTCGCGTTGAAGGGCGACCGGTGCTGGGCGCTGGTGCAGCTCGGGCCCGGTGACCCGCGGGTCGGTGGTGTCCAGGCCGCGCTGGCCGACCCCCACCCTGTCGACGCGATCGCCGGACTGCTCTCCGCGGACGGGCCGCGAGCCCCCGGCTTCGCGCTGATCGGACGCGAGGGCCCACGGGTGCGGTACGCCGTGCGCTCCCCCGCCAAGGTGACCGCCGTCGTCAACGAGGTGCCGGTCTTCATCGACGGCATCGACGTCTCCGGCAAGTGGGCCGACGGTCACTTCGCCGCCGTCCCCGAACGGGCCGAGCTGGCCAACGGGGCCTGGGGCGGGATGGAGGAGGACCAGCCGCTGGTCGACACCGCCCACGCGCGCTCGCTGGACGTCGTCTTCGACCCCGACTTCTCGGCTCAGGTGCACGTCGAGTCGACCATGATGCCGTTGGACCACACCATCCGGCGCTCGGACCTGGCCGCCGCTCCGCCGCCCGCGATGCCACCGTCCGCGCCTCCTCCGGGGATGCCGGGCGTCTCGTCCTTCCAGAGCCCTCCGCCCTCGCCCGTCCCGCCGCCACCGGTGGCACCCTCCCAGCCCGCGCCCGAGGCCAAGAAGGGCATCATCGACGGGCTGCCGTGGCGCAAGAAGGGTGCCAAGAAGCCCGACCCGAACGCGTGGGGTCCGCCGGACCGGCAGCCCTCACCCCCGCCCGCGACGCCGCCAGCTCCACGGCCCTCCGCGCCTCCCCCGCCGATGCCCGCGCCGGCGCCGCCGGCTCCGTCCAACGACATGTCGACGCGGGTCCGCGACGTCCCGACCCCGACCCCGGTGCCGCCGGCGGGCGGGCCGACGGTGTGGGCGGTCTACTGCCCGCAGGGCCACGCCTCGCCGCCCTACTCCCCGACCTGCCGCATCTGCCGGATGGCGCTGCCGCCGCACCAGCAGCCGGTCTCGGTCCCGCGCCCCGCGCTGGGCCAGCTCAAGCTGGGCGACGGCCGGGTCGTCATCCTGGACCGCGGTGCCGTCTTCGGGCGGTCGCCGCGCGCTGATGCCAACGGCAACACGGGGGCCGGTGGCGTACCTCCGCATCTGGTGAAGGTGATGCTGCCCGACATCAGCCGGCTGCACACCGAGGTCCGACTGGAGGAGTGGCAGGTGCTCGTACGCGACCTCGGCTCCGCCAACGGGTCCTACCTGACCCTGCCCGGCGGGCGGCCGCAGCAGATGCGGCCGATGGAGGAGTACGCACTGGAGCCCGGCGCGGTGGTGAGCCTGGCCGGTTCCATCAACCTGACCTACGAGGTTCTCGGGTGAATCAGACGCCACCTCCGGAGCTCGGCCCCGAGCTGCCCGGGATGACCTGCCTGAGCAGGCTCGGCTCCGGCGGGTTCGCCGACGTCTATCTCTACGAGCGCCACCACCCGAAGGTCCGGGTCGCGGTGAAGCTGATGCGCTCCTCCGATCTCGCCGAGGCGCAGCGGGCGCAGTTCGCCGCCGAGGCGGCGGTGATGGCCGAGCTGGCCGAGCACCCGTTCATCGTCCCTGTGCACAGCGCCGGTGAGACGCCGGACGGCCGGCCGTACCTGGTGATGGGCTACTACCCCAACAACGACCTCGGTGCTCGCGTACGCAACAACCCGATGAAGGTGCAGGATGCGCTGCGCTTCGGGATCCAGATGGCCTCGGCCGTCGAGACCGCGCACCGCGCCGGGATCATCCACCGCGACATCAAGCCGTCCAACATCCTGCTCTCCCGCTACGACGTACCCGGCCTGGCCGACTTCGGCATCGCCGGCCGCCCGCGTGACGACGAAGGCGACATCGGCGTCTCGCTGCCGTGGTCGCCGCCCGAGGTCCTCACCTCGGCGTCCAACGGCTCGGTGGCCTCCGATGTCTACTCCCTGGCCGCGACCGTCTGGCACCTCCTCGTCGGGCGCTCGCCGTTCGCGGAGCGGGGCAACAACTCCGACCGCGCCGTCTTCTCCCGCATCCTGCACACGGCTCCCCCGGCGACCGGGCGCCCCGACGTACCGCCCTCGCTCGACCGCGTGCTCCAGCAGGCGATGGCGAAGGACCCGACCTACCGGCCGCGGACGGCCCTCGATCTGGCCCGCCACTTCCAGCGGATCGAGCAGGAGCTGCGGCTGGGCCGCACCGAGGTGCAGGTCCTCGACCGCGACGCCGGCGGCAGCGGGTCGATCCCGGTCGTTCCCGACATTCCGGCCGCGAGGGGCGAAGGACCCACGACGGGATCGGGCCGCGCGCGGCTCCCCTCCCCGCCCAGCGACCCGGAGATGGAGAAGGCGACCGAGCTCAAGCCGCCGTCCCAGGTCATCGCGCAGGCGCCGATCACCCAGCCCCCGGCCTCGCTGGCCTCGGCTCCGATGGCGGACGCAGGCTCGCCCTCCGGCGACCGCACCCGGTTCAGCTACCCGCGGACCGAGGAGGGCCCGTCCGTCCTCACCGGCGCGCGCCCGTCGGAGAGCCGCAGCAAGACCCCGGCGATCATCGGCGTCGTCGTCCTCTTCCTCATCGCCGCCGTCATCGGCATCGTGCTCTCCCGCGGCGGCGAGGACGAGAAGCCCGACGAGGTCCCGCCCCCGCCCGTCGAGACCGACCTCCCCGGTGTCACCGGCCCCGCCGCCCCGGGCAAGGTCAAGGGCACGCTCAAGGGCAACCGCGCCGTCTTCACCTGGTCCGGCGTCTCCGGAGCGACCGGCTACAAGTGGGTCGGCGACAACTCCACCAGCGGCAACGTGAGCCAGCCCAAGGCGGTCGTACGCCTCGAAGGGGCGACCAAGGTCTGCATCCAGGTCCGCTCCCTCGGCGAGAACGGCAACGTCTCCCAGGGCGCCGCCCAGGCCTGCGTCAGCAAGTAGCTAGCTGGACCGGTGCGGCCCGGGATGCCCTTCGCGCCGGATACAGGGACGCTTCGCACGTTTGAGGATGGCGCCGCAGCGTGGTTCGCGACGCCCGGACATGATTCGGGTCAGGTCCAACGGCTCGGCGCCCGCGCGAGCACGTCTCATCGCCGCGGCGAGGGCAGCGACCGGATCGGGAGCGCCGTCCGCGTCCCAGCCGTGGGTCATCGCGGCCTCGAGCTCGTCCTTCGACAGGTTCGCCGCCGTCACCTCGTCGAGGATCCCGGCGACGACGGCAGCCTTGACCATGCCCGGAGGCGCAGGCTCGGGGCGGTAGTCCCAGCCGTCGAGGCCGACCTCCTCCGCGACCACTTCGACCAGGGCGAGCACCTCCCACACCTCGGTCATCAGGTCCGGGTCGATCCGCCCGCTGCGAACGAGCGCGGCCGCCATGTCGTAGGCCGCTTCCGCCCTGCGTGGCCCCGCGACCAGCACCTCGATCATCCCGACCGGAACCCCGTCGACGACGTCGACCCGGCTGGCGAAGACGACCCGGTACTCCTTCTGGAGTACGTCGAGGGTGTTCCACCCCGCGAGCTTCTGCCCACCCCGGTTGCTGAGCGGGTGTGCACCGGACGGGTTGCGGCACAGTGCGACGACATCGGCCAGGAGAGACTCGCGCTGCGCGATCGTCAGCGGCTCGAGCGACTCGACGAACGCATCATTGAACTCGACGTACGCCTGGTCGTCCGGAAACCTCTCGCCTCCTCGCACGGGCCTAGGCGACGTCGCGGTGCGCTGAGGCCCGCTCGCGGACGCGATTCACATCGACACCGAGCCGCTCACAGGTCTCCTCGAGAGACAGCATCGCGCCACGCGCGGAGACGATGTCGGCTGCCGCGTCGAGCACTCGAGCCGTCGCCTCCCGCAGCGCGCGGAGGTCGTCGTCGAGATGCTCCGCCGACCCGATCACGGCCACTGCCCGGCCGTGGCTCGTCAAGATGATCCGACCCTCGGAGCTCTTGGCAGCCAGCGCCGACACCCCCATTCGGGAGGCAGCCGTCATCGGCACGCGCATCTCCTTCATGGCTGCAACACTACCTAGATCTATGTAGTGTTGCAACGGGAACTCAGATCGCCGGATCACCGCATCCGGTCGTCGCCGCCGCGGCTGCGCAGGTGATAATCGGCGCATGCCGAACACCCCTGTGGCCACCTCAGCGAAGCTGGCGGACGGACGCGAGATCTGGTTCTTCGACGAGCAGCCCACGCTGCGGTCGGTGCACGACGAGCGGCCGCTGGAGCCGCGGGCGGGCGGGTCGCAGCTGCGCTGGGACCGGCTGACCGCGACCTGGACGGCGGTGGCGGGGCACCGGCAGACGCGTACGTTCAAGCCGCCCTCGGACGAGTGCCCGCTGTGCCCGTCGGTCGACGGGAGACTGACCGAGATCCCGGCCGAGAGCTACGACGTGGTGGCCTTCGAGAACCGGTTCCCGGCGCTGTCGACGGTCGCTGTCGGCGAGGCGACCGGGGAGCCGTTCGTCTCCCAGCCGGGGCGGGGCCGGTGCGAGGTGGTCTGCTTCACCAGCGACCACGAGCAGAGCTTCGTCGACCTTCCGCCCGAGCGGGTACGGACGGTGCTCGCGGCGCTCGCGCACCGCACCGAGCAGCTGACGGCGATGCCGGAGGTGGCGTACGTCTTCTGCTTCGAGAACCGCGGCGAGGAGATCGGGGTGACGCTGCAGCACCCGCACGGGCAGATCTACGCGATGCCGGTGCTGCCGCCGCGGATCGAGTCGCTCGTGAACGCCGCGGACGCCCACCGGGAGGCGACCGGCGAGTGCCTGCAGTGCGCGGTGCTCGCCGACGAGATCGCCGACGGGTCGCGGATCGTGGCCGAGAACGGGACGTTCGTGGCGTACGTGCCCTACGCCGGTCGCTGGCCCTACGAGATCCGCGTCGTGCCGCGGCGCCACGTGGGTTCGCTGCCGGGGCTGACGCCTGCGGAGATGGACGACCTCGCCGCGCTCTACCAGGAGTGCCTGCGCCGGATGGACGGCCTCGACGACGCCGGTCCGGTGCCCTACATCGCCGGCTGGCAGCAGGCCCCGACCGGCCGCGAGGAGACCTGGCACCTGGCCGCCGAGATCTTCACCATCCGGCGGGCTCCGGGACGGCTGAAGTACCTGGCCGGCATCGAGTCCGGCGTCGCGCTCTGGGTCAACGACATCCCGCCGGAGACCGCCGCCGAGCGCCTCCGCGAAGCTCTCTAGAGCCCCTGCCAGTCCGGCTTCCCGGCGTAGACCTCACGGTAGTAGTCGCGGCGTACGAGGCGGGAGGCCGCAGCCTCGTCCAGGAGGACCGAGACGTGGCCGTGGAGCTGGAGGACGGAGGCGGGGCAGGTCGCCGAGACCGGGCCCTCGACCGCGGCGGCGATCGCGTCGGCCTTGCCCTCCCCGGTGGCGAGGAGAAGCAGGTGTCCGGCGCGGGTGATGGTGCCGAGCCCCTGGGTGAGTACGTGGTGCGGCACCGCGTCGGGTGAGCCGAAGAAACGGGCGTTGTCCGTGCGGGTCCTAGCCGTGAGCGTCTTGATCCGGGTCAGCGAGGCCAGCGACGAGCCGGGCTCGTTAAAGGCCAGGTGGCCGTCGGAGCCGATGCCGAGGATCTGCACCTCGATCCCGCCCGCGGCGACGATCGCCGCCTCGTAGCGCTCGCCGGCGCTCGGCAGGGTCTCCTCGGTCGGGTCGGGTCCGTGGACCCGCTCGGGCGGGAGGCCGATCGCGTCGGTGAACTCGCGGCGGATGGTCGCCAGATAGGACTGCTCGTGCCCGTCGGGGAGGCCGACGTACTCGTCCAGGTTGAACGTCTCCACACCCTCATAAGACGGCCCGCGACCGTCCCGGGCGCGCCGGATGAGCTCCTCGTACGTCGCCAGCGGCGTCGAGCCGGTGGCCAGGCCGAGCACCGCGGGGGTGCCTGCGGCCGCCCGGCGGCGTACGACGTCTTCGATCGTGTCCGCGGCGAGGGATGCCACCTCTGCGGGGGTCTCGAGGACAACTACTTCCATGTCAGTCCTTCGTCGGATCGTTCACTGGGGTGATCAGGGCGGCGCCGATGGCTGCGACCGGGGCGGCGGAGACCACCCGCAGGCGCGAGGCGAGCTCGAGGGATGCGAGGAACGGCGAGGTCTCGGTCTGCCTGACCAGCGCGAGGGCGATCGCCTCCCGCAGCGGCTCCCCGACCGCCGCGACACCCCCGCCGATGACGACGCGTTCAGGGTCGACGGCGAGAGCGAGCGAGCGTACGGCCGCGGCGACGCCGTCGGCGAAGCGGTCCCGCACGATGACAGCCGCCGGGTCACCCGAGGCAGCTGCGGCGAAGAGCGCCGCGGCCGGGTGGCCGGTCGCCGTCGGCCAGGCGGCGGCGAGCGCGGCACCGGAGGCGACCAGCTCGAGGCAGCCGCGCTGTCCGCAGCCGCAGACCGGACCCTCCGGGTCGACCGGGAGGTGCCCGACCTCCCCGGCGGCGCCGTGGAAGCCTCGGCGGAGCGCGCCGCTGAGGTAGAGACCGGCGGCCAGGCCGGTGCCGAGCGAGAGGTAGACCAGGTCGTCGACGTCCTCGACGGCGTGCGCGCCGAGGGTGGCCGCGTTGGTGTCGTTCTCGAGGGTGACGACCGCTCCCGTGCGTGCGCCGAGCAGTTCCGCGAGCGGGAAGGCGTCGCCGTCCAGGCCCAGGTTGACCGCATGCTTCACGGTGCCGGCGCGGGTGTCGACGATGCCGGGGATGCCGACCCCGATCGAGCGGATCTCGCCGCCGTCGAGCGCGTCCCGCAGGCTCGCGACGACCGCGGCCGCGCTCTTCACGACGCCCTCGCCGCCGGGGGTGGTGGCGGCACGGTCCTCGGCCAGCACCGCCCCGTCCGGGCCGATCGCGATGCCGTGGATCTTGGTGCCGCCGATGTCGAGGCCTACCCGTGCGCCGTTCATCTGCCCCATCCCGATCGTCTCAGCACCTCGGTGACGGCGGCCACGCCCGGCAGGGAGAAACCCTGCGGGCACAGTCGTGGCAACCTCGGCCCGTCGTACGTCCCGGGCCACCCCCACTCCACCAGCACCACGGCGCCCGGGAGCTCGGCGACCGTCCGGCCCACCTCGGGACGGCGGTGCGCGTCACGTACCTGCACGATGAGGGGTGCGTCGGGGAGATCCGGGAGCGGGTCACCGGGGCGGACGACGATGTCCGGTGGCAGCCCCCAGGGCACGTCGCCCACGGCGATGTTGGCCTCGGTGTCGACGGTCACGACCTGGGCTCCGGCGAGGTGCGGGATCTCGCTGAGGTCGTCGCTGGCCGTCGCGAGCGCCCGGCGAGCGCCCTCGAGGGAGCGCTCCTCGAACCGGGGGTCGAGCGCGGCCTCCGGCCGCTGCTGCGCCCCGGCGAAGTCGGCGAGCAGCTTGTCGGTGCGCGCGACCGCGTCCTGGAGCCGCTCGAGCGGCAGCTCACCGGACTCGACCGCGGCCACGATCGCGGCAGCCGTGTCCCGGACCAGCGAGGTCGGCTTGTCGGGTCCGAGGATCAGCAGGTCCGCGCCGGCCGCGAGCGAGAGCACCGCGGCCGCAGGGATCCCCCGGATCGCCGAGGCACCCGCCATGTCAAGGGCGTCGGAGACGATCGGCCCTTCGTAGCCCAGCTCGCGCAGCAGCCCCAGCACCGGCGCCGAGAGCGTGCCGGGGAGCTCGGGATCCAGCGCCGGAACCATGATGTGGGAGGTCATCACCGAGGCGACTCCGGCCTCGGCGGCTGCCAGGAAGGGAACCAGCTCGCGGTCGCGAAGGGTCTCCAGGGATGCGTCGAGGACCGGGAGGGAGACGTGGCTGTCCTGTCCGGTGTCGCCGTGACCGGGGAAGTGCTTGACGCAGGCGGCGACCCCGGCCGACTCCAGGCCCTTCACCCACGCGGCCACGTGCTTGGCGGCCACGCCGGCGTCGCGGGAGAAGGACCGGGTCGCGATCACCGGGTTGTCGGGGTTGGAGTTGACGTCCGCGACGGGTGCCAGGTTGAGGTTGATGCCGGCTCGGGCCAGCCGCAGCCCGATCGCCCGGCCGGTCTCCTCGGTCAGCGCCAGGTCGTCGGCCGCGCCCAGGGCGGCGGCGCCGAGCACCGAGGATCCGGTGAGCGCCTCCAGCCGGGTGACGTCCCCGCCCTCTTCGTCGATGGTGATCACCGGAGCCCAGCCGCCCTCGGCGGATGCCGACCGGATCTCGGCCGCCAGGCGGCGTACGGAATGCTCACCGGCCTCGGTGTTGGGGCCGAAGAGGCAGATCCCGCCGAGGCCCTCGCGGAGCAGCTCGGCATAGCCGGGCGGCAGGGTGGGGCCGGCGAAGGCGGAGACCTGGACGCGCAGCGCCAGGGTCTCGACGGTGGTCGGGGACGGCATCACGACACCCCCAGCTCACCGGCGAGGACGAGCACCGCGGCGCCGACGATGACGACGTCCTCGCCGAGCGTCGAGGTACGGAACTCCAGCGGCTCGCCGCTGACCGGCATCGTCCGCTCGCGGATGATCCGGTCGGCGGTCTCGCGCAGCGGGCCGTCGAGGAGGTCGGCCGGCCCGGAGAGGACCAGCTCGTGAAGATTCAGGGTTCCGACCACAGGGGCCAATGCCTTTCCAAGATGTTCGCCGGCTTCCACGAGCGCATCGTCGTGGGCTGTCTCGAGGCGTTCCCGCAGGCGCGGCACCGCGAGGAAGGTCTCCAGGCAGCCCTTGCGTCCGCACGCGCACAGGGGCCCCTCGGGGTCGACGGTCACGTGCCCGACCTCACCCGCCGCGTCGACGAACCCGTGGAGCAGCGCTCCCTCGAGCACGAGCCCCGCACCGACACCGGTCCCGACCCGGATCAGCATCAGGCCGCCGTCGCCGGACTGGCCGAAGGTGTACTCCCCCAGCACCGCGGTGTTGGCGTCGTTGGCGACGTACGTCGGTCGGCCGCTCTCGCGGCGCACCTGATCGGCCAGGGCGACATCGGTCCAGCCCAGGTTGGGCGCGGCGACCACGGTGCCGTCGGCCGCGACGACACCGGGACTGCCGATCCCGACGCCGAGGATCGGCCGGTCGGTGCTCGCGATCAGCTCGGTGACCAGGTCCTTCACGAGACGTACGGCCTCGCTTCCGGTGCGGCCCTCCCGGCACCTGGCGGTGCGGTGGACGACATCGCCGGTCAGGTTGAGCACGGCTCCGGCGACCTGGTCGTCACCGGAGACGTCGATGGTCACGATGTGCGTGGCGTCGGCAGCCAGCCCGACCAGCATCGGCGGCTTCCCGACCCGGCTCTCCACCGGCGCTCCGAGCTCCTCGACGAGCCCGTCCTCGAGCAGGCTGCCCACCAGATCGGAGACCGTCGCGCGGGTCAGACCGGAGGCCCGAGCCAGGTCGGCGCGGCTCGCCGGACCCACCGCGAAGAGGTGCTGGAGCACCAGGGATCGGTGATGCCGCCGAGCATCCTCCTGCAGCAACTTACCGATCGGCCGCAACGTACGACGCCTCGCCTTGGACATGTTTGTAAGTCCATCGTACTTATTAATGCCTCGTCAAGTCGAGAACCTGAATTCCCGCCGAGAAGTCGGTTTCTGGCGCCGAAGCACCGACTTCTGACGGCGGGAGTCAGAGGATGGCGGCGAGCTGGGCCCGGGTCGGGACGTACGGCTCGATGCGGAGAGCCATGTGGGCCTCCTCGGGCGTGCGGTTGCCCTTGCGCCCGTTGCACTTGCCGCACGCCGCCACGGTATTCAGCCAGGTCCATCTGCCGCCGCGTGACTGTGGCAGCAGGTGGTCGATGGTGCGGGCGTGGCCGCCACAGTAGGCACAACGATGCTGGTCGCGCCTGAGCACTCCCTCGCGGGAGTAGCCGGCCGGCCGGTACATCCAATGCATGGCGATGTAGCGGACCAGTCGCACCGCCTTGGGCCATGGATGTGGCCCGATCATCTTGTCGCCCTGTTGCTCGTGAACCACCGCCACCTCGCGGAAGAGCATCCGCACGGCATGCTTGAACGAGACCCTCCCGAGCGGCTCGAAGGAGGCGTTGTACAGGGTCACGGCACCCACGGTCGTGGTCATCTTCGGTTACCTCCCAGGAGAGTCGGATAGAGATCGCGTGCAGATCGGACAGGAACACTGGACAGAAACAAAAGGGCCGCCCCGACGAGACAGACATGTCTCGCAGGAGCGGCCCGGAGTGATCCGGTGCAGCTATGCACCCAGGTCACTGTCGGCTCCCGCGGGCATGAGGGTCGCGCTCGTGCGCAGCGGTCAGCGACCACGCCGCCGGGGCGGTGGTCGAGTGCTGCGTGCTCATGCGTATGCCCTTCAACAGGTCAGGTGAATTTCGCCCGGTGGTGAGACCGGGTGCTACCAGAATAGAGCGAACACCCTCCACCTACCAATGGTTTTCCCAGGTCAGGACCGTGTCTTTCCGGTTAACTACGCCCGACGTACGCCATTTGGCCCCGTTAGCGCGACCCGGCCCGCGTCGCGCAGCCTCGGGATCAGCGCGTCGCCGACCCGGGCGACCTCGGTCCGGTAGGGCGTGTCCGAGAGGACGAAGTGGGTCACGCCGAGCTCCTGGTAGCGGCTCAGCGCGGCGGCGACGTCGTCCGCGTCGCCGACCAGCCAGGTGGTTCCGGCGCCGCCACCGCCATAGCGTCCCGGGGCGGTGTAGAGGCAGTCGTCGAGCACGTCGCCACGGTCGGCGAGGTCGAGGAGCCGGCCCTGCCCGACCGCCGCCCGGCCGGTGCGGCGGAACTCGCGGTCGCCGACGTTGTCGGCCATCCGGCGCACCTTCTCCTCCGCGTCTCGCCAGGCCTCCTCGCGGGTGTCGCGGATCAGCGTGGTGATCCTGAGCCCGAACTCGAGCGGCTCCAGGTCACGACCCAGCGATCCCTCCAGCCCACGCAGGCGCTCGACCCGCTCGGCGATGCCGTCCAGCGGCTCACCCCAGAAGAGCTGTACGTCCGCCTCGGTCGCGGCCACCGCCTCGGCCTCCGGCGAGGCGCCGCCGAAGTAGAGCCGGGGATGCGGCCGGTCGTCGGTGGCATACGGCCGCGGGGTGATGGTGGAGCCGGTGACCTGGAAGTGGTCGCCGTCGAAGGTGACGTCCTCCTCGGTCCACAGCCGCCGCACCAGCCGCATGAACTCCTTGGTCCGCGCGTAGCGGGCGGCCCGCGAGTCCTCGCGGTCGCCGTAGGCGGCCAGGTCGTCCTGACCGGAGACGATGTTGACCCGCACCCTGCCCCGGCTGAGCTGGTCGAGGGTGGCGGCGGAGGTGGCGAAGTTGGCCGGGCGCCAGTAGCCCGGGCGGATCGCGACGAGCGGCTCGAAGGTGGTCGTGCGCGCGGCCAGTGCGGTCGCGACCGTGAAGGTGTCGGGCCTCCCCCAGCTGGTGCCGAGCAGGGCGCCGGTCCAGCCGGCGTTCTCGACCGCCTCCGCGAGGCCGACCTGGTAGTCGAGGGTGCCGTACCCCTCCTCCGTCGAGGCGGTGTCGCCGCGGTGGCCGGTCTCGACGAAGTTGGGCAGGTACCAGAGGAACTCGGGGGCGTGTGGGGCGTTCATTCCGGACTCCTTCATGAGGTTTTCTAGTCAATGTTAATCATCTTTATCGACTATGCCCGCCGTGTCCATGGATGGACAGAGGCTCAGCCAATGAGCCAACTCGGGGTATGGTCCCGGGCATGGGCCTGACCTCCGCTGAGCTGATCGACCTCGTCCTCGACCCCGGCACCTGGACGTCGTGGGACACCCCGCCCGTCCACGGCGAGCTCCCCGAGGCGTACGCCGCCGACCTGGTGCGCGCCCGGGAGCGGGCGGGGACCGATGAGTCGGTCGTCACCGGCGAGGCCCGGATCGCCGGGCGGCGGGTGGCCGTGGTGCTCTCCGAGTTCCGGTTCCTGGCCGGGTCGATCGGGCGCGCGTCGGCCGAGCGGCTGATCGCGGCCGTGGAGCGGGCGACCCGCGAGGGGCTGCCACTGCTGGCCGGCCCGGCCTCGGGCGGGACCCGAATGCAGGAGGGAACGCCGGCGTTCGTGCAGATGGTGCGGATCGCCGAGGCGGTCACGCGTCACAAGACCGCCGGACTCCCCTACCTCGTCTACCTGCGCCACCCCACCACCGGCGGCGTGATGGCCTCGTGGGGCTCCCTGGGACACGTCACCGTCGCCGAGCCCGGGGCGCTCCTGGGGTTCCTCGGTCCGAAGGTCTACGAGGTGCTCAACGGCCGCCCCTTCCCCTCCGGCGTCCAGGTCTCGGAGAACCTCTTCGCCCACGGCCTCGTCGACGGCGTCGTACCTCCCGACGAGCTCGCCGGGCTCGTCGACCGAGTGCTCACCATCCTCGACCTCCGCCGCCCCGCCGAAGCGTCAGCTACGTCGGCCGAGGCGTCACGTACGTCGGCCGAGGTGGCAGCCAGTGACGTCTCGACCGACGCGAGCGACGCCTCGGCCGACGGGGGTGGCTTCTCGGCGATCGACACCTGGGACGCGATCACGCGGTCCCGGCGTGCCGACCGGCCGGGGGCGCGGGCGCTGCTCCGGATCGCGGCCTCGGACGTCGTACCCCTCAACGGCACCGGGCAGGGCGAGCGGGACCCGGGGCTGATCATCGCGCTGGCGCGGTTCGGGTCGGCGCCGTGCCTGGTACTGGCCCAGGACCGGCGCGAGCAGGCTCATCAGCCGCTCGGACCGGAAGGGCTGCGCGAGGCACAGCGCGGGATGAAGCTCGCCGCCGGCCTCGGACTCCCCGTCGTCACCGTCATCGATACCCCCGGCGCGGCGCTGTCGGCGGAGGCGGAGAACGGCGGCATCGCGGGCGAGATCGCGCGTACGTTGGGAACCCTCGTCAACGTCGAGACCCCGACGCTCAGCCTGATGCTCGGCGAGGGCAACGGTGGCGGCGCGCTCGCGTTCCTCCCCGCCGACAGGGTGGTCGCCGCGCAGCACGCCTGGCTCTCCCCGCTACCGCCGGAGGGCGCCAGCGCGATCGTGCACGGCGACTCCGACCACGCCGCCGAGATGGCCGAGGCGCAGCGGGTCCTCGCCGTCGATCTCCAGCAGATCGGCGTGGTCGACCGGATCGTCGCGGAGTCCCCCGACGCCGCCGACGAGCCGGTGGAGTTCTGCCGCCGGGTCGGAGCCGCCCTGGAGGAGGAGCTGCTCGCGTTGCTCGCAGCGGGGCCGGGCGAGCCGACGGCGCGGGCCGCTCGCTACGCGGGCTGAGGACGTACGCAGGAGATCTTCGGACACGCACCACGAACTCCGCCACGATGGGGTGGGCTCCTCGCGAGCCCGTCAACCCCCACACTCGATCGGAGTTTCTCGTGCCTCAGATCAAGCGTCTCCTCGCCCTCGCCGCCACGACCTCGCTCGCCGCGGCCCTTCCCCTCATCGGCGCCCCGGCGCAGGCGATCGAGGGCAGCTTCAGTGCGCTGACGTACAACATCGCCGGCCTGCCCGAAGTCATCTCCAGCGCTCCCACGCCCCGAAAGTCCGCCACCAACGAGATCGGCCGGCGGATCGACGAGTTCGACATCGTCAACGTCCAGGAGGACTTCAACTACCACGCCTACCTCTACGCGACCGACGTGCACGCCCACCGCACCCCGACCTCGGGCGGAGTGCCGTTCGGGAGCGGGCTGAACAGCCTGCACCACCAGCCGTACGAGGCGCTCGACCGCGTCACCTGGGACGACTGCTGGATCAACCAGGCCGACTGCCTGACCCCGAAGGGGTTCACCTTCCACCGCGCGCAGATCGCCCCGGACACCTGGATCGACGTCTACAACCTGCATGCCGACGCCGGCGACGACAGCCTGGACGAGGCCGCTCGCCGCGGCAACCTCGAGCAGCTCACGGCGTACATCTCCGAGCACTCCGCCGGCAACGCGGTCCTCGTCATGGGCGACACCAACACGCGCTACACCCGCGAGGGCGACCGGATCTCCGACTTCGCCGCCACCAACGGCCTGACCGACGCCTGGGTGGAGCTCGTACGCAGTGGTGACGAGCCCGACCGCGGCAGCCCAGCCCTGGGGTGCCCGGAGGTGAACCCGGGCGTGGCGTGCGAGGTCGTCGACAAGGTGCTCTACCGCGACGGCAGCGGGGTCGACCTGAGCGCGACCTCCTACCGCAACCTGGACGCCGACTTCCGCGAGGACGGCTCCGGCCTGATGCTCTCCGACCACTTCCCGATCGCGGTCGACTTCAGCTGGACCAGGAACTGATCGACTAACCCCTTGCGCAGGGGCTGAACACGTGTTTAGCATTAAACATGCGTTCAGCCCCTGCCGACCCGACCACCCGTGACCGGATCCGCGACGCCGCCGTGCTGCGGTTCGCGCGCGACGGCTTCGGTGCCTCGGTCCGTTCGATCGCCACCGACGCCGGGGTCAGCCCGGCGCTGGTGATCCACCACTTCGGCTCCAAGGACGAGCTCCACGCCGAGTGCGACGAGCAGATACTCGCCGAGATCCGGGCGACGAAGAACGACACCATCGACGAGCTGGCCTCCGGACAGGGCATCCTGCACAGGTTCGCCGCCGCGGACGAGTACGCGCCGATGCTCGGCTACGTCCTCCGCTCGCTGCAGGACGGCGGACCGGTCGGCCGCACCTTCATCGAGCAGATGATCGAGGACGCGGTCGGCTACACCAAGCACGGCGTCGAGGCCGGGCTGATCAAGCCGAGCCTCGACGAGACGGCCAGGGCTCGCTACCTGGTCCTCTCCGCCCTCGGCTCGCTCATGCTCGAGCTCACCCTCAACCCGGCCGAGGACCCCAGCGACATCAGCGGCATCGTGCGCGGCTTCCTGACCACGAGCTACCTCCCGATGGTCGAGCTCTACACCCAGGGCATCTTCACCACGCGTCGGATGCTCGACGAATACCTGCTCTACGTCCCGGACCCGCCACAGGACGCCACGACGGAGCCCGCATCTGAGTGATGCCCCGCCCTGTCGGCCGTACGTCCACCTACCCTCCCAACGCGGAAGAGAGTTCCCATGTCCGACAACACCCTCGCGGTCGAGATCGCGGGTCTGCACAAGTCCTTCGGTTCCTTCAAGGCCCTCGACGGCCTCGACCTCACCGTCCAGCACGGCCAGGTGACCGGCTTCCTCGGCCCCAACGGCGCCGGCAAGTCCACCACCATCAAGATCCTGCTCGGGCTGCTGCGCTCCGACGCCGGCACCGCCCGCCTCTTCGGCGGTGACGTCTGGCGTGACGCGGTCGAGCTGCACAAGCGGATCTCGTACGTCCCCGGCGACGTCAACCTGTGGCCGAACCTCTCGGGTGGCGAGTGCATCGACTACCTCACCCGGCTCAAGCCGGGCGGCGACAAGGCGAAGCGCAAGGCGCGGAAGGCCGAGCTGCTGGAGCGGTTCGACCTCGATCCGACCAAGAAGGCGCGCACCTACTCCAAGGGCAACCGGCAGAAGGTCGCCCTGGTCGCCGCGCTGCTCGACCAGTCCGACCTCTACATCTTCGACGAGCCGACCTCGGGCCTGGACCCGTTGATGGAGGCCGTCTTCACCGAGTACGCCCGGGAGGCCAAGGAGGCGGGCTCGTCGGTGCTGCTCTCCAGCCACATCCTCAGCGAGGTCGAGAAGGTCTGCGACACCGTCACGATCATCCGTGCCGGGGTCGCCGTCGAGTCCGGCACGCTCGACGAGCTGCGCCACCTGACCCGGTCCTCGGTCGTCGCGACCGTCGGCGGTGACCCCTCCCCGCTGAGCAGGATGCAGGCCGTCAACGACCTCGAGACCAGCCAGAACGGCGCCGGCACCCGGGTCGCCTTCGACGTCGACAACCACGCGGTGGGCGAGGTCATGAAGACCCTGACCAACCTGGACGTACGTGGCCTGACCGTCACGCCACCCTCGCTCGAGGAGCTCTTCATGCGCCACTACGGCGACGTCATCGAGACCGCCGACTCCGAGCGGGAGGCATCATGAGCGCCGTCGCCGCGGTGGCCCCGCGGCGTACGGCCCTCGCGGACTTCACCGGCACCGGCCACCTGATCTGGTTCATGCTCCGGCGAGACCGGATCCGGATCGTGGTCTGGACCGCCCTGATCGCGCTGCTCTACCTCGCCTCGCTGGCGCCGGGCGGCGAATACTCGGTGCTCGACGACGACCCGGGGGCGCGGGCCGCCCGGGCGGTCACCCTGGGCAGCCCGGCGATGATCGCGATGGCCGGGCCCGGTTACGGCCTCGACAACTACACGACCGGCGCCGCGGCGGCCAACGAGCTCATCCTCTGGGTGACGATCGCGCTCGCGGTGATGACGATCCTGCAGGTCGTACGCCACACCCGCGCCGAGGAGGAGTCGGGCCGCTCCGAGCTGATGCGAGCCGGCGTCCTCGGGCGGCACGCGCCGTCGATCGCGGTCATCGTCGAGGTCTTCCTGACCAACGTGCTCGTCGCGACCGCCAGCACGCTGGCGCTCGTCGGGGTCGGGCTCGACCCGGTCGACTCGGCGGTGATGTGCTTCGGGATCGCGCTCGCGGCGCTGGTCTACGGCGCGGTCGCACTGGTGACCTCGCAGCTCTCCGAGAGCAGCGGCGGGGCGCTGGGCATGGCCTTCGGCGTACTCGGCGTCACCTACGTCGCCCGCGTCATCGGCGACATCCAGGAGCCGCTGGGCAGCCCGCTCTCCTGGCTCTCCCCGATCGCCTGGGTGCACCAGACGCGCGTCTTCGTCGACACCCGGATCTGGCCGCTCGGCATCGCGGTGGTCGTGGCGTTCGTGCTCCTGGTGGTCGCCGCCGTCCTCGGCTCGCACCGCGACTTCGGAGCAGGGATGGTGCAGGTACGCCGCGGTCGGGCCGACGCCTCGCCGATGCTTTCCGGCCCGGTGGCCCTGGCCTGGGTGCGCCAGCGGACCGGCCTGATGTGGACCACTCTCGGTCTGGCGGCCATGTGGTTCGCCACCGGCACGATCCTCAACGAGGTGCCGAACATGGTCGAGGCGATGGGCGACAACCCGCTCTACGAGGATCTGCTCAAGGGTTCCGGCGAGGAGCTCGTGCGGACGTTCGCCGCCTTCATCGGCGCCTACTCGGCCTTCGGGGCCGCGGCGTTCGGCATCATCATGACCCTCCGGGCCAAGGCGGAGGAGGACGCGACCCGGGCCGCCCTGGTGCTCGCCAAGCCCGTCGCCCGGTTGCGCTGGCTGCTCTCGGGCACGCTGATCGCGACCCTCGGGTCGCTGGTCGTGCTGTTCACCGGGATCTGGGCGATGGCCCTAGGTGCGTACGTCGCCGGCCTCGACTCGATCAGCTTCGCCGACTTCACCGGCCTGGCCCTCGCCTACGTGCCCGCGGTGCTCGTGCTCCTCGGCTTCACGCTCGCCGTGTACGCCTGGCTCCCCCGCGCCTCGGGCGTCGCCTGGGCCCTCTTCGGCTGGATGTTCGTGGTCCTCATCTTCGCCGACATGCTCGGCCTCCCCGACTGGCTCCGCGGCCTCTCGCCGTACTGGTGGGTCGAGAACACCCTGGTCGACACCATGCCCGCCAGCCACACCCTCGGCCTCCTCGGCGTCGCGGTCGCCCTCTTCCTGACCGCCCTCGTCGGCTTCCGCCGCCGCGACATCCACGGCTGAAGAGACGTCACGTACGCCGGTCGAGTGGGCATCTTGGTGCCCACTCGACCGGCGTTGCTGACGTCTCGGCAGGGTCAGGAGCCGGTGACCTTGAAGGTCGCGTTCGACAGCTCCTGCTCGGGCTGAACCGAGCTCGGATAGGTGTCGACCCACTCCTGGTACAGATGCGGGCCGTAGTAGTCCTCAGAGACCAAGATTCGGTCATCTGCAGTGATCTGGAGGTCATAGACGCCGGTCGGGGTCCCCTTCGGGACCGTCAGACTCACAGTCCACTCACCGGAGTAGATGGTGCCGGCCGTACGCACCGGGTCGGCTCCACAGATGAAGTCGCCGTCCATCGTGCGACCGAAGCACACGCTAAGCGACTTCAACCCGTTCATCTTGGTCACGCCGATACGGTCTGTCAAGGTCAACACCGCCTTGATGGTCTTCGCACCGGTACGTACGTCGACGGACGTCGTGCTCAGGCTCTTGAGCTTCACCACCGGCGGCGCCGTGTCTGGGTTGGTGCTGGTCACCTGCACCGAGGCCACGTCGAACTTGTCGGTCGTACGCCCAGAGGTGTCCGTCGCAATCGCCTCCAGCGAGAGCTTGCCTCCGGGCGTCCACCTGGGCACCGTGACGTATCCCTGCCACCAGCCGTCCCGCACGCCCCCGGAGACCATGGGTATGAAGTTCGTGTAGAGCTGCGCCGGGTTGTCGTCGGCGAGGCCGGAGACCCATCCCTGGACCCGGGAGACGCGAAGGTCGTCCTTGACGTGGATGCGGACCCGGACCTTCGTGTCGCCGGAGTCCGAGTTGACCGCAGTCGGGGACAGGGAGGCCTCGACGATCACCGGCGCCTTCGTGTCGCGGAAACATCCATAGAGGTAGTCGTAGACGTCGTAGTAGCAGGTGTTGGTACCGGCGTTGCCGTGGACCTCGTCCAGCCCGGTCCCGCCGGACAGCTTGTCGTTGCCATCGCCACCGTTGAGGGTGTCGGCGCCACTGTCGCCCCAGAGCCGGTCCTGGCCGGAGCCACCGCTGACGGTGTCCAGGTTGTTGTTGCCATGGAGCTGGTCATCGCCGGCGTTGCCGGCCAGCCGGTCGTTGCCGTCCCCACCGGAGATCGAGTCGTTGCCATCGCCTCCGCTGACCGAGTCGGCTCCCGAGCCTCCGGAGATGGCGTCCCCACTCGTCCCGCCGTTGATGCTGTCGCCGCCGGCGCCACCATAGATGCGGTCCGCACCTGCACCGCCGGAGATCACGTCGAAGTGGTCGCCACCGGAGATGACGTCGCCGCCGTCCTCGCCCCAGATGTTGTCCTGCCCGGTGCCTCCGTTGAGGCTGTCCTTGCCGCCACCACCGTGGATCCAGTCCTCGCCACTCCCGCCGAGCACCCGGTCGGCACCGTAGCTGGCGTAGACGTGGTCACCGCCCGAACCGGCGTCGACCAGGTCGTCGCCACCCTTGGCGTAGATGATGTCGCTGCCGCCGCGGCCGCAGATGACGTCACGGCGGGACGTGCCCCGTAGGACGTCACCACCGGACGTACCGACGATCGTGCAACGTACGCCGGTCGATGTTGTCGCCGCGCTCGCGGGACTCGTCACGAGTACGGTCGCCGAGGCGGCCATCGCGACGATCCCGGCAAGCAGCGTGCGCCCCGTCAGGAGCACCATTCCTGCCTCCAGAAGATCTTCAGGCCCGTGTCAGCACGGGCCGGAGGATCCTCCCAGATTCGATACCCCGGCCGGTAGCGAATAGCGGATCTGTGGGTCGAATGTCGAACGCGGGAGTCCCGATGTCACTGGGTGACTCCGGAACTCCCACGTCGACACGGTTCAGAACATCAGGGCGGTGGCGGGATCCGACAGGACTGCGGCGACGTCGGACAGGTAGGTCGAGCCCGCCTCGCCGTCGATGTGGCGGTGGTCGAAGCTGAGCGCGATGGTGCAGACGTCGCGGGGCTCGATGCGCTCGTCGTCGCCGGTACCCACCACCCACGGCTGTCGCTTGATCGCGCCGACGGAGAGGATCGCGGACTCCCCCGGGTTGATGATCGGGGCGCCGCCGTCGATGCCGAACGGACCGATGTTGGTGATCGTGAACGTGCCGCCGGTCTGGTCGGCCGGAGGGGTCTTGCCGGTGCGGGCGGTCGCGGTCAGCTCGTTGATCGCGGTGCCCAGCTCGACCAGGGACATCCGGTCGGCGCCCTTCACGTTCGGCACCTGCAGACCCCGCGGCGTCGCGGCGGCGATCCCGAGGTTGACGTAGTCCTTGAACACGATCTCCTGGGCGGCATCGTCCCACCAGGAGTTGACGATCGGCGTACGCCGCATCGCCAGCAGACACGCCTTCGCGACGATGAGCAGCGGTGACACCCGTACGTCGGCGAACTCGCGCCGCGCCTTGAGCCGGGCCACCAGCTCGGTCGTCGCGCTCACGTCGACGCTCGTCCAGATGGTCACGTGCGGCAGCGTGAACGCGGAGTCGACCATCGCCTGGCCCATCTGCTTGCGCAGGCCCTTGATCGGCTCGCGCCGCTCACCACCGACCGGCGCGGCCGGCTCGACCGGCCCGGTCGTCGATGCCGGAGACCCCGTCAGGGCCTCCAGGTCAGCCGTAGTGATCACGCCGTCCTCCCGCTCCGGGACGACGGTCGACAGGTCCACACCCCGATCCCGTGCCACCTTCCGGGCGGTCGGCTTGGCCAGCACGCCGGCGCCCGTGGCGGCGGACGGTGCGGAGACGGTGCGGGTACGGCGTACGACTGCGTCCTCCTTGGAGCCGTAGCCGACCAGCGTCAGCGGCTGCTCGGTCTCCTCCTGCTCAGGAGCTGACGTCTCGACCGACGGCGGCGACGTCTCGGCCGGCGGGGCTGACGCCTCGGGCGACGAGGCTGACGTCTCGGCGGAGTCGCCGATGCGGATGATCGGGGTGCCGACCTGGACCTCGGTGCCGACCTCGACGAGAAGCTCCTGGACGACGCCCGCATAGGGCGAGGGGAGCTCGACGACAGACTTGGCGGTCTCGATGTCGCAGATGGGGTCGTTGACCTTGATGACGTCCCCGACCGCGACGTGCCACTCGACGATCTCAGCCTCGGTGAGGCCTTCGCCGACATCCGGCAGCTTGAACTCGTTCACCATGCCAGGCTCCTGTCGACGGCATCGAGGACCCGGTCGAGGTCGGGGAGGAAGAACTCCTCCGCTCGGGCCGGCGGGTAGGGCGTGTCGAACCCGCCGACCCGCAGGACCGGCGCCTCCAGCGAGTGGAAGCAGGTCTCGGTGATCCGGGCGGCGAGCTCGGCGCCGAGGCCGAGGTTGACGTGGGCCTCGTGGACGACGACGGCCCGGCCGGTGCGCTGCACCGACTCGAAGACCGGACCCATGTCCAGCGGCGACAAGGTCCGCAGGTCGATCACCTCGACCGACTTGCCCTCCCCCGCGGCCGCCTCGGCGGCCGTCAGTGCGGTCTTCACGGTCGGCCCGTAGGCCAGCATGGTCAGGTCGGCGCCGGGCCGCGTCACCCGCGAGGCGAACAGCGGACCAGGAGACCCGTCGACGTCGATCTCGGCCTTGGTCGAGTGGTAGAGCCGCTTCGGCTCCAGGAAGATGACCGGGTCCGGATGGGCGATCGCCTGCTGGATCATCCAGTAGGCGTCGACCGGGTCCGAGCAGGCCACGACCTTGAGTCCGGGCGTGTGCGCGAACTGCGCCTCGGGAGACTCCGAATGATGCTCCACCGCGCCGATGCCGCCGCCGAACGGGATCCGGATGACCATCGGCATCGCGACCCGTCCGCCACTTCGATAGTGGAACTTCGCCACCTGCGACACGATCTGGTCGTAGGCCGGGTAGACGAACCCGTCGAACTGGATCTCGACCACCGGCCGGTAGCCCCGCAGCGCGAGCCCGACCGCCGTGCCGACGATCCCCGACTCGGCCAGCGGGGTGTCGATGACCCGCGCCTCGCCGAAGTCTTTCTGCAGCCCGTCGGTGATCCGGAAGACACCGCCGAGCCGGCCGATGTCCTCACCCATCAGGACGACCTTGTCGTCGTCCTCCATCGCGCGTCGAAGGCCGGCGTTGAGCGCCTTCGCCAAGGTCATCTTCGTCATCGTGAGGCCCCCTCGTGCTCGAAGGAGGAGAGGTACGCCGCGAAGCCGTCACGCTGCTCACGCAGCTCCTCGGGCAGCTCGGTGTAGACGTTGTCGAAGAGGCGTACGGGATCGGGCTCGGGCAGGGCATGGATCCCGGCGCGCAGGCGCTCGCCGAACTCCTCAGCCTCCGCCTCCACCTTGGTGAAGAAGGAGGTCGAGGCGCCGCCGCCGCGGCGCAGGTAGGCCTCGACGCGGGCGATCGGGTCCTTGAGCTTCCACGCCTCGACCTCGTCGGAGACCCGGTAGCGGGTCGGGTCGTCGGTGGTCGTGTGGGCGCCCATCCGGTAGGTGTAGGCCTCGATCATCGTCGGCCCACCGCCCTCACGGGCCCGCTTGAGCGCCGATTTCATCACCTCGTACGTCGCGAGCACGTCGTTGCCGTCCACGCGGATCCCGGGGAAGCCGAAGCCCTGGGCGCGCTTGTAGAGCGGCACCTTGACCATCTGCTCGACCGGCTCGGAGATGGCCCACTGGTTGTTCTGGCAGAAGAAGACGACCGGGGCGTTGTAGGAGGCGGCGAAGACCATCGCCTCGTTGACGTCGCCCTGGGAGGAGGCACCGTCACCGAAGTGGGCCACGACGGCGGTGTCACGCAGCGGGTCGCCGGTGCCGACGAGGCCGTCCATCTGCACGCCCATCGCGTAGCCGGTCGCGTGCAGCGTCTGGGCGCCGATGACGATCGTGTAGAGCCCGAAGTTGTGCTCGGCGGGGTCCCAGCCGCCCTGGTCGGTGCCCCGGAAGAGCCCGAGCAGCTGCATCGGGTCGACGTCGCGGCACCAGGCCACGCCGTGCTCGCGGTAGGTCGGGAAGACGAAGTCCTGGGGTGCGAGCGCGCGGGCCGCGCCGATCTGCGCCGCCTCCTGGCCCAGCAGCTGTGCCCATAGGCCCAGCTCGCCGTGGCGTTGCAGGGCGGTGGCCTCGACGTCGAGGCGTCGGGTCAGCACCATGTCGCGGTAGAAGCCGCGTACGGCCTCGTCCTCAGGTCGGTCGGGTGAGAACTCGAAGTCGGGGTGCGAGACCCGTTCTCCCTCGGGGTTCAGCAGCTGCACCATGTCGGTGTGGCTGGGACTCGGATCCAGAAACTCAGTCATCACACTTCCTTCACACGGGGTGGGATTGCCACCGCTGGCACACGCCCGCGACGCGGACTTGTGACCCGCGACACGTGGCACTCACCAAGGTACTCGGGTCCCCCACCCCACGGAATCAACGCGAGATGTCGAGCCGCCGACGGCACAGGTCGACCAGTTCCAGCGGGGCGGCCGTCGCAACCGGCTCAGGTCACGGCGAAGACCCGGATCAGCACGGCGTCACGCTGCGGCTTCAGCGAGTTCAGGGTGCCGACCAGAACCCGCCGGTTGAGCCAGGCGTGCGGCCCGTCCGGGGCGGTGATCGTCAACCAGGACCGGGCGTAGCGCGGCGTCTCGGTGGCGTCGATGATCACGTTGTTGACCACGGCGAGGACGGCACCGTCGTCGGTCCGCAGCTCATAGCGCGCCTCGAGCTGCTTGATCCCGTCGCGTCGCATCACCTGCCGGTCGGCACCGCCCGGCAGCACGGTCCCCCGGAGCCGCGGGCCAGCGAAGCGGCCGCCGGTGATCGGCACCATCCAGCGCTCGCCCCACGGCCCCGTCCCGAGCGCCATCGACGGCTCGATGTCGACGACGGACTCGTAGGCGAGCTCGAGGCCGACCTGGTCCATGGGTACGGAGCCGAGCAGCCGCTCGAACTCGGCATCGGTGAGCGGCTTGCCGGTCCCCTGGACGGCTCCGGCAGCGGGCGAGGACCCGGCGGCGACCAGGCCGGCCGCCAGCCCGGCGGCACCGAGCACGGCGCGGCGATCGAGGCCGGCCATCAGCGCTCGCCTCCCCAGGCGCGGTCGTTGACGAACTCGGCGGGCCGGAAGCGTACGTAGCGGCCCTCGCCATGCTGCTCGGCGGCCGCATCGAGCGACTCCGCGGTGGCGGCGGTCCCCCAGCGTCCGGTGTCGAGCCGGCGCTCGACCGCCTCGACGGCGGCGAGGTTCTCCGCGACCGTGAAGGCACAGTGCCCGACGGCGTCGACGTAGGCCTGGCGCAGCAACGGGGCCCGACCGGCCTCGCGGATCGTCTCGGCGTACTCCTCCTGGTACTCCACCGGAGCCAGCACGTCGACGAGGGTGTGGGTCGCGAGCACCGGCACCTGGAGGTCGCCGGTCGGCACCGAGGTCTCGCTCATCCAGCGCAGACCGTCCGCATCGGGCTCGATGTCAGCGCCGCGGGTGAGGCGGCGGAGGTCGGCGCTCAGGTTCAGGCCGGCCCCGCGGTAGAGCGCCTGGACCTGTCCCCGCTGCGCGGACTGGTGCAGCAGGCGCTGGTAGTCGACGCCGGCGGTCCAGCCGCTGTCGCCACCGGCCGCGTTGACGATGGCGCTGCGTCGCCGGATCACCTCGGGCAGCGTCGTACGGACCAGCTCGGCCTGGGCCGCGGCGAGCTCCTCGGGGTCGCTCCGGTCGACGCCGGGGAGCTCGGTCGGCGTGTTCAGCAGGGCCGCGACCAGCGCGACCCGGGCGCGCCCCTGGGGGCTGTCGGCCGCCTCGTCGAGCGCCTTCGCGATGGTGCCGACTGTCGCCTGCGACTCCTCGGGCGAGGTGAACCCGACCAGCGGGACGTCGGCCTCCGGCGCGAGCAGCCGCACCGCGGCGTACGCAGCATCGAGCTGGTAGTTGTTGAGGGCGACGCCTCCACCCACGAGGCCGCAGGTGCTGACTGCGGCGTCCACACCGGCATCGGGACGCTCGGCGATGAGGCTGGTGACCAGGCCGCCCATGGACCGGCCCATCGCGATCACCCGGTCAGAGTCCCCCGCCTCCGCCTCGAAGGCGTTCAGCGTGTCGATCTGGTCCTGGACGGCGGTGCCGAGGGCCCAGCCGGTCGTGGCGTACGAGGAGGCAACCACCGCCGTGCCACGGTCTACCAGCGCCTGCGCGGTCGGCGCGAAGCTGTTGTCCCAGGCGGGGTTGTCGGCGCCCATCCGGAACCCGTGGGAGAACAGCACGGTCGTGCCGTCCCAGTTCTCCGGCACCTCGGCCTGCCAGGTCGTGCCGTTGGGCAGCGACCCGGTGAGTGTGGTGGACGCGGTGTCGGCGGCGGCCGCGGGGCCGAACGGTGCGGCGACCAGGCCTGCGCAGACCGCGGCGGCGAGGGGCAGTGAACGAGTGAGGCGCACGAGACATCTCCTTTGACAAGGTTCCTGATTATCAGGATTCCTGTTAATTCTGGTGACGGCCGTCGCCCGCTGTCAAGAGGCCCGGGAATTCGGTGGTCGCGCCCGCGGGGCATCGCTAGAGTTGCCGCCCCTCGACCGCCCGGAGGCGCACGATGTCCGACCCGTACAGCTACTACCAGCCGGCCCAACAGCCCGTCGCACAGCCCGTCGCGCAGCCCACCGAGCGGCCCAAGAGCCTGACGTACGCCGTCAACGGGATGTGGCTCGGCGGCCTTCTGAGCATCGCCTCCGCGATCGTCGCCCTCGCCGTGGACACCACCGAGATGAAGTCACTGATGGTGACGGAGCTGGAGAAGCAGCCGACGTACGACCCCTCGGTGATCGATGCGCAGGAGATGGCCGACGTATTCGTCCCGATCTTCCAGATCGGTATGGCGTTCTTCTCGCTGGTCGCTCTCGGCCTGTGGATCTGGATGGCGGTCATGAACGGGAAGGGCCGCAACTGGGCCCGCATCACCGCCACCGTCTTCGGCGCGCTCTCGCTCGCCTCGAGCCTGTCGAGCGTCGCCAACCTCGCCGGCAACGCGGCCCTCGGCGGCGCCACCATGCCGATGTCGGCCGGGAGCACCGTGCTCGCGGTCATCGACCCGCTGCTGGTGATCGCGATCCTGGTGCTGCTGTGGCTGCGGCCGTCCTCGGCCTACTTCAGCGCGGTCGGAGCCGCGAGGAAGCAGCAGCGACCCGGGTACTAGCCGAGCGACTCGCGCCCGTGCGGCTCGTCCCAGCCGGAGAGATCAGGCCCGGCGGGGACGATCCGCGTGGGGTTCAGGTCGGTGTGGACGACGTAGTAGTGCTGCTTGATCTGGTCGAAGTCGAGCGTCTCGCCGATCCCGGGCCGCTGGTAGAGGTCGCGCGCGTAGGCCCACAGCGCGGGGAACTCGACGAGCTTCTGCCGGTTGCACTTGAAGTGGCCGTGGTAGACGGCGTCGAAGCGGGCCAGCGTCGTGAACAGCCGGATGTCGGACTCGGTGAGCTGGTCGCCGACCAGGTAGCGCTGCCCGGAGAGCCGCTCCTCGAGCCAGTCGAGAGTCGTGAAGAGCCGCTCGTACGCCGCGTCGTACGCCTCCTGGGACCCGGCGAAGCCACACCGGTAGACCCCGTTGTTGACCTCGGTGAAGATCCGCTTGTCGACCTCGTCCATCTCCTCGCGCAGCGCGCGCGGCCACAGGTCGGGCGCGTCGACGGCGAAGAAGTCGGTCCACTCGTGGAAGAAGTCGTGGGTGATCCACGGGAAGTCGTTGGTGAGGACCTTGCCGGACGCCTCCTCGACGATCGCCGGCACCGTGATGCCGCGCGGGTAGTCGGGGTAGCGCTCGAAGTAGGCCTGCTGCAGCCGCTCGATGCCGAGCACCGGGTCGACGCCGCCGGGGTCGAGGTCGAAGGTCCACGACCGGGCGTCGTGGGTCGGGCCGGCGAGGCCGAGGGAGATGACGTCCTGGAGCCCGAGCAGGTTGCGGACGATGATCGCCCGGTTGGCCCACGGGCAGGCGGCGGCCGCGACCAGCCGGTAGCGGCCCGGCTCGACCGGCCACAACGGCACGTCGCTCGGCCCGAACTCAGGCCTCCGCGCGTCTCGCGTGATCCGGTCCGGGATGTAGTTCATGTCCCGGTTGAACTCGTTGCCGGGCTGGATGTACGTCGCCTTCTCCCCCATGGGAGTCACCCTAGGGGTTGGGTTGAATCTTGAACCAACGAGGCCACGAAGTCGAGCTTGTCCAGGACCGCCGGCGGGATGACGAAGGGGTACAGGTCGTCGTGGCCCATGGACCTGTTGATCACGTTCAGCGCGGCCGAGAGGGGCACCCAGATGTCGGTGACGACCTGCCGGAACGGCATCTCCGCAGGCACCGGGCCGGCCAGGCCGTACGCCGCCGCGGACCCCAGCGTGTCGCGGATGTGCAGGTAGTGGGCCCAGGTCTCGGCGAAGTCCTCGAAGGGGTGCATGGTGGCGTAGGTCGAGATGTAGTCCTCGGTCCAGCCCGCGGGCGGTCCCTCGGAGTAGTGGCGCTGCAGCGCCTCCTCGTAGGAGACCGACTCGTCGCCGAAGACCTCGGTGCACCGCCCCATCAGCTCGGGCCCTCGGACCAGTTGCCACTCGTAGTAGTGGCCGACCTCGTGCCGGAAGTGGCCCAACAGGGTGCGGTAGGGCTCGTCGAGGGTCGCCCGGACGTGCTCACGGTAGGCGTCGTCGGACTCGGCCAGGTCGATCGTGATCACGCCGCCGTCGTGACCGATGACCACGTCGGGGGTGGACGCGACGCCGTCGCTGGCCAGCAGGTCGAAGGTGAGCCCCTCGTCGGGGTCCTCGGCCTTGGTCCGGATCTCCAGACCGAGGTTGTCGAGCTCGACCACGAGGTGACGTTTCGCCTGCTCGGCGAGGGAGTACTGCTGCTGGACGAACTCGGGCGCGGCGTCGTTGGGCCGGGTCCGGGTCAGCTCGCAGGCGAAGCAGATCCCGCCCTCGATGCGAGCCAGCCAGGTGCATCCCGTCTCGAGCGTGTTGGCGCAGACCCACCAGAGGTAGCCGTCGCTGTCGACGTACCTGCCCTCGGGTGAGACCGGGACGATCGCGCGCTCCTCGCGGGAGTAGGCGAGCCGGGTGCCGCACGAGACGCACGCCGAGTTCTCGAAGTAGAGGCGGTTGCCGCACTCCCGACAGGTGAACGCTTCCATACCCTCATCATCGGCCGTCTCAGGCCGTGCCCCAGCTCGCGACGCGCCACTCGCCGTCCTCGCGAACGAGGACCACGACCACCGACTCGTCCGGCACGGAGCCCTCCTCGACGGTGTACGAGACCCTCACGGTGACCCGGGCGGTGTCGCCATATATCTCGGGCTCGCCGATGGCCAGGTCCCGGTTCACCGCGCGCGGATTGGGGTCGGCGTAGGTCCGCTTCCCCTCGGCCGCGTCGATCATCGCGCGGGCGCCACCGCCGTCGAGAAGCTCGTCGCCCTCCTCGGAGGCCAGCTCGTAGAGGGTGGCGACCGAGGTGGTCTCCATGAACTCGCGGGTGACCTCGGCCGGGGTCGAGCCACGCGCCAGCAGCCAGAGCGTGAGCGCGGTGAGAGCCGCGGCGACCACCAGCACTCCGGAGATGCGAGCTCCGCGACGCCAGCGGCTGCCGCGGGTGACGATGCTCGCCCGCTGCGGAGGCTGTCCCACGAGCAACACCGTAACTTCACTCCTGCTGGTCGGGGGCCACATCGACAGAGACGGTCAAGGTCGAGGTGGTCGCTTCGGTGTAGATGACCCCCTTCACAGGAGGCACATCGGCATAGTCACGTCCCCAGGCGACGCTCACGTAGCGATCGTCGGCCCTGGTGTCGTTGGTCGGGTCGAGGGCGAGCCACTGGCCCGTCCCCGCGCCGCTCATCTGCGGGACCCACACCTCCACCCAGGCATGGGAGGCATCGGCTCCGACGAGCCGCGGCTTCCCCGGCGGAGGGGTGGTGGCGAGGTAGCCGGAAACATAGCGGGCCGCGAGCCCGTGCGCTCGAAAACAGGCCAACATGAGATGGGCGAAATCCTGGCAGACACCACCCTCGGCCTCGAAGATCTCCGGGATCGTCGAGGTGACCGTCGTGGCCGTGTCGTCGTAGTCGAACCCGGCATGGATCCGGTGCATCAGATTCTCCGCCGCCTCCACGATCGGTCGCTGCTCGGTCAGGGAGACGGCACCGAAGTCGTACGCCTCCTGGGTGTGCTCCACGAGCGGCGAGGCCACCGCCAGGTCGGCCGCCCGCCAGGCGCCCGGAAGGCCCGGGTCGACCAGCGGCCGCGCCCGCTCCCACGGCTGGTCGAAGCTCGTCTCGTCGTACGTCGGAGTGCTGACCTCGACCTCGGAGACCGCCGCGATCTCGAGCCGCTGGTGCGGCTCGAGGACCTGGAAGTACGTCACCGTGTTGCCGTAGAAGTCGACATCACTCGACTGGTCTGCAGGCGCCGGCGTGATCTGAACCTCGGCCTTCTCGACATGCTGGTGAGGCAGTTCCCGCGGCGTGACGTTGGCGATTCCGAACGAGTTCGTCACGTCCTCGTCGTAGGAATAGGTCGTCGTGTGGCTGACCCGGTATCTCACCCGCCGGATGCTATCCCGACCACCGCCACGTCGCCGGGGTCGATGAAGTCTCGTGCCTCGAATTCGCCGTCCCTGTCGATCCACCGCACGCGAAGCGCCCCGCTCTGCGAGATCTCGACGATTCGCCCCCGATGCCCCCGAGCCGGCCCTGATGCGCTGCCGAACACCGCCAGCCTCCAAACATCGAGGGAAGGGTCCCAGTCGGCGTCCCCGAGCACCGGCCCGATCCACATGACCGAGGCGCCGACGACGTACGGCGACGGCTCCGGACCGTCCACAACATCATGGACGATCCCCTGCCAGTCTGGACTGCCGCGGACGGCACGGACCGCGTCGTCGAACTCAGCTTCGGAGACCACTTGTAGGTTCTTCACCTCATAGACCGCATCAGGGCAGTACCAGCCGTCCTTGTCGAGCCACGAGACGAACGTCCAGCCGTCAGGCAGGTCGTCTACAACGACCCCCGGAAGTGCTGGCGGAGCGCCTTCGACGGGAGGTTGTCTCCCCACCCAGACAACACGTCGACCGCGCGGCCGATTGCGGGAACCCTTCTCGTGCTCGCGATCAGACGTACTGTCCATGCCGCCAACCTATGCTCAAGTGAGCGATTGCCTCGGGAGGGCGTTGAGGGGCTGGGGGGCGGGGCCGGTGGCGAAGTGGACGTCGCTGATGGCCTCGGCGAGGCGGACGAGCTGGGCGTGGACCTGGTCGAGGAACGACTCCAGGTTGGGGCGGCCGACGCCGCCGATGGCGACGAGACCGGCGACCTCCGTGCGGTCGAGCATGTCGGTGATGTCGTCGAGGAGCCGCTCGGGGCGGGAGGAGCCGGTCGAACCGGGGAGCTGGGTCAGGTGGAGCCGCAGCTCGTTCAGGCAGAAGGCGAGCGAGCGCGGGTTGTCGCGGTCCATGATCAGCAGGTCGAGGACTCCCCCGGTGCGTACGTAGCCCCGGTAGCGACGGCGGTGGGTGACCGCGGACTCGGCGGAGGCGAGGACCGCGTTGAGCACGGCCCGGTCGACCTCGAGTCCTCGCCGCACCGTGGTCGTCGCGCGGAGCAGGTGGCAGACCTGCATCGACCGCTCCAGGAACCGTCCCAGCCGGATCGAGTGGTAGCCCTCGTCGCGGATCATGCTCGCCACGATCCCCTGCATCGCCAGGATGCCGTGCAGCATCTCGGCCCCCGACTCGGCGATCTGGTGGGAGTGCGGGTTGACCCGGAGGTCGTCGGCGGCTCGGTCGGTCGAGGAGAAGATCCGCCACATGTCGGGACTGAGCTGGTCGCGTACGCCGCTGAAGGCCTGCCGCATCGCGGCCAGCGACTGCGCCGCCGACCCCGGCCGGTCGGCGTCCAGCAGCAGGGACCGGAACTCGGCGTCGATATCGGCATCCGCCGGGCCGTACCCGCCCAGCCGGTCGAGCGCGCTGAGCATCACCTCGAGGCTGATACCGCCGGACGTACGCGGCCTGGTCCTGAAGTCTTCGGCGAGCACGTGCGTGGCCAGGATGAGCCGGATGAGGTCCTCGGCACGCTCCGCGTAGCGACCCGACCAGTACATGTCCTCGAGCGCTCGCGGGACGAGCACCGTGACCGAGCGCGTGTGGGTCATCGGCAGCACGTCGGCCAGGCCCTGGTCGGCGTCCTGCGGGGACTCCTTGAGCACCCAGACGTCCTTGCTGCACGGCGGCAGCCCGGTCTCGTCGGCCCTGATCGAGGCCAATCCGCCGACCAGCGGGCGGTAGGCCGAGCCGTAGCGGAGCGAGAACGTACGCAGCGTCAGCGGCCGGCCGATCGCGCCGCGCCCTTCGGCCCAGGTCGGCGCCTGGGAGAGCGTGATCCTCTCCTGCCCGACGTAGCGGTAGGGATCGGCCGCGATCCTGGCGCCCAGCTCCTCGGGCGTTCCGTCGACGATCGTCCCTTCCAGCGTCCGCACCACCAGGTCGTCCGCTGCCAGGCGCCGCTCGACCTCCTCGCGCTGGGCCGGGTCGCCACACCACCACGTGCCGAGCGAGGCCAGCCGCAACGGCTCCCCGAGCAGGGCCTCGCAGGCAGCGGGGAGATAGGGGACGAGCCCCGGGTTCTCGAGTACGCCGGCACCGAACCCGTTGACCACGCGGACGTTGCCGCGGCGTACGGCCTCGATCAGGCCGGCCACGCCGAGCTGGCTGTCGCCGCGGAGCTCGAGGGGGTCGGACCAGGTCGCGTCGACGCGACGCAGGATGACGTCGACCCGCTCCAGCCGGTCACCGTGGCCACGCATCAGGACTTCGCCGTTGCGGACGGTCAGGTCGGCTCCCTGGACCAGCGGGAAGCCCAGGGTAGAGGCGAGAAATGCCTGGTCATAGGCGGTTTCTGAGTGGGTGCCCGGGGACAGGACGACGACCCGCGGGTCGGCCTGGTCCCCGGGTGCGGACTCGAGGAGGGCGGACCGCAGGGCCGCGAAGTAGGGCTCCATCCGGTGCAGCCCGGCATCGCGGTGGAGCTCGGGCAGCACCCGGCTGATGACGCGACGGTTCTCCATCGCGTAGCCGATCCCGCTCGGCGCCTGGGTGCGATCGGCGAGCACCCGCCACTCACCGTCGGGGGTCCGGCCGAGGTCGGTGGCGGCCAGGACGAGCGGTCGCGGGTCGTGGTTGCTGGCACGGGCGGCGACGCGATGGAAGCCGTGGTGGCCGAAGACCACCGCGGCCGGGACGATTCCGTCGGCCAGGAGACGCTGGGGGCCGTAGAGGTCGACGAGGATCGCGTTGAGCAGCTCGGCGCGCTGGGCGAGCCCGACCTCGAGGATGCGCCACTGCGCGGGGTCGATCACGAGCGGCACCGGGTCGAGCCGCCAGGGCTCGGGCTTGGCGCCGGGGCGCAGGTAGGTGACTCCGTCGTCGGCGAGGAACCGCTCGACGTCGTGGCCGATCCGGCTCAGCGTGGCCGGCGTGATCGAGACGGCCTTCTCCGCCATCGGCTTCCATGCCGGGCGCAGGGTGCCGTCGGGCCCGACGACCTCGTCGTAGGGCTGGTCGGTCGCGTCGAGGAGGCCGAGGGCGTCGGCGTACTCGCGAAGGACGGTCACCGCACCACCCGTCGGAGGTCCAGGGTGTGCGGGTTGTCGGGAGTGGTGGCCCGGGCCGCGCGCTCGCGCATCTCCGCGACGTCCAGCCGGCCGGAGGTGTGGCCGCGCGCCTCGAACCTGCTCGCGCGGCGCGCCTCGGCCTCGTTGGCGTTCACCGGCGGGTGGTCGTAGCTGCGGCCGCCCGGGTGCACGACGTGGTAGGTCGCGCCGCCGAGGCTGGTCTCGGAGGCGATGTCGACGACGTCGAAGTGCAGCGGTGCCTGGGTGTCGATGCTCGGGTGCAGGCTCGACCACGGGCTCCATGCCTTGAACCGGACACCGGCATAGAACGTCTCCGGGACGGAGGTCGGGGTCAACGGCACCGGAACACCCTGACACGTCACCAGCTGCCGGTCGAGGTCGATCCCTGTCGCCGAGATCTGGACCCGCTCGACCGAGGAGTCGACGTAGCGAGCCGTCCCGGTGCCGGTCGCCTCCTCCCCGAGCACGTTCCACGGCTCGATCGCCTGCCGCAGCTCGAGCTCGACGTCCCCTACGCGCGCGAACCCGATCCGCGGAAAGCGGAACTCCGCGTACGCCGCCAGCCACTGCGACTCGAACGGGATCCCGTGGCGGCGCAGGTCGGCGACGACCTCCTCGATATCGCGCAGGCACCCCTGCGGGAGCAGGAAGTCCTCGTGGAGGGCGCTTCCGTGGCGGATGAGGGGCGCCTCGTACGGCTCCTCCCAGAACCAGGCGACCAGGCTCCTGACCAGGAGCGACTGGAGGAGCGCCATCTGCGGGTGCGGCGGCATCTCGAAGCCGCGGAGCTCGAGGAGGCCGAGGCGTCCGCGGGAGGAGTCCGGGGAGTAGAGCTTGTCGATGCAGAACTCGGCGCGGTGGGTGTTGCCGGTCAGGTCGGTGAGCAGGTGGCGCAGCGCGCGGTCGATCATCCACGGACGGGGTTCGGGGTCCTCACGGGTGATCCGGGCAACCTCCTGGAGAGCGATCTCCATCTCGTAGACCGCCTCCGGGCGGCCCTCGTCGAACCTCGGCGCCTGGCTGGTCGGGCCGATGAAGCGGCCGGAGAAGAGGTAGGAGAGGGAGGGATGACGCTGCCAGTAGCGGATCAGGCTGGCCAGCAGGTCGGGTCGGCGGAGCAGGGGGCTGCGCTCCGGGGTCCGGCCGCCCAGGGTCAGGTGGTTGCCGCCACCGGTGCCGGTGTGGAGGCCGTCGAGGTCGAACTTCTCCGTCGACAGGCGGACCTGTCTGGCCTGCTCGTAGAGCGTCGTGATCAGCTCGCGCTGCTCCGCCCAGCTCGCGGTCGGCTGGACGTTGACCTCGATCACGCCCGGGTCGGGGGTGACCGTCAGCCGGGCGAGGCGCGCGTCGGGCGGCGGGCCGTAGCCCTCGAGCACCACCTGCGTACCTGCCTCGGTCACTGCCTGCTCGATCACCCGGAGCAGAGAGGCGTAGTCGTCCAGCCGGTCGGTCGGCGGGAGGAACACATGGACCAGCCCGTCGCGCTCCTCGATCGCGAGCGCGGTGGTCGGCGCCTCGTCGGGGTCGGTGACGGTGACGCGCGGGATCTCGGGGTCCAGCGGCTCCCCCGCGGTCAGGTAGGACGGCTCGCCCTGGAACTCCGGGTCGTGCCAGGAGATCGAGTCCAGCGGCAGCCGCAGCCCGACCGCCGACGTCCCCGGCGCCAGCACCAGCCGTCCGCGCCGGAACCGCCACTGCGGGCTCGTCCACTCGCCGTCGTTGGTGTTGATCGGGATCACCCAGCCGACCGGCTCGGTGACCTCCTTGTCGAGCTCGGTGACATTCAGGTCGCCGCGGTTCGCGGCGTCGTCCGGCTTCGGCCCCGCCGGTCGGCGTACCTCCTGGGCGATCTTCGCCAGCGGATCCTCGTACGCAGGAAGCACCTGCTCTTCGGGAAGCCCGAGGATCCTCTGGATGCCGTCGGTGACAACCTTCGCCGAATCTGTAGTTGTGGCGGCCGAATCTGTAGTTGTGGGCGACGAGACTCTACTTTCGTCGCCCACTTCTGCAGTCTCGGCCTCCACTTCTGCGGTTTCGGCGGGGGGCCAGGGGTCGGCGAAGAGGGTGGGGTCGGCCCAGAGGGGCTCGCCGTCCGTACGCCACTGCAGGTCGATGTTCCAGCGCGGGAGGGGCTCGCCGGGGTACCACTTGCCCTGGCCGCGGTGGACGATGCCGCCCTGGCCATAGACCTGGCGCAGTCGTTCGGCCAGGTCAGCGGCGAGCTCTCGCTTGTGCGGACCGTCGGCGTCGGTGTTCCACTGCGCGGAGGTCTGGTCATCCAAGGAGACGAAGGTGGGCTCGCCGCCCACGGTCAGCTCGACGTCCTCGGCCTGGAGACGCCGGTCGACGGCCTCGCCGAGAGCGTCGATGCGGGCCCACTCCTGCTCGGTGTAGGGCAGCGTCACCCGAGGGTCCTCGTGGATCCGGGTGACCTCGTTGGCGAAGGAGAAGGTGACCTCGACCGGGTCGGTGGCGCCCTCGATCGGAGCCGCGGAGGACGGGTGCGGGGTCGCCGAGAGCGGGATGTGGCCCTCACCCGCGAACAGGGCCGAGGTCGGGTCGAGCCCGATCCAGCCGGCTCCGGGGACGAAGACCTCGCACCATGCGTGCAGGTCGGTGAAGTCCTCGGTCGGGCCGGAGGGGCCGTCGAGCGACTCCTGGTCGGCGGCCAGCTGCACCAGATATCCGGAGACGAACCGGGCCGCGAGGCCGTACTGACGCAGCACGGAAACCAGCAGCCACGCCGAGTCGCGGCACGATCCGATGCCCAGGCGCAGGGTCTCGTCGGGAGTCTGTACGCCCGGCTCCATCCGCACCGAGTAGGCGACGTCCGCGTTGACCGCCTGGTTGACACTCGCCAGGAAGTCGACGGTGCGGAGGCCGTCCTCGGGCACGGCCGGCAGCCGCTGCCGCCAGGCGTCAGCCGCCGTCGCCGACTCGACGTCGCGAAGGTACGGCGCCAGGTCGGCCTTCAGCTGCGGCTCGTAGTCGAAGGGGAAGGTCTCGGCGTACTCCTCCACGAAGAAGTCGAACGGGTTGATCACCACCATGTCGGCGACCAGCCCCACGGTGACCTCGAGCTTGTCGGTCTTCTCCGGGAAGACCAGTCGCGCGAGCCAGTTGCCGAACGGGTCCTGCTGCCAGTTGATGAAGTGCGCCGCCGGCGTCACCGAGAGCGAGTAGGCCTCGATCGGGGTCCGGGTGTGTGGCGCCGGGCGCAGGCGTACGACGTGCGGGCCAACCCCCACCGGCTGCGCGAACTCGTAGGTGGTCCGATGCTCGAGCGCGACCTTGATCGACATGGGCCAAGCCTGACCGATCCAGGTTGCCCCGGGGTAACGAACCGCCGGGTCGGCGCCGCGCATCCCGGATCCGATCTCGACTTCACGCCCTATCGAATGGGAATGGCTACCACGACGAAGACCCTATGGGATCGAATTCCATGGAGTGGTAAACGCGTTTCATCCCGGCCCTATTACCCCACGGGGTAATTGCGGAAACGCGCCACCACTATCGGCGTCGAGAACCGATATCGCAACGACCTATTCCGACGAAAACCGCGGAACCCGGGGTGTTTCACCTGCCAAGACTCCGTTTGGCCCCGTTTGCGATGAAGTTCAATCTTCACGTTTCGCGAATTGCGATCAGACGAGTTTACGCCACTGATTCGGCCGAAGGAATAGCAATCAATAAGTTCAAGAAAGTTCTTGACTTGATGCTTCAATTCGCTTCAGGATTCATTCGGCACGACCTTAGAGCAAACATAAGGAGATTTCGTGAATTCTCGGACTCGAATCGCCGCTGTCGTCGCTGGACTCGCACTGGCCACGGTCGCCGCACCCGTCATGGCCAGCCCTGTTCCACCACCAATCCCTGACCCTCCGGTCCCCGGCACCCCGGGCACTCCGATTCCCGACGTTCCCGACGTTCCGGACACTCCGGACGTCCCCGACACCCCGGACGTCCCGGGCACCCCGGACGTCCCGGGCACCCCGGATGTGCCGGAGACTCCGGACGTACCCGGCACCCCGGATGTTCCGGAGACCCCGGATGTTCCGGGCACCCCGGATGTTCCGGAGACCCCGGACGTACCCGGCACCCCGGAGACCCCGGACGTTCCTGACGTACCCGACGTTCCGGAAACACCTGACGTTCCCGACACACCGGTCCCTGACGTTCCGGACGTCCCGGACGGCCCCGGGATCCCGGAGACTCCGGACGTTCCTGCCGCGGACGCTCCTGCCGCAGACGTTCCGGTCCCGGATGTTCCCGTGCCGGATGTTCCCGTACCGGACGTTCCGATCCCCGACGTTCCGATCCCGGACGTTCCGATCCCCGAAGTCCCCGGCGTGCCCGGCGTTCCCGAGCTCCCCGGCGTCACCGACAGCCTGCTGGGCATCGTCAACAGCCTCCCGGTCGTCGGCCCGATCCTGACCGACCTGCTCAGCTCGATCCTCGGGAAGCTCCCGCTGCCGTAGAGGCATCCACCCGCACACGAATAGCAGAGGTCCAGCAGCATCGATGCTGTTGGACCTCTGCTATTGGGCCGAGCGACGCCGGCTCTCAGTCCTTCGGGAACGAACCCGCGAGCTCGATGAGGCGCGTGTTGGCCTCGGCCTCGCCGATCGAGACGCGTACGCCCTCGGGCGGGTAGGGACGGACCATCAGGCCGACCTCGTCGGCGGCCGCGGCGAACTCGGCGCAGCGTTCGGCCGACTCGAAGGCGAACCAGACGAAGTTGCCCTGCGCGTCGGGGATGTCCCAGCCGGCGGCGCGTACGCCCTCGACCACGCGGGCCCGCTCGGTCACCACGTCGTCGACGCGCGCCAACAGCTCGACCTGCCGCTCGAGCGAGGCGACACCGGCGGCCTGGGCGACCACGTTGACACCGAAGGGCAGCGCCATCGCCCGCAGGATGGCGGCGATCGGCGCGGGGGCGAAGGCGTAGCCGACCCGGAAGCCGGCGAGCCCGTAGGCCTTGGAGAACGTACGCAGCACGACGACGTTCGACCGGCCGCGGTAGGTGGCGATGCCGTCGACGGCGTCGTCCATCCGGACGAACTCGGCGTAGGCCTCGTCGACCACGACCAGCACGTGCTCGGGCACCTTCGCGAGGAAGGCGTCGAGCTCGGTCTGGGTGACCGAGGTGCCGGTGGGGTTGTTGGGGGTGCAGACGAAGACGACCTTCGTACGCTCCGTGATGGCCGCCGCCATCGCGTCGAGGTCGTGCCGACCACCGTCGATGACCGGCACCTTCACCGCGGTCGCGCCGGCCGCGAGCACCGCGATCGGGTAGGCCTCGAAGCTGCGCCAGGCGAAGACGACCTCGTCCTCGGGACCGCAGTAGGCCGAGACCAGCTGGAAGATGAGCGCCACAGCCCCCGTCGACAGCGCGAGCTCCTCGGCGGGCACGCCGTAGGCCTTGGCGAGCGCGTCGTAGAGCTCGGTGCTGCCCGCGTCCGGGTAGCGGTTGACCCGGCCGGCCGCCTCGGCGGCGACCTCGAGGACGCCGCCGAGGGGCTCGAACGGGTTCTCGTTCGAGGAGAGCTTGTAGGTCACCAGGCCGGGCCGCTCGACCGGCGGCTTGCCCGCGACGTACGCAGGCATAGCGGCAACACTGGGACGGGGCTGTGGGGTGCTCATATCGTGAGATCCTAGGTCGGGATGACCTCGCCCCCGTAAACCACGGGGACGTCGCGGCCGACCACGATGTCGAGCGGGTTGGTGACGCAGCGGACCGACCCGCCACCGAGGTGGAGCTCGCTCATCTCGACGATCCGGATCGTGAAGCCCCAGCCTTCGAGGATCGGCCGGATGCGGTCCGGGCAGGACGGCATCACGATGGTGCGGCCGATCACGATCGAGTTGGCGGCGAAGGTGCTGAGCGCCTCCTCCTCGGTGATGAACAGCGGCTCGGGGACCAGGTCGACGAGCGCCTGCGCCGACTCGGGAGCGAGCGCGTCCGGGCAGATGATCGCGCGGCGCTCGTCGAGCGGGCAGAAGGCCAGGTCGAGGTGGTACATCCCCGAGTGGGTCGTCCGCACGCCCAGGACGCGCACACCCATCTCGGTCGCCAGGGTCTTCAGCGCCATCTCGTCGGTTCGCGGCCCGGTGCCGGCGATCAGGTGACCGGCGAACGGGAAGACGTCACCCGCCTCGAAGGTCGGTCCGACCCCGTCCTTGCCGACGTACGCCGTCCCCCAGCCGTTCGCGGCGAACCACTCGACCGCGGAATTCGTCTCGTTGCGGCGCTCGGGGAAGCGCATGTGGGAGAGGAGCACGTGGCTCCGGCCGTCCGCGAGGGTGGCCGCGAACCCGAGGTTCATCGCGTAGACCATGTCGGGGCTGTCCGCTCGCGGCGCGATGACGTCGACGCGGCCACCGAGCTCCTCGATGGTCGCCTTCAGGGTGTCCCACTGCGTGCGAGCACGGACGGGATCCGGCTGGATCTCGGTGTCCATGAACGGGTTGATGGCGTAGTCGATGCGGTAGTGCGTCGGCTCGGTCATCAGGTAGTGACGGCCCCAGCTCAGCGATGTGCTCACGTATACCCCTCTCGGGTCAGATCGTCGGATCGTCCGATTGCCTGATTGTCAGACAATCGGGTAGGGATAGGTTAGGGCATGGACGGTCAGCACCGGAAGACAGCGCGCAGATAGGACAATGGGTCCCATGTTCGAGTCGCTCACCCTGGACGAACCCGCATCGACGGTCGACCGTGTCGCCGACGAGCTCCGCCGGGCGGTGTTCGAGGGTGAGCTCGAGTCGGGCACCCCACTGCGCGAGCACGGTCTCGCCGAGTCGCTGGGCGTCGGCCGCTCCACGGTGCGCGAGGCGCTGACCATCCTGGTCGCCGAGGGCCTGGCCACCCGCGCTCCCAACAAGGGCGTCGCCGTCGCCACCCCCGAGGCCGCCTCGGTCCGTGACGTCTGCGCCGCCCGCTGGGTGCTCGAGGGAGCCGGGGTGCGCAACTGGCGGGACGCCACCGACGAGGCCCGCCGGGCCGTGCACGAGTCGCTCGAGGCGTACATCTCGGCGGTCCACTCCGAGCGCGCGACCTACCGCGAGCTCAACGAGCGCCACCTCGCCTTCCACCTCTCGCTGGTGTCCCTCACCGGGTCACCGCGGCTGGTGGCGATGCAGGAGCATCTGGTCCTCGAGCTCAAGCTCTCGCTCGCCCAGGTCGACCGCATCCGCCGCAACGCCCACGACCAGGCCGAGGACCACGCCGCCCTGGTCCGCCTCCTCGACGCCGACCGCATCCACGAAGCCGAGCAGTTCCTGCAGAAGCACCTCACCGACGCCGCACACGCCATCTGCAAGGCGCTCCGCCTGGAGCGGTGACCCGGGTAACACAGTCGCCACACCTCGCGCGCGTCCCTTACGTACGTCGCGCGGAGCCTGCCACACTCACCAGCATGCGCATCGTGACCTGGCTCATCACCAACGCCGTCGCTCTGGCCGTGGCAACCTGGCTCGTCGGTGGGATCTACTTCGACGGCCCGACCAGCGGCATGGAGGAGGTCAAGCAGAAGCTGCTCCCGCTGCTGATCGTCGCCCTCGTGCTCGGCCTCGTGTCGTCCTTCGTCAAGCCGGTCGTGAAGTTCTTCGCGTTCCCGTTCATCCTGCTCACCCTGGGCCTGCTCCTGCTGGTGATCAACGCGGCGATGCTCGGCCTGACCGCGTGGATCCTCGGCCCGACCGGGGTGGGTTTCCACGTCGACGGATTCTGGGCGGCGGTCCTCGGTGGCATCATCATCTCGATCGTCGGCTGGGGCCTCGACCGGGTGTGGCCGGACAGCGACGAGTGAGGCCCAGTTTCGACATCCACCACGAGTCCTTGGCCGAAATGTAAAACTCGGGCCATGAAGATCGCCGTCGTCTGCCTGGGCAACATCTGCCGTTCTCCGATGGCGGAGGTGGTGCTGCGGGACCGTCTCGACGGTGCAAAACGCCTCGGGCTCCGCTTCGGCCAGGCCGGGCTCGACGACGTCGAGCTCGTCTCGGCAGGCACCGGCGGTTGGCACACGGGCGAGAAGATGGACCGCAGGGCGGCCGCGACGCTGCTCGAGGCCGGCTACGACCCCGAGCGCCACCGGGCCCGGCAGTGGCCGGTCGGGGACCCCGAGACGTACGACCTGGTGCTCGCGATGGACGCCGACAATCTGGCCGATCTGGCTGGTCAGGCGCCGGAGAGCGGGCTGCGGATGTTCCGTGATTTCGATCCCGAAGGGCCCGGGGACGTACCCGATCCCTATTACGGTGGTGCCGAGGGATTCCGGGAGGTGCTGTCGATGGTGGAGCGTACGAGTGATGCGATCGTGGCATCCGTGGCCGCGGCGAGGCCCGGTTCGTGACCCGTCAGCCCGCGGTCGCCCGTCGCGCCGAGCAGTTGCTCGGGGCGGCGGTGGTGAGCACATCTCCGGTCGCGGGCGGTGACATCTCGACTGCCACCAAGATCCGGCTCAGTGACGGCTCGCTGGTGCTGATGAAGGCTCTCTCCCCGCCCCGTGACGACTTCGTCGCCGCCGAGGCCCGCGGGCTGCGCCGGCTGGAGGAGTCGGGCGCGGTGAAGGTCCCGGAGGTCCTCGCCGCCGAGCCCGACTGCCTGGTCCTGCGCTGGATCGAACCCGGACGCCCCAACGCCGAGACCGCCGAGGAGCTCGGCCGCGCGCTCGCGCGCCTCCACAGCACCCCGGTCTCGGGTTTCGGCGCCGACAGGGACGGCTTCATCGGCCGGCTGCCGATGCCCAACAAGCCCGCGGACACCTGGGCCGAGTTCTATGCCGTACGCCGTCTGCTCCCCTATCTCAGGGCTGCCCGTGATCGCGGAGCCATCGACGCCGCCGGCGCCGAGAGCGTCGAGCAGGTCGTCGGGAGGCTGACCTCGCTGATCCCGGAGGAGCCGCCGGCCCTGCTCCACGGCGACCTCTGGAACGGCAACGTGCTCTGGGACCGGACCGGCGACGCCTGGCTCATCGACCCGGCGGCGTACGCCGGTCACCGCGAGGTCGACCTCGCGATGCTCGCACTCTTTGGTCTGCCCCACCTGGAGCGGATGACGTCCGCCTACGAGGACACGACTCCCCTCGCCGAGGGCTGGGAGGACCGCCAGGGCCTCCACCAGCTCTTCCCGCTGCTCGTGCACGCGGCCATGTTCGGCGGCAGCTACGGCGCCCGCGCCGCCACGGTGGCCGCTCGCTACCTCTGATCGCGAAAAGCAGAAAACCCCTGGTCACCCAGGGGTTTTCTGTGTGGCGGTGACGGTGGGATTTGAACCCACGGTAGGTCGCCCTACACAACATTTCGAGTGTTGCACCATCGGCCGCTCGGACACGTCACCGCCGAATAAGTTACAACCTCGGGTGGTCTTCGCCGAAATCGGGGCCGCCTCGCTGGGTTCCGAAGAAGTCCTCCAGCAGCGCGCGCTGCTCCTCGGCCATCAGCCCGGCGACGACCTCGGGCCGGTGGTTGAGCCTGCGGTCGCGTACGACGTCCCACAGCGACCCCACCGCACCGGCCTTGTCGTCGAAGGCACCGAAGACGATCCGCTCCACCCTGGCCAGGACCGCGGCGCCGGCGCACATCGTGCACGGCTCCAGCGTCACCACGAGCGTGCAGCCCTCCAGGCGCCACTCGCCACGCGCCTTGGCAGCCTCACGCAGCGCGACCACCTCGGCATGTCCGGTGGGATCGGCCTCGGCCTCGCGTACGTTGCGACCCTTCCCGATCACCACGCCGGACGGGTCGACGACGACGGCGCCGATCGGCACGTCACCGGTCCTCAGCGCAGCACGACCCTCATCGAGAGCGGCCCGCATCGGGGCCTCCCAGCGCTCGGCTGGGGTCACGCCGGCATGAGGCCGACGGCGTCGTCGAAGGCCTCGCCGCAGCCGATCGCCCGGGCGATCTCGGAGAGCGTCTCGTCGGGGTAGAGGTCGTCCTCGAACATGTCGTCGAGCAGCATGCCCATCTCGACCGCGCTCATCCCGAAGTCGGCGAGGATGCCGAGGTCACCGGCAGGATCGGGCTCCTCCTCGTCCTCGACCTCCTCCGGCAGCGGAAGACCGAGCACGTCGAGAGCCGACGCCGCCAGCTCCCACTCGTCGGCCGCGGTCACGTCGGAGAGCAGCACCTTGGTCGCCGCCCCGTGGACGCGGACGATCACGAAGAAGTCCTCGTCGATCGCCGCCATCGCGATCGCGCCGCCATCGCCCGGGAAGCGGTGGAGCGCGTGGGTCAGAGTCTCGACATCGGTCAGCAGGTCGTGAGCGAGTTCGCGCACGACCCAGGCGCCGTCCTCGCGATACATCGCGACGGCGAAGTCAACACCCTCGATCTGCTCCAGCTGATCAGACACACGACCAGAGTGACACCGAAACCGCCTCGGGTCTAGGGGGAATTAGTGACCAGCGGGCGACGCGATCGTAGGGTTCAGCCCATGGAGACCCTCGTTGTGGACCACCCGCTCGTCGCCCACAAGCTCACCACGCTTCGCAACAAAGAGACCGACTCGTCGACCTTCCGTCGTCTCGCCGACGAGCTCGTGACGCTGCTCGCCTACGAGGCGACCCGTGGCGTACGGGTCGCCCCGGTCGACATCGTGACCCCGGTCGCGCCGACCCAGGGCGTACGCCTCACCGACCCGCAGCCGCTGATCGTCCCCATCCTCCGGGCCGGTCTCGGGATGCTCGACGGGATGATCCGGCTGCTGCCGACCGCTGAGGTCGGCTTCCTCGGCATGGTCCGCAACGAGGAGACCCTCGAAGCGACGACGTACGCCGAGCGCCTCCCCGCCGACCTCTCCGGCCGCCAGTGCTACGTGGTCGACCCGATGCTCGCCACCGGCGGCACCCTCGCCGCGGCGATCGACTTCCTGGTCTCGCGCGGCGCCGACGACATCACCGCCGTCGTGCTCCTCGCCGCGCCGGAGGGCGTCGCGGCTCTCGAGAAGGGTCTCGAGGGCATCGACGCCCCGGTCCGGGTCGTCACCGCGGCGATGGACGAGAGGCTCAACGAGAAGGGCTACATCGTCCCCGGCCTCGGTGACGCCGGCGACCGGCTCTACGGCGTCGCGGGCTGAGCCTGCCGGCCGCTGGTCGAGCCGCGAGGCCGCCTGCGGCCGAGCGTGTCGACTCCGGCGGCTCGACCGACCGGGGGTCAGGCCTTGATGGTGACCTTCTCCTCGACGAGCTCGGGAGCGGGCTCGGCGGGCTCAGCCTCGGCGGCCTCGGCGTTCTTCGCCCTGCGCTTGGCGGCGATGGCCTTGAACGGCCAGGTGAGGAGCTGGTCGAGGGTGACCCGGCCGGGGGCGACCAGGCCGAGCACGAGGGCGGCGACACCGAGCGCTGCCGGGAGCTCCCAGCCGCCCCGGTCGACGAAGACCTCGGTGGTGCGGTGGGCGTACCAGATCGCTCCGGCCATCTGACCGGCCAGCAGTACGCCCGCGATCGGCGCGAACAGGCCGACGGCGAGCAGGGCGCCGCCGACCAGCTCGACGTAGGTCGCCACCTGAGCGGCGATCGCGGGCTGCGGAACGCCCAAGCCGCTCAGGAACTGCTCGGTGCCGGCGAAGCCCTGGTCGTACTTCTGCCAGCCGTGCGCGACGAAGATCCCACCGACCACCACACGGGCGGCAAGCAGCACGACGTCGTTGAAAAGTCCGGTGTAGGCGTTGCGCCCCACTCGACGACTCATGTCCGGTTCTCCTCTGGTCAGGTCAGAACAAGCCGCACACGGTAGCGATCGCGGGGCGCGGCCGGTACCACCCGGGGCAACGTTTTAACCGAAGGGAAACTCTGCTACGACCTCGTAGGCCGGTCGCTTCCGCGGCCCCTCACCGAGGCGGGAGTGGACCAGCACGAAGGACGAGACGGTCCAGGTCGGGCCACGGTAGGCATCGAGCAGCCGCACCCAGTTGCTGAGCTCGACCGGAGCCCCGGTCCGAGCGACCGTGACGTGTGGTCGGAACCGCCCGCCGTCGACCTCGACCCCGGCCTTGACCAGGGCGTTCTTCGCCCCCGCAGCGGTCCGGTCGAGCTCCTCGGCGGCATCGGTCTCGACCCCGGCGTAGAGGACCTTGCCCTCGACGACGTTGGGGAAGGCGCCGCCGCCGGTGACCGTCAGGTCGAAGGGCGTACGCCGCCCCGCGGCCGTCGCCAGCCGCTCGATCGCGTCATCGAGGGACCTGTCGGGGACGTGCTCGGCGAAGGCGAGCGTCAGATGGAGCTGGTCGGGCGTCGACCAGCGGAAGGGGGCCGCGTCGCGGCGTACGGACATGAACTCGTCGAGATCTTCGATCACCGACTCCGGCGGGACCACCGCCACGAACATTCGATTCATCGAGGCCCATTGTGCCCGGCTACGGCGCCAGGTTCACCCGAGTTGTGTGCCGAGCAGGTTGCCGACGACATAGGTCACCAGCATCGCGAGCAGGCCGCCGGCGACGTTGCGCAGCGCCGCGCGGCCGGGTGGTGCGTAGCCGAGGCGCGCGCTGGTCCAACCGGTGACGGCGAGCGCGGCGGTGACGGTGAGGATCGTCGCCCAGATGCGGGCTCCGTCCGGGATGAGCGTGATCGACAGCAGGGGCAGCAGCGCACCAAGGGTGAACGAGAGCATCGATGCCCAGGCCGCGGACCAGGGCGAGGTGAGGTCGTCGACATCGATGCCCAGCTCGAGGGCAGCGTGGGCGCGCAGCGCGTCACGATCGGTGAGCTGCTCGGCCACCTCGGCAGCGGTCTCGGGCTCCAGTCCCCGCTCGCGCAGGAACCCCTCCAGCTCGCGCAGCTCCTCCTCGGGCATCTCCCGCAGCTCGCGACGCTCCTTGGCGATCAGCGACTCCTCGGTGTCGCGCTGGGTCGAGACGGAGACGTACTCCCCCGCCGCCATGCTGATCGCGCCCGCCACCAGGGCGGCGACGCCGGCGATCAGGATCGTGCTGTCATCGGTGGTCGCGCCGGCGACGCCCATCACGACACCGGCGGTCGAGACGATGCCGTCGTTGGCTCCGAGTACGCCCGCCCGCAGCCAGTTGAGCCGGTTCTTCAGGCCCTCGGCCCGCTCCTCGGCGTCCCCGTGGCCGGCGTGGGCACCCTCACCGTTCGTCGTCATCGGGGGGCGTCACTGCTGCCCTCGGGGACCGGCTCCTGCGGGTTCTCGCAGAAGCGGACCGGGCCGGTCTTGCCGCCGTGGTACTCGTACGTCGTCCCCGCAGCTTCGAGCACCACACGGACGCCGTCGGTCAGGACCATCGTGTACATCTTCCCGGGCTCGGGGCAGCCGAGGCTGCCGTCGCGCCAGGTCACCTCGTCGTTGGAGACGACGGTGATCTCCTCGCTCTTCACCCCTTGGCGCTCGGCCAGGTCGGCGATCGCGGCGGCGACGTTCGGGTCCTCGGTGGGCGTCGGGCTGGACGATGTGGGCACGTCAGACACGTTAGCGCCTGGATCGGTCGCCTCGGAGCCACATCCGGCCAACATCAGGCCCAGCATCGGAGCCAGCATCAGCGCCAGAACGGGCAGGACGTACGCCGCGTGGCGGGTCTTGGGTTCGGTCCGGTCGGTGTTGTCGTCGTCGGTGGGGGTCATGACCTTGGGTACGTCTTCGGTCCTGGGTTCGTTGCGTCCGAGCCTCACGCGGGGAACTCTCGCACATGCCGAGCGAGCAGATCGGCGTAGACGCGGGCGGCGGTGATCACCTCGGCGACCTCGACGCTCTCGTCGGGCCGGTGGGCCTGCTCGGCGACGGAGCCGGGGCCGAGCACGACGACCGGGATGCCCGCGCTCGCGACGAACCCCCCGTCGCAGGCCGCGGTCCAGCCGGTGGGGGTCGGCGAGGGGGCGCCGGCCGCCGTCAACGCGGCGGCGAGGTTGTCGACGATCGGATCGTCGACGGAGGTTTCGAAGCCTGGCATGTTCATCGTCATCCGCACCTCGAGGGTGAGGCCGCGGTCGGCGAGGCCGAGCGCCTCCAGGCGGCTCTCGGCCTCCAGCCGTACGTCCCGCGCCGACTCGCCCGGGAGCAGGCGGCGGTCCGCGGTGATCCGGCAGTGTGCGGCGACCGTCGAGGTCGCCTGACCGCCCTCGATGGTGCCGACGCTCCAGCCGGCCGGACCGCACAGCGGGTGCGGGCTCGCGGCCAGCTCGGCGTGCCAGCGCTCGATCTCGGCCACCACGTGGGCCATGCCGTGGATCGCGTTGCGGCCGTCGGACGGGTTGCCGGAATGGGCGGCCAGGCCGGTGAGGGTGATCTCCAGGTAGGCGTCGCCACGGGCCGCGATCACCGGCTCCAGGCTGGTCGGCTCGACGACCAGGCAGGCGGTATAGCCATTTGTCGACAGTCCTCGGACGAAGTGGCGGATGCCGAGGCCGAGCTCCTCCTCGTCGACGAGGACGGCCAGGGTGATCGGGGGCTGATCGGCCGTATTGTCGACTGTGGACAATGCGACGATCGCCGCCGCCAGGCCGCCCTTGGTGTCCGCGCTGCCGCGTCCGTGCAGCCGCCCGTCGCGTACGTCTCCGGAGAACGGGTCGCCGCTCCAGCCGTCGCCGGGCGGCACCACGTCGGAGTGGCTCACGATCAGGAGCCCGGGCCCGGAACCTCCGCCGACCCGCGCGATCAGGTTCGAGCGGCCGGGTGCGACCTCGTCGAGGGTGACCTCGAACCCGCGCCGACGACACTCCTCGGCGAGCACCGCGACCGTCGCGGCCTCCTCCCCAGGTGGGTTCCGACCGCGGGCACGCACCAGCCGCTGGGCGAGCGTGACCACCTCGTCGGCATCGACCGACGCGGCCGTCAACGCCCCTCCTGGAGGCGGTCGACCGCCCGCCGCAGCCGGGCGATTCCTTCGGCGATCCGGCCCGGTGGTGTGGAGGCGAAGCAGAGGCGTACGGCGTGCGGGAAGAGCCCGCCCGGCGAGAACGCGTTGCCCGGGATGACCGCGACACCCTCCGCCAACGCGACCTCGAACAGCGCCGTGGTGTCGACGGACGACCCGAAGGTCACCCACAGGAAGAAGCCGCCGTCCGGGTCGGTCCAGGTCGCCTCCCCGTCGAAGTGCTCGGTCAACGCCGCGCGCATCGCCTCCTTGCGCTCCTTGTAGACAATCCGCTGATCGGTCACGTGAGCGTCGAACCCGCCGGAGTCGAGGAACCCGGCGAGCTGGCGCTGCGCCGGCAGGTTGGTGCAGGTGTCCATCGCCTGCTTGGCGTTGATCAGCAGCCGGCCCAGCGACGGGTCTGCGTCGACCCAGCCGACGCGCAGCCCCGGGGCGACGGTCTTGGAGAAGGTGCGCACCGAGAAGACCAGCGGGTCTCCCTCCGCCAGCTCGTGCAGCGTGGGCAGCGGGTCGCCGGCGAACCGCAGCAGCCCGTAGGGGTCGTCGTCGATGAGGATCGAGCCCCACTCGTGAGCGAGCTCGACGAGCCTGATCCGGCGCTCCAGCGACAGGGTCGCCCCCGACGGGTTCTGGAAGGTCGGGATGGCGTAGATCGACTTCGGCCGGCGGCCGGTGCGGCGTACCTCTGCCTCCAGGCGTTCCACGTCGAGGCCCTCCTCGTCGACCGGGATCTCGAGCAGGTCGGCCGAGTAGGAGAGCGCGGTCGCGCTGCCGTTGGTGTAGGTCGGCGCCTCGACGACGACCAGGTCGCCGGGGTCGGTGAAGAGCTTGTGGACGAGGTCGAGACCCTGCATCCCGCCCGACGTGATCGTCAGCCGGTCCGGCGTGGTCTCGTCGCTGGTGCCGGCCAGCTGGGCCAGCAGCGCCTCGCGCAGCGCCGGGTCACCCTCGGTCGCGGCGTAGTCGAAGGCGTGCGGCTCCAGCGGCACCTCGGCCAGCGCGGCCGCCGGGATCGCGTCCTGGGCCGGGCTGCCCATGGCGAGGCGGACGATGTCGTGGGTCTGTTGGGCCAGCAGCGACGTACTGGAGTCGATCACCGAGCCCACGAGCTGCTCGCTGCGCGCTGCCAGGGGCAGCCGGGCTTCCGTGCGGATTGTCGACATTCGACACTTCCTCCTTGGACTACTCGTTGACGATCAGCTGACGCGGCATCGAGGTCAGCGGCTCGGGCAGGTGCTCGGTGACCAGGACCGACTCGGAGAGCTCGTAGGCCCAGCCGTCCATCCACATCCCGAGGATCACGTGGAAGGCCATCCCGGGCTCGAGGACCGTCTCCTCGCCGGCCCGGAGGCTGACGGTCCGCTCGCCCCAGTCGGGCGGGAAGCCGACCCCGATCGAGTACCCGATCCGGGACTCCTTGGTGAGTCCGTGGGCGGCGATCACGCGCGTGAAGGCGGCGTGTACGTCGGCCCCGGCCGCCCCCGGCTTCATCGATCCGAGCGCGGCCTCCATGCCCTCGGCGGTCGCGGCGGCGCAGTCGAGCAGCTTGGCCGACGGCGGCCCGAGGCAGACGGTGCGGGCGAGCGGGGCGTGGTAGCGGTTGCGTACGCCGGCGAGCTCGATCGTGGTCGCTTCGCCGCGCCGCAGGACCCTGTCGGTCCAGGTCAGATGGGGTGTGTCGGCGCTGACGCCGGTGGGCAGCAGCGGGACCAGGGCCGGGTAGTCGCCGCCGACCCCGCCGACGCTGACCGTCTGCGCCGCCTGGATGTCGGCGACGACGTCACACTCGCGCCGACCCGACCGGACCCCCTCCAGCGCGGCGGTCATCGCCCGCTGGGCGACCTCGCCCGCGGCCCGCATCTCGTCCTGCTCGGCCCGCGACTTCACCAGGCGCACCCAGTTGACCAGCTCCTCGCTGTCGACGATCCGAGTGTGCGGAAGGGCGCGCTGCACCGCCAGGAACCCGCGCACCGGCAGATAGTGAGCATCCAGCTCCATCGCGACGACGGCGTCAGGATTGTCGACAAATACATTTAGCTCCCGCGCACGCGCGGCGATGTGGTCGTAGGGGTGCACGTCGGGCCGGTGGACCAGCTCCTCCGGGTAGGCGTGGATCCGCTCCTCCGGCAGCACCGCCGTGTGCCGCGCGCCGTGCGCGTCCATCGCCCGGAGGAACAGATGGGGCTCACCACGCGCCGGCACCACCGCACACTGCGGTACGTAGAACGACCAGGCGTTGTAGCCGGTCAGGTAGTAGAGGTTCGCCGGATCCGCGACAACCAGCGCCGACCATCCCCGATCCGCCATCCGCCGCTGCACCTTCCCCAGCCGCTCCGCGAACTCCTCGGGGCTGAAGACGCTCACCACACCGACACCGTTCCTGCCACCAGATCATCGTGACCGAACCCGCTGATTGTTGACAATAGACAGCCCGAAGAATTGGTGATGTCCAGCGTCCAGATGTGATGCGCTATGTGCGTACGCCGGGAACCCGATCACGGGTGTCACCGGAAACCATCTCGGGAGGACACATGTCCAGCAGACGATTCATTCGCAGTCTCATCCTGTTCCTGGGCGCCGCGGCAGCGGCCCTGCCCGGCGCAGTGACCTCGGCGCCACCGGCCTCAGCGGCGAACGGCGACACCTACTACGTACTGATCGGCGGCACCTGCGACGGCCCCGCGACTGTCTACCGCGACGAATGGCTGCGCGGCGGGATCCCCCTGCGCGTCCACTATCCCGCCGGCGGCCAGGGCACCTCGTGCCCCGACCAGACACCGATGAACGAGAGCGTCCAGATCGGCCGGCGAAACGCGATCGACCTGATCCGGGCCAACTACAGCGCTGACTCCAGCTACGTCGTGGTCGGCTACTCCCAGGGCGCGATCGTCGCCAACCTGGTCCTCAACGACCTCGCCGACGGCCTGGTGCCCGGCGTGGACACGTCGCGGTTCCGGGCCAAGCTGTACGCCGACCCGATGCAGCCCGCGGGTCCGGCCGGCGCCGGCATCGGCGCGGTCGTGCCGGCCGGTGCCGGCGTGCCGTTCACCGGCTGGGTCTCCCCCGGCGCGGGCCGCTCCGACTTCGGCGGCATCCCGTACATCCGGTACTGCATCGAGACTGACGGCATCTGCAACTTCGACGCGCCGGCGGGTGCGGGCCTGGGCGGCTACTTCGCCCAGCACTGGTGCTATCAGTGGGACCGGCCGACCGACCACCGCTCGATCATGGGCGACTCGATCGCCGACGGCGTCTACATCAACAACGCCCACCGGCTGGGTCGACAGGACTGCAGGCCGCCGCACCCGGCCTGACCGCGGCACCCAGCACCGACCTGACGCACCAGCGACCGCGGGGCGGCCTCTCTTCGTGGAGAGGCCGCCCCGCGGCGTACGAACGGATCGTCGTTCGGCTCAGAAGCCGAGGTCGCGGCCGATGAGCTCCTTCATGATCTCGTTGGAACCGGCCCAGATCTTGGTGACACGGGCGTCGCGCCAGGCGCGAGCGACGCGGTACTCGTTCATGAAGCCGTAGCCGCCGTGGATCTGGACGCAGTGGTCGAGGACCTCGGACTGCGCCTGCGAGGACCACCACTTGGCCTTGGAGGCCTCGACCGGGGTGAGCTCACCGCGGGCGTGCGCGGCGACGCACTTGTCGACGTACGCCTCGGCGACCTCGATCTGGGTGACCAGCTCGGCGAGCAGGAACTTGTTGTGCTGGAAGGCGCCGATGGACTGGCCGAAGGCCTTGCGGTCCTTGGCGTACTGCACGGTCTCGAGCAGGATCTGCTTGGCCTGCGCGACGTTGGCGACGGCGCACGAGACGCGCTCCTGCGGGAGCTCCTCCATCATGTGGATGAAACCGCGGTTGAGCTCGCCGATGACCTCGGCGTCGGTGACGCGTACGTTCTCGAAGAAGAGCTCGGCGGTGTCGGACTCCTCCATGCCGACCTTGTCGAGCTTGCGGCCGCGCGAGAAGCCCTCCTTGGTCGCCTCGATCGCGAAGAGGGTGATGCCCTTGGCGCCCTTCTCCGGGTCGGTGCGGACCGCGGTGATGACCAGGTCGCAGGAGTAGCCGTTGGTGATGAAGGTCTTCGAGCCGTTGATGACCCACTCGTCGCCGTCGCGGACCGCGGTGGTCTTCAGGGCGGCCAGGTCGGAGCCGCCAGAGGGCTCGGTCATGCCGATCGCGAGCAGGATCTCACCGGCGGCCACGCCCGGGAGCCAGCGCTGCTTCTGCTCCTCGGTGCCGAGGCGGACCAGGTAGGGGGCGGTGATGTCGGAGTGGATGCCGACACAGGTCGGGTAGGCCGCGCCGATCTTGGCGAGCTCCTCGGCGAGGACCGCGTTGAAGCGGAAGTCGTCGGCGCCGGCGCCGCCGTACTCCTCCGGGATCGCGAGACCGAGGAAGCCGTTCTCACCGGCTTCGAGCCAGAACTCGCGGGGCAGCGCCTTGTCGGCGATGTGCTTGTCGGTGTGGGGCTTGACCGAACGCTCCAGCCACTGCTGGACGGAGGCTCGGAAGTCCTCGTGGTCTTCCTCATAGTGGTCGCGCTTCAGCATGCATCGGAGTCTACGACGCAGTGGTTACTCGGTGGTAACCCTCTCAGAATTCAATCTGCTTCAGTCCTGCCGGATCCGGACCGGCGTACGCCAGGCCACCACCAGCAGCGGAAGCGAGACGACCAGGCCGACGACGAAGACGACATGCAGCGCGGGCGCGAGGACGTCGGCCGGCAGGGCTTCGAGCGGCGGCACCTCTCCCCCGGCGTACTCACGCCTGACCAGCCCGTTCGCGACCGCACCGAAGAGCGCGACGCCCAACGCCGAGCCGACCGAGCGGGCGAACATGTTGGACCCGGTCGCCACCCCGCGCACCTCCCAGTCGACCGCCGACCCGGCGGCGACGATGCCCGGGTTGACCGACCAGCCGAACCCGAGGCCGAGCACGAAGCACGGGATCGCCAGGTGCCAGATCGAGGACGTCTCGCCGACCGTGATGAGCACCAGCCCGCCGACGATGACCAGCAGCGAACCGAGCCCGACGGCGCTCCGGAACCCCCGAGAAAGGTAGATCCGGCCGGCCGTGGCGGCGGCGATCGGCCAGCCGATGCTCATCCCGGCGAGCGCGAACCCGGCCACCAGCGCCGAGTGACCGAGCACGCTCTGGGCATAGAGCGGGACGTACGTCGTGAGCCCGAGCATCACCACGCCGACGATCAGGCTGGCGGCGTTGGCCGGGGCGAGCACACGGTGACCGACGACCCACGGCGGCAGCACCGGGTCGGCGGCGCGGCGCTCGACGAACCCGAAGGCGACCAGGGCCGCGATGCCGACCGCGAAGATCAGGTAGGACGGCCACGAGGCCCACGCCCAGGCATGCCCGCCCTCGAGCAGCCCGAGCAGCAGCGCGATCCCGCCGACCGTCAGCAGTCCCGCACCGGCCCAGTCGATGGCCTGATCGTCGGCGGCCGCCCGCCGCTCCTCGCGGAAGTGCCGCAGCAGCCACAGCGCGACCGCCCCGACCGGCAGGTTGATCAGGAAGATCAGCCGCCAGTCGAGGTAGTCGGCGAAGAGGCCGCCGAGCGTCGGCCCGACGATGGCAGCGGTGGCCCAGACCGAGGCGACGTACGAGGTCGCGACCGCCCGCTCCTCCAGCGTGTAGATGTCGGAGACGATCGTCATCGCCATCGGCTGGATCGCCCCGGCACCGATCCCCTGGATCGCCCGGAAGACGATCAGCGCGGTCAGCGACCACGCCAGACCGCACAGCAGCGACCCGATCAGGAACGCGACGATCCCCGCGATCATCACCGGCTTGCGCCCGAGCCTGTCGGCGACCTTGGCGTAGAGCGGCGTGGTCACCGCGGTGGCCAGCACGTAGATCGAGAAGAGCCACGGGAACTGCTCGAACCCGCCGAGGTCCTTCACCACGCTCGGCACCGCCGTCGCCAGGATCGTCATGTCGATCGCGACCAGGCTCAGCGACACCATCACCGCGAGCAGGATCGGGCCGCGTTCGCTACGAAGTCCTACAGAGCTGCGCGTGGGTCGGGTCGAGGTGGGCACACCAGTGAGCAAGCCTCACGACCGCCCATTCATTCCAGAAGAGTCATTCCTTCCGCGCACGGGCGGCGATGCGTACGTCCAGGTCGGCGAGTTCGTCGAGGATGTCGCCCGCCCCCCAGACCTGGTTGCGGGTGCGGTTGGTGAGCGGCCGGATGACGCCCGCCCCCCGGAGGCGGTCGATGACCCGGTGCGTCGTGGCGACAGAGAGGCCCAGACCATCCTCGACGTCCTCAGTGGTCACAACCGGCTCCGACGCCAGCTTGTCCAGCAGCGCCTCGGCCGCACTCCCCCTGCTCGGCTTCACGCGCTCGCGCCAGTCGTCCGGCAGTTCGGCAAGTCGGGAGGCCGTCACCTTCGACTCCTCGGCTGCGACAGTCGACGCGGTCGCGATGATGCTGATGATCGGCTCGGCGTCGCCCGCGTGGAAGTCGTTCAGCGCCTCGAAGTAAGCACTGCGACGAGCCGCCAGTGCGGAGGCCACCGGGACGGTCACCGAACGAGCAATGCCACGGCGCCGTACGACTGCCGCGGCAAGCGCTCGACCGATGCGCCCGTTGCCGTCGGTGAACGGATGGATCGCCTCCAACTGCGCGTGCGCGACCGCTGCCTGCGGGATCACCGCGATGTCGTCGCGGGTCGCGAAGGCAACCAGGTCGGCCATCAAGCCGGCCACGCGGTCCGGTGGCGGCGGTACATAGATCGCGCCACGAGGCGAGTGGTCACTGCCCCCGATCCAGTTCTGCATGTCACGCCAGCGCCCGGCGTACGGCCCGTCGACGGGGTCGTCACGCATCAATCGTCGGTGCGCGTCCATCAGCGTGTCGAGGTCGAGCGGGCCGGAGACAAGCCGATCCAGCGCCCCGGTCGCACGGACCATGGAGAGCGCCGAAGAGTTCGACTTCGCGCCATGCAGTGCGCGTACGTAGTCGTCGACCGAAGCGATCTCGTGCTCGATCTTCGAGGATGCGATCGACTCGGCACGCAGGAGCATCGTCGCCAGCGGGCGAAGCTGCGGGCCATGAGTGGCGTCCAGAGACGCGATCGCCCGCACGGCCTCATCACACTCGGCGGCCACCCCGGGCGGGACGCTCAGGCTGACCCCGGAGATGAGTGCCGGGATGCTGACCGTCACCTCTGCCAGCCGACGGTCATCGATGGTGCCGCCCTTGACGCTCTGGCGCCACGGAACGAGTGCGCGCTCGGCCGCCGGAATCAGCGCCGCACCGTGATCGGTCATGAGAAGAGCGTACGCGCTATTCTCACATTTTCGCGTAAAGTGAGAATAGCGGCAGGGCTGTTCTCACTTCTCCAGCTCCGCGAGGTCGAAGACCTCGTCGGCGGCGGGCTCCTCGACGTCGAACTCCTTGTCGAAGTCGGAGAAGGTGAGCTCGCCGGAGCTGCCCTGGGTCCACTTCACGATCCGGTGGGGCTCCGAGGCCCGGACGTACGTCCTGCTCTCGGTCTCACCGTTGGTGACGTCGAGGCGGACAGCGGGGCCGTCGGCGGCCATCGCCGGGCCGATCGCCTGGGCCTCGGCCTCGGGCGGGACCATCTGGGCGGTGAGGCTGTCGATGCTGCAGAAGGCGCGGAGGCTGGCCAGCTCGCCCTCGAGCTTCACCCACTTCTCACCGACCCGCTTGGCGATGCGCTGGCCCTCACCCTCGGCCGGCGCGATCGACTTCCAGAACTCCTCGTCGCCCTGGTACCAGGCCGAGCCGTCGATGGAGCGCAGCGAGATCTGGCCGTCGCCGATGCTGACCTTGCCGACGCAGGCGTCGTCGGCGGAGACGTCGAGGTCGACGGTGATCTTGGTGCTCTTCGAGTCGAGCACGTCACCTTCGACATGGACGGTCTTGATGTCGTGCATCGCGGCGCGGGCGTCCTCGGCGATCTGGTTGCCGGGCTCCTTGGCGTAGTCACGCGCCTGGGACAGGGTTCCCTCCTCGTCACCGCAGCCGGCGAGAGCGCTGGTCAGCGCGACGATGAGGACGGCCAGGGGCACGGTTCTGCGCAACACGCGGCCTATCGTGACAGAATTTACGGAGGGGTCAACGCGCGAGGGTCTGTACGTCGGCAACCCACTCGGGCACCAGCTTGCCGGCCGGTCCCTGACGGGCGTCGTCGAAGAGGTGCGAGGTCTCGGACGAGTCCAGGTTGAGCTCGAGCGTCTTGGCCCCGGCACGGGTGGCCATACGTACGAAACCGGCGGCCGGGTAGACCGCGCCGCTGGTGCCGATGGCGACGAAGAGGTCGGCCTGGACGAGCGCTCGCTCGATCAGGTCGAGGTCGTAGGGCATCTCGCCGAACCACACCACGTCGGGCCTCAGCGTGTCGTTGCCGCAGCCCGGGCAGGCGGGACCGTCGGCGAGGTCGTCGTCCCACGCGAACCGGCCCTGACAGGAGTCGCAGAGGGCCGAGAGCAGCTCGCCGTGCATGTGCACCACCCGACGGGAGCCGGCGCGTTCGTGCAGGTCGTCGACGTTCTGGGTGACCACCAGCAGCTCGTCGCCGAGGACCTGCTCGAGTCTGGCCAGCGCGAGATGGGCCGGGTTGGGCACCACCGCACGCAGCTCCCGGCGGCGGTCGTCGTAGAACCGATGGACCGTCGCGGGATCGCGATGGAACGCCTCGGGCGTCGCCACGTTGTCGACGTGGTGACCCTGCCAGAGCCCATCGGCATCGCGGAAGGTCGCGAGACCGCTCTCGGCGGAGATCCCGGCTCCGGTGAGCACGACAACTTTCACAAGCATTCAGGCTAGCGAGGTTGACGAAACATCCGCTGCCCCCGGACGGGCTTTTGGTCACTTGATCGGTGTTCGTGACCGAACCGAGGCCGTCCCGACGCCGCTCGGCGAAGGTATGGACTTTTACTGTAAAGGCCCCTTACTGTAATGCGGGTTCCTACAGTTCCCCACTCGGGAGGTCCCATGCTGACCAGACGATCTGTACTCGCCGCCACCTCTGCCGCCTTCGCCGTGCCGCTCCTCGGCGGAACCTCCTGGCAGGCGCAAGCCATGCGCCCACAGGGCGTGGGCGCGCAGGCCACCATCCAGCTCCGCTTCGTCAACCGGACCGGCGCGTACGACAACGCCTCCATCCACTTCTACGTCGTCGGCACCAACCTGGCCACGGGCGAGCAGTCCCGGGTCACGCCCGAGGGCACGCTCGTGCCCGTCTCGCTCGCCGACAACGGCGCCGACGGCTACGCCGACTACGCGATCCCGTTCTCGAGCAGCGGCGACACGCTCTCCCAGATCCCCGCCGACATGTCGGGCCGGATCTACTTCTCGCTCGGCGACAAGCTGAAGTTCAAGGTCAACGAGGGCAACGCGCTCGCCTACCCGGCGGCATGGGTCGAGTCCGACCCCAGCTACGGGGTGCTGCACGACTGCGTCGAGTTCACCTACAAGAGCGGCCGGATCTACTGCAACACGACCATGGTCGACATGTTCAGCGTCCCGCTCTCGATCGCGCTGACCGGCGAGGAGTCCCCGACCACCGGCACCCTCGTCGAGGGCGGGCGCGCGAGGATCTTCTCCGCCGTCTCGGCCTCGCCCGACTTCGGCTCCCTGGTGGTCGACGACCGCCGCATCATCGCGCCCGGGCACGGCCTGGACGCCGGGAAGTTCTCCTCGACGTTCTTCGGCTCCTACATCGACCAGGTCTGGTCGAAGTACGCCGGCGAGGACATGGTCGTCAGCGCCAACAACACCACCTTCCGGGGTCGGGTCAGCGGCGACCAGTTCGTCTTCGACGGCGGCGTCAAGGCGTTCAGTCGTCCCTCGACCCGCGACGTGCTCTTCTGCGACGGCGCCCTGGCCGCGCCCAACGACGGCATCACCGGTCCGGTCGCCGCCGTGCTCGGCGCGGGCTTCAACCGGACCACGCTGCTCGCCTCCGCGAACCAGCCCACCGGCGACCCCGCCGGCTTCTACCGGGGCGACCCGGTCCATGCGTACTGCAAGGCCATGCACGACAACACGGTCGACGGGAAGGCCTACGGGTTCGCCTTCGACGACGTCGGCGGCTTCGCCTCGTACGTCGAGGACAACGCCTCCGAGATGGCGGTGACGCTGACCCCGTTCTGACGTCTGCCACGGTCCCCATCCCCTCTATCGGGGATGGCCGACTTGGCTCGTCCACCGCGCCACGAGGGCCCGTACGGTCACACCATGTCGTACGTCGTCCTCGTGGCGTGGCTCGTCCAGGCATCCGTCGGAGTCCTGCTGCTGACGGGCTGGTTCCGGCATGGCCGCGTCCGTGCACCGGTGGTGCTCACCCACGTCGGCCTCTCCGTCCTCGGACTCGCCTGCTGGACGACGTACGTCCTGGTCGACCAGGTCCTGTGGGCCTGGGCCGCTCTCCTGCTCATCACCGCCGGCAACGGCTTCGGCGACAACATGCTGCTGTGGCGTACGCGGCGGATGGGCGGCAGCCACCTCTCGACGGTCAACGCCTACAAGGTCGCCCTCCGCTCGATGTTCAAGGGCCGGCTGCCGCTCCGGGTCAGCTTCCACGCGATGTTCGCCGGCGTCGTCTACTTCTCCACACTGGCCATCTGCGTCGTCGCGACCGTCTCCTAGCCCGTTCGGCCGTGCCGGGCACCGTGTGGCCGGGATACTGGGGCCATGGGTGCGGGTGGGGCGGTTCTGATCATCGTCGTCGGGGCTGTCCTGCTGTTCTTCGTGGCGGTCGCGCTGATCCTGCTCGTGGCCGCCGGAGTGGTCCGGTTGTCGGGGAAGAATCCCAAGCCGCTGGCCTGGTCCGGGGTCGCCGTCCTCGCAGTGCCGGTACTGTTCATCGCCACGCTCGTCACGTGGGGCCAGCTCACCCGCGACCCCGACACCATCGAGCTCGACCTGCGCGAGCCGGTCCGGCTCTCCAGCCTGCCCGAGGACAACGAGGACTTCCCCGGGATCCGCGACTACGACAGCGACCGGATCGACCTGGTGCTGCCCGACGGCGAGCGCTTCGAGGCCGAGGTCGACGGTGTCCTGGTCTGGTCCGACGACGGGTACGTCACCCGCGTCACCTTCGACCGGCGCGCCCGCGAGGATGGCGAGACCGAGTCCCTCGCCCGGAAGTGGGAGAGGGAGCTCGGTGGCGCGGGCACCGTGGAGACCGATGCGGACTACTCCGATCACGGGCGGGTCCGGGCAGCGGTGCTCGCCGGCCCGACCCCGTAGGCCACCCGGTCAGCCCGTCCTGTTGGCCACGACGAACGGGCAGGCGAAGGGGTCGCGGTCGCCGAGGCCCACGCGGTTGAGATGGCGGACGACGATGGCGTACGACTCCAGGAGCCCGGCCTCGGTGTAGGGGACGCCCTGCTCGGCGCAGTAGGCGCGGACCAGGGGCTGGGCGCGACGAAGGCTGCCGCTCGGCATGCTCGGGAAGAGGTGGTGCTCGATCTGCAGGTTGAGGCCACCCATGAGCCAGTCGACCCAGCGCCCGCCGCGGATGTTGCGGGAGGTCAGGACCTGGCGGGAGAGGAAGTCGATCCTGGTGTCACGCGGGACCAGCGGCATGCCCTTGTGGTTGGGGGCGAAGCTGGCGCCCATGTAGACGCCGAAGACGGCCAGCTGCACACCCAGGAACGCCGCACCGAGACCGAGGCCCAGGACCGAGCAGACCAGCACCGGCCAGCCGATCAGCCGCAGCGCCAGCAGCGCTGCCTCCGTACGCCGGTGCTTGAGCTCTCGGTCCTTGATCACGGTGAGGACGGCGCCGAGGTGAAGGTTGATGCCTTCGAGGGTCAGCAGCGGGAAGAACAGCCATCCCTGGCGGGCGGTGAGCCACCGCTTGAGACCGGTGCGCCGCTCGACGTCCTCGGGCGTGAACAGCAGCACCGAGGGGCGGATGTCCTCGTCCGCGTCGACCTTGTTCGGGTTGGCGTGGTGGCGCGTGTGCTTGCGCATCCACCAGCCGTAGCTCAGCCCGACGACCAGGTTGCCGAGGATGCGAGAGGCCCATTCGTTCTTCGGGCCCGAGGCGAAGATCTGACGATGGGCGCCGTCGTGGGAGAGGAACGCCGTCTGGGTGAACAGGACCCCGAAGGCCGCCGCGACCAGCAGCTGCCACCAGGTCTGGCCGAGGGCGAGCAGGGCGATCGGCGCGAGCGCGAAGCCGGTGCCGAGGAGGACCGCACGCCGGGCGTACGTCCTCGGCTCACGCTCGAGCAGGCCCTCCTGCCGGACGCGACTCATCAGCTCGGTGTAGGCGTTGACCTGGCGGTGCGACTGGACCGGGAGCGTGGGCATCGTGGTCACCTCCCCAGCCGGCGCAGCCGCGCCATGGCCAGCGGCAGGCAGACCGCGATGATGGCGACCGGCCAGAGGACGGCCATGGTCAGCGCGTGCTCGCCGACCCAGGTGGTGGCGGGAGCGGCCGCGTTGCCGAAGAGCTCGCGCGTGGCGATGACGGTCGAGGAGAGCGGGTTCCACTCGGCGGGGAGCGCGAGCCAGCCGGGCATCAGGTCGGTCGGCACGATCGTGTCGGCGACCATGGCGAGCGGGAAGACGAGGGCGAAGTACTTCATCGCCGCCTCCGGCCCGCTGACCAGCAGGCCGAGCAGGATGCCGACCCAGGAGAAGGCCATCCTGAGGAGGATCAGCAGCCCGAGCGCGGCGATCACCGCACCGAGCCCCAGATGGGCCTGCCAGCCGAACAGCGTCCCGAGCGCCAGCAGGATCGACAGCTCGACCACGGCCAGGATCACGTCGGCCAAGGCCCGCCCGGCCAGCACCGCCACCGGCGACATCGGCAGGGATCGCATCCGGTCCAGCACCCCGCCACGTACGTCCTCGGCGACGGAGATCGTCGTGTTGCCGATGCCGAACGCCATGGTGAGCGCGAAGAGGCCGGGGAGCAGAAACTCGCGGTACTCCGCGCCCGGCACGTCCATCGCGACCCCGAAGGCCTCGCCGAAGACGAAGCCGAACATGGCCACCGCCATCACCGGGATCATCAGCGTGCCGAGGAGCTCGTCAGGGCGGTGTACGAGATGGAGGAGGTGGCGCTTGGCCACCACCCAGGTGTCGACCGTCGCCCACGTGATGCGTGATCCGTGGACGGCTTCGGTCATCGCCCCATCAATGGACACAGTCATCTCAGGCCCCCTCGGTGATCAGCAGGAACGCCTCGTCGAGGTCGCGGCCGCCGACGCTGGACTTGAGCTCGGCCGGCGTCCCCTCGGCGACGACCCGGCCGCGGTCGACCATCGTGATGCGTGAACACAGCCGGTCGGCCTCCTCCAGGTACTGGGTGGTGAGCAGCACGGTCGTGCCGGAGTCGGCCAGCTCGCGGACCGCGTCCCAGACCTCGATCCGGCTGCGCGGGTCGAGGCCGGTGGTGGGCTCGTCGAGGAAGAGCACCCGAGGGCTGCGGATCAGGCTGACGGCCAGATCGAGGCGCCTGCGCATGCCGCCGGAGTAGCCGCGCACCCGGCGGCCGGCGGCCTCGACGAGGTCGAAGCGCTCGAGCAGCTCGTCGGCTCGCGCTCGTGCCTCCCGGGCCCGCATCCGGTACAAGCGGGCGAACATCTCCAGGTTCTGACGGCCGCTCAGGACGCCGTCGACGGCGGCGTACTGGCCGGCGATGCCGATCCGCGCCCGCACGCCGGCCCGGTCGCGGGCGACGTTGCGGCCGGCGACCCAGGCCTGGCCGGAGTCGAAGCTTGCGAGGGTCGCCAGGATGCGTACGGTCGTGGTCTTGCCGGCTCCGTTCGGGCCGAGCAGGCCGTGGACGGTGCCGGCGGGTACGGCGAGGTCGATGCCGTCCAGGGCGGCTCCGCGGCCGGGGTAGCTCTTGCGGAGTCCTTGGGTCCAGATGGCGGGTTCGTCGGTGATCATGCTGCTGCCTCCAGTTCTGTCGGTCGAGCCGACGTCGTGAGGGACGAACGACGGCGTGTCGAGACCAACGCGGTCGTCACCTCGTCGTAGCGGCCCAGTGCGATTCGGGCGATGTTGAGCAGCGACTCGCTGCCCTCGGCGTAGTAGCCGCAGTGGCCGGGAATGTCGCCGGTGCCGAACCGGGTCGCCCCGAGCTCGAGCGGCCCGCGCCCGAGACCGAGACGCCCGACCCGCACCCGCGGGACCAGCCGGATCCGGTCGGTCTCGCCGTACGCGGCCCAGAGCCGGGTGCCGGTGCCCAGCTCGGAGCGCCGCACCGCGCCCATCCCCGCGCTGCCCAGCGCCACGTAGTCCTCGGCGCGAGCGCTCGCGAGGGCGAGGCCGGCGACCGTCGAGCCGTAGCTGTGGCCGATCAGGGTGAGGTGCGCGGCACGCGGCAGGTAGTGGGTCAGGTTCGCCAGGTCCTGCGCCCCGGCGTAGGCGGGGACGTTGGTGATCGCGTTGTACCACTCCGGCGGCGAGTGGTAGCCCAGCCAGACCACGACGGCCGACCGGCTCTCGGGCGCGATCTCCTGCATCGTACGCAGCAGCAGCTGCCCCCGGGAGCGCGGAGAGTGGGCCTCGGTGCTGGTGAAGTAGTTGCCGAGGTGGTGGCCGTTGCCGGGCACGACGACGGCGATGTGGTCGGCGGTCGCGGCGTCCCCGAAGACCTCCACGACCCGCGCCCCTCCGGGCGGGTCGCAGGCGAGGAGTCGGGGTCCGATGGTTCCGTCGGCCTCGTTGAGGCCGTATCTGAGCGGCGTCACTGTCATGGCCGTGACGTTAAGAACCAGAATGACTGCCGCGCGTCACTCCCGGGAGCCATTCGACCCCCTACCGGGGTAGTGCGGGATGCCCCTTATATACGGCGGCACGGCGCCGACTATGTCGCTACCATCCACGCCATGACAGAGGTCGCGGGAACGGTGTCGCGCGGGGGCGAGCGGATGCACGACCCGCGGGTGTGGGGGACCACGATCGGGGCGGTCGGCGCGACGGTGTTCGTCTTCGCCAATCGTGGGCTCATGGACGGGGGCTGGCCGACCGCTGCGCTGGTCGCCTGGGTCCTGGCGCTCGCCGCGTACGTCTGGGCCGTCTTCGTGGTTCCGCGGCGGTTCACGCCGCCTGAGCCGGTGGGACCGCTGGCCGGGCTCGTCTACCTCGCCGGCATCGCCTTCATGCTCGTCGGCATCTTCCTCGGCCGCAAGCTCCTGGTGGCCCAAGGACTCGAGGGGGCGGAGGGGGCGGTGATCGCCTTCTTCGTGGGGGCGCACTTCCTGCCGTACGCCCGAGCCTTCCACGCGCCGCTGTTCATCATGATCGGGGCGACCCTGATGACGATCGGCGCGGTCGGTCTCCTGCTCGCGGCGGTCTGGACGGTGACGGCTGGTGCGGCGGCCGCGGTGGTCGCGGGACTCGCCATGCTGGCCATCATCGCCCTGGACGCGTGGCGCACCCGGCACACTCGCTAGCCCGCCGGCTTCTGGGACGCCGCTAGACGTGCGGAGCGACCAGGCCGCTCTCGTACGCGAACACCACGGCCTGGGCGCGGTCGCGCAGCCCGAGCTTGCCGAGGATGCGGCTGACGTGGGTCTTCACGGTCTGCTCGGCGAGGAAGAGCTCGGCGGCGATCTCGCTGTTGGAGCTGCCGCGGGCGATGTTCTCGAGCACCTCGCGCTCCCGTTCGGTGAGCTGCTTGAGCCGCGGGTCGGCCTTCCTTCGTCGCGGCGCGCGGGCGAACTGCGCGATCACCTGGCGGGTCACCGAGGGTGAGAGCAGGGCCTCGCCGGCATGGACCACGCGGATCGCTGAGGCGAGCTCGTCGGGCGAGGCGTCCTTCAGCAGGAAGCCGCTGGCGCCGAGGCGCAGGGACTCGTGGACGTACTCGTCGGCGTCGAACGTGGTCAGCATGACCACCTTGACCGCCGCCGTGGCGGGGTTCTCGGAGAGCTGGCGGAGCGCCTCGATCCCGTCCATCACCGGCATCCGGACGTCCATCAGCACCACGTCGGGATGCGTACGCCGCACCACCTGCAGCGCTTCGGAGCCGTCGGCGGCGGTGCCGACCACGTCGATGTCGGGTTGGGTGCTGAGCAGCGCCACGAAACCCGAGCGCACCATCTCCTGGTCGTCGACGACCACGATCTTCACCGTCACGGGGTCTTCCTACCGCGTTTGGCGGACGCGCGCACGGCGGTTTGGGCCGGGAGCCGGGCCTCGACGACGAACTGGCCGTCGGCTGCTCCTGCGGTGAGGCTGCCGCCCACCGCGCTCGCGCGCTCGCGCATCCCGATCAGCCCGTGACCACCCCCGGTGGCCTCGGCGACCGGGCCGGCGCCGTCCAGCGGGTTGGTGATGCGTACGTCCAGGTTCTCGCCCACCACGAGATCGACGCTGACCGGTTCGTTCGGCGCGTGACGGCGGGCGTTGCTGAGCGCCTCCTGCACGATCCGGTAGGCCGCGGTGCCCACCTCGGGGGCCACGTCGGCGAGCTCCGGAAGGTCACCGTGCACCTCGACCCGCTGCCCGGTCCCGCGGGCCGACTCGAAGAGCTCACCCAGGCCGTCGATGCCCGGCACCGGGACCCGGCCCGACTGCCCCTCCTCGGTACGCAGCACGTCGAGCACCCCGCGCATCTGCCGCAGCGCCGAGGCCGCCAGGTCGGCGATCTCGGCGAACTCCGCCTCTGCCGCCGGGCTGACGTCGTCGACCCGGTGCGGCGCCGACCTGGCCTGCACGGTGATCAGCGACATGTTGTGGGCGATCACGTCGTGCAGCTCGCGGGCGATGCGCGCCTTCTCCTCGACGACAGAGCGGCGCTCGTGCTCCTCGCGCAGGGCGCTGCGCGACTCCGAGAGCCGCCTGGCGACCGTGGCGAGAGCGCCGAGCAGCAGCGCGAGCGAGGCGAAGTTGGCCACTTCCACGAGCGAGGCGACGATGTCGTTCCAGGCCATCCCGACCACGGCCAGGACCACCCCGGCGGCGACCTGGATGCCCAGGGTGATCGCCGCCAGCCGCCACCCGGCGACCAGGGTCAGCACCACCAGCACCAGCAGCTGGGTCAGCGTCGGCGGCGCCACCATCCACGGCCAGCCTTCCGGGCTCTGCCGCGCGACCGCCAGCGCCGCCACTGTGACCGCGACCAGAGAGAGCCCCGCCGCCTCCACCGGACGCCGGAGCGCCAACGGGATCGAGGCGGCGTGCGTGGCCCCGATCAGCAGCGCGACCCCGCCCGCGACCTCGTAGGGGTCGGTGGTCAGGACCGCTGCCTCCACGATCCCGAGCACGGTCGCGGCGACGTACAGCGCCAGACGTCCGCGGCCGGCCCACGTGGAGAGCATGTTTCAGTAATACCAGGGCGGCTAGCGCCCCACGGCCGCGTTGTCCTCGTCCCGGCTCCGGATCGTGCCCTCGCCGGACTCGATCCGACCCTTCAGACTGACGGTGATGTAGTGAGTCCAGGCGTCGTAACAGACGTCGAAGCACTCGTCCCCGCGCCCGAGGCCCTCGTGGGTGAAGGTCACCCGGGTCAGCCCGCCGTCGCGGGCGATGTCGAAGCGTCCGGTCGTGCCGATCCACTCCTTCTTGTCGGCGATGAAGTCGAGGTAGCCGTCGGTGAACTCCCACACGACGCGCTCCCCCGGGACCAGCTCGGCCACGCGCTGCTTGGAGAAGTGGATGTCCGGCACCAGGTAGAACCACTCGGCACCGACCTGGTCGGTGGGTCCGGCGATGTGGTGCCCCCACCAGGAACGTACGTCGTTGATGGCCTCGTACGCCTCCTCAGGAGTGGCGTCGACGGTGAAGGTCGCGGTCAGGTCGCTCATCGTTGTCCCCTTGGAATCGGTTTTGACTTGCATCATGCAAGCCCCACCGTAGACACCTCCACTTTCATCATGCAAGTGATTTGCTAGAGTCGTCCTCGTGCTCGGAAAGACGTACGACGGCCAGATCTGCTCCATAGCCCGCTCCCTGGAGATCGTCGGCGAGCGATGGACCCTGCTGATCCTGCGGGACGCGATCTTCGCCGGCGTCACGCGCTACGGCGACTTCCAGCACAACCTGGGCATCGCCACGAACATCCTGAAGACGCGCCTGGCCACGCTCGTCGAGGCCGGCCTGATGACGCGCGACGACGCCGGCGACTACCGGCCGACGGCCATGGCCCAGGGGCTACGGCCGGCGCTGATCGCCCTCACGGAGTGGGGCGATACGTGGTTCGCCCCCGACGGGAGACCGATCGAGTATCTGCACGCCGACTGCGGCGAGCCCGTCCGGATCGAAACCCGTTGCGAGCAGCACGGCACCGTCCCCCCGGACGACGTTATGGTTCGGCCCGGCCCCGGCATGCCCGCGGAGTATCTCGCGGCCCGCCGACCGACCCGAGACAGATGAGCGCAACATGCCTGCCCGCCCAGTCCCACCCAGGCCGGGGTGGTCGTCAGGCGGCGAGTTCGTACGGTGGGTCGAGGTCGTTGCTGACATCGACCGTGCCGGTCGGGGCGACGATGTAGTGGTAGCCGTGGGGGCTTCGCCATCGGTAGACGCCCGCGCGGAGGCGATGGTAACGCCAGCCGTGGTGGGTCTTCATTCGGTGGTGTCGTCGACACAGTGGGGTGAGGTTGCGGCTGCTGGTCGGGCCGCCGTCGCCGTAGGCGACGCGGTGGTCGAGGTCGCAGTGCTCGGCGCGGGCTTCGCAGTACGGGAACGAACACTTCTGGTGGAGCAGCTCGGCCTGACGCCGCTGCCGCGCGGTCGGGGCGTAGCCCGCGGCTTCGATGTCCTCGGCGAGGTCGACCACGATGATCGGCTTGATCACGGTGCCGGGGGTGGTGGCCCACTCCTCGAGGCGCTCGATGGTGACCAGGCCACGGGTGTTCTCAAGGCGGGTCAGGCCGGTGCCGACGAGCTCGCGGGTGTCGGTGTGGATGACCAGCTCGACGACCCGAGCCGCACCGGGGACCCCGTCGAGGGAGCCGGAGTTGTAGGCCCTCCCGAGGACTCCCAGTGCGGCCGCGCGTCGTAGGTCCAGGCTCGCGGTCACGTAGTCGTCCTGGTCGAGGAGCCCGTGGGCGATCGCGGCGACAGCCTGCTCCAGATCGAGAGCATCCGCGGCGTCGAGCACACCGTCGAGATACCCCAACGCCAGCACGGCTTGGCCTTGTTCGGCACCGGTGGCAACGACCGGGGTCGTCTCGGTGGTGGTGATCGTGACCGCACGGTGCTCGACCGCATCGTGCTCGGCGACCGCTGCGGCGACATCGGGTTCGAACATGGTGGCGGCCTGGGTGATCATCCGCTCCAGCTGGCGGGTGCCGACCTGTGGGCATGGGCCCCGATCTGCTGGTCGACCCAGGCGGCGGCATCGGCATCCAGGTTCCGGGTCAGGTCCGCGATCCGACGGGCACGCCACGCAAGCAGGGATCCGTCCAGGATCCGCGCCCAGACATGCTTGAGCCGGTAGCGCAGCTCGACGGCGTCGCCGAGGAACCTCTTGCCCGCCAGGGTCGACCGACCCAACACAGCCGCGAACTCCACCGCCGCAGCCTCCGACACCAGCGGCGCCCCCGGGCCGGCCAGGGGCAGCATCCGATCGCCGAACGTGTCACCATCCAGCCGCGCGGACTCCTCCATGGTGTCGACCGAATGCAGTGCCGCGAACCGTGCGGCAGCGATCAGCACGTCCCGGTCAGCCTGCTCCGCGACCGCACGCGACCTACGCACCGCAGCCAGCAGGTCGCTGGTGGTGTCGTCGGGGTCGAGGAGTGCTTCCATGCCCCCAATTTTACCAAGTCCAAGCCTTGAAGAGAACGCTGTTTTCGCAGGTCAGATGGCATATTTACGCCATCTCCAGAGTCGTCTTTGGCGCGTTGCGCCACCCCTTCCGCGACCCCCTGGACCCGCGCTGTCAATGGCCGGCTACCAACCCAAACCCAAGCCGGACAGGGCTGGCCGCGAAAACACACCAACCCAACAAGCAACCCAGTCGACACGGAGCCCGACAGCGACCGTGATGGCCTCGACACGCTCGGCCGCAGCCGGCCCGACGGCCTGCTCGGGACAGATGAGACAACAGAGCCCGCCGCGACTCGCGCGGCAGGCTCTGTTGCATGGGGTCTCAGGCGTCGACGAGCTCTCGGCCGCTGGTCTCGCCGAGGCGTACCAGGGAGAACACGCTCAGCAGACAGAACGCCGCAATGACGGTGGAGAGCATGACGGTGCTGGCGCCGGCCTTCTGCAGCGAGGCGAAGAGGAGCGGCGAGAGGCCCGCGCCCATGCCGGCGAGCTGGTAGCCGAGCGAGGCACCGGTGTAGCGCGAGGAGGTCTCGAAGACCTCGCTCATCAGCGCGGCGAGCGGGCCGTAGAAGGCGGCATGGATGACCGACTGGCCCAGGACCACGGCGAGCACGAGGAGCGCGACCGACCCGCTGTCGAGCATCGGGAAGAGCAGGTAGGCGAAGACCGCGGTCGCGACGGCGGCGGAGAGGACCACCGGCCGGCGGCCGACCCGGTCGGTGAGCGCGGACCAGCCGAGGATGCCGACGACGGCGCCGGCCGAGGAGACCGTGAGCGCGTTGAGGACCGTGGGGCGCTCGAAGCCTGCGCCGAGGGCGTACGAGATCAGGAAGGTGGTCAGGGTGCCCTGCACCACGAAGGCACCGAGGCCGACGCCGACGGCCAGCAGGAGCGTACGCGGGTGGTTGCGGAGGACCTCGAGCAGCGGCGTCTTCGCCTCGGCCTTCTTCTCCTTCATCGCCTCGAAGGCGGGCGACTCGGTCACGCTGAGGCGGATCCACAGGCCGACCGCGAGCAGCACGATGCTGAGCAGGAACGGCACCCGCCAGCCCCACGCGGTGAACTGCTCCGGGGTGGTGACCGAGGCCATCACCGCCATCACCGCGGTCGAGAGCACCATGCCGGCCGGGGCGCCGGCGTTGGTGAACGAGGCCCACAGCCCGCGCCGGGAGGTGGCGTGCTCAGCGGTGATCAGCACCGCGCCGCCCCACTCGCCGCCGATCGCGACGCCCTGGACGACCCTGAGCGCGACGAGCAGCACCGGCGCTGCCGCGCCGATCTGGCCGTACGTCGGCAGGCAGCCGATCAGGAAGCTGACCACACCCATGATCAGCATGGTCAGGACCAGCATCTTCTTCCGGCCGAGCCTGTCACCGAAGTGGCCGAAGACCACACCGCCGAGCGGGCGCGCCAGGTAGCCGGCGGCGAAGGTGCCGAAGGACGCGATCGTGCCGGTCACCGGGTCGAGGTTGGAGAAGAAGACCTCGTTGAAGACCACGGCCGAGGCGGTGGAGTAGAGCAGGAAGTCGTAGTACTCGATCAGGCTGCCCGTGAAGCTGCTGGCGACGATCCGGCGCATCTGCGTGCGTGAACCGGTCGTGCTACCGCCGGAGGTGAGGGTCATGGTGGGGGCTCCATTCAGGATTCCTGTTTATCAGGATTCCTGTCGATTCTAGTGATGCACGTCACCCCGTCAAGGGGTTCGGCGGTGAAAAGAAGGGTCAGATCAGGCCGAGCAGGCGAAGCGCGTTGTCCCGGAACAGCAGCGGCTTGACCTCGTCCTTGATGTCGAGATGTTCGAGGTCGGCGAACCAGCGATCGGGCGTGATCACCGGGAAGTCGGAGCCGAAGAGCACCTTGTGGCGCAGCGGGCCGTTGAGCTGCTTGACCAGCTGCGGCGGGAAGTATTTCGGCGACCATCCCGACAGGTCGATGTGCACGTTGGCCTTGTGGGTGGCGATCGAGATCTGCACGTCGACCCAGGGGACGGCGGGGTGGGCCATCACGATCTGCAGGTCCGGGAAGTCGGCGGCCACGTCGTCGAGGAGCAGCGGGTCGGAGTAGCGCAGCCGGATCCCGCGTCCGCCGGGGAGGCCGGCACCGATCCCGGTCTGGCCGGTGTGGAACAGCGCGACCACGCCGAGCTCCTCCAGGGTCGCCCACAGCGGGCGGTGCTCGGCGTCGGCCGGCGAGAAGGCCTGCAGGCCGGGATGGAACTTGAAGCCGCGTACGCCGTAGTCCTCGACCAGCTTCCTGGCCTGCTTCACGGCGGCCTCGCCCTTGCGGGGGTCGACGGAGCCGAACGGGATCAGCACGTCGGCGTGCTCGGTCGCGCGCTCGGCGATCTCCTCGCTCGACAGCGGCGGATGGTCGAGGCCGGTCGAGGCGTCGACGGTGAAGATCACCGCGGCCATGTCGCGCTCGCGGTAGTAGGCGGCGAGGTCGTCGACGGTCGGGGTGCGCGGGTGGTCGCCGCGGAAGTAGGCCGCCGAGGCGTCCATCAACTCCTGGTCGAGCGAGAAGTGACCGTGGTGGTCGGCCTCGACGTGGGTGTGCATGTCGAGGGCTCGGATCGCGTCGGTGTCGATGCGGGGCTCGTAGGGCATGGTCATGCTCCTTCCGGGGTGCCGTACAGCTCGCGCACCCGGGACTTCAGCAGCTTCCCGGAGGCGTTGTGCGGGATCTCGTCGACGAAGACGACGAGCTTGGGGATCTTGTAGCGGGCCAGCCGTCCGTCGAGGTGTTCGAGCAGGTCATCTTGGGTGAGCGCGGAGTCGGGGTGGCGTACGACGACGGCGCGGCCGACCTCTCCCCAGCGCTCGTCGGGGACGCCGATGACGGCGGCCTCGGCGACGTCTGGATGGGTGTAGAGCGCCTGCTCGACCTCTGCCGGGAAGACGTTCTCGCCGCCGCTGATGAACATGTCCTTGACCCGGTCGACCACGTAGAGGAAGCCGTCGTCGTCGAGCACCGCGACATCGCCCGTACGCAGCCAGGGCCCGTCGAAGGCAGCCTCCGTCGCGGCTCCGTTGTGCCAGTAACCGGGAGTCACGTTCGGGCCGCTGACGTGCACCTCACCGGCCCGGCCGGGGGCCGCGTCCTCGCCGCCGGGGGCGACCACGCGGACGTCGGTGAAGAAGCAGGGGGTGCCGGCCGAGCCGAGCTTGTCGAGGCCGTCGCCGGCGCGCAGCATGGTCGTCCCCGGGGACGCCTCGGTCAGGCCGTAGCCCTGGATGATGTGCAGGCCGCGGCTCTGCCAGGTGTCGAGGAGCGTGCGCGGGATCGGGGCGCCGCCGCTCAGGGCCGAGCGGAGGCTGTCGAGGTCGGCGCTCGCCCAGGTCGGCTCCTGGGCGAGCGCCTGGTACATCGAGGTGACCCCGAAGAGCAGGGTGACCCGCTCCCGCTCGATGGTCGCGATCGCGGCCGCCGGGTCGAAGCGGGCCGCGATGAGCGACATGCCGCCCTTGAGGAAGGTCGGGAGCAGCACCTGGTTGAGCGCGGCGGTGTGGAACAGCGGGGCGGTGACCAGGGCGATCTCGTCGGAGCGGACGTCGACGTCGACGAGCAGGTTGAAGGCGTTCCAGGCGATGTTTCCGTGCGTCAACATCACGCCCTTGGGGCGGCCACTGGTGCCGGAGGTGTACTGGATCATGAAGACGTCGTCCAGCCCGACCTCGACGTCGATCCGCTCCTCGCCGGGCACCGCGAGCCTGTCGAGCCCGTGACCGCCGGCGGCGGTGAACCGGTGGCTCGGCAGCCCGAGGGCCGCGACCGGCTCGGCGGAGACCGCCGCGTCGAAGTCCGCCGCGTGGACCAGCAGCGCCGGCTCGGCGTCGGTGAGGATCCAGGCCAGCTCCGGCGGCGCCAGTCGGGTGTTGAGCGGCAGGAAGACCGCCCCCAGCCGGGCGGTGGCGAAGAGCGTGACCGCGAGCTCGATCGAGTTCAGGCCCAGAAACGCGACCCTGTCCCCCGGGGCCACCCCGCGGGCGCGCAGCCCGTGGGCGACGGCCTCGACGAGGCGGTCGACCTCGGCGTACGTCACCACCGCGTCGTCCTGCACGAACGCTCGCGCACCAGGGGTCATCCGGGCTCGCCGGGCGGGCCACGATCCGATGCCGCTGTCCAACATGTCGATCCTCGTTCGTCTCGCGGGCTCAGCCGAGCCCGAGGTCGGTCTTGATCTCCAGCAGTCGCCGCAGCGCCTGGTCACGTCGCGCGACCAGGTCTTCGGCGGAGGTCCCGTCGAGCTCCTCGTCGACCCCGTCGACCAGCTTCCCGATCAGATCTTCGGTCAGGGCGGGGTGACCCAGGTCGTCCCACCAGTCGACCATCGGCGGGCCGAGGTGCTCCAGCACGTGGCCCAGTCCGCCGGGACCGCCGGAGAGATGCTGGGTCGCGAAGGGTCCGAGCAGGGACCAACGCAACCCCGGACCGTCCGCGATCGCGGTGTCGATGTCGGCGACGGAGACGATGCCCTGATCGACGAGGTGGTAGGCCTCGCGCCACAGCGCCGCCTGGAGCCGGTTGGCCACGTGCCCGGGCACCTCACGACGGATGTGGATGGGACGTTTGCCCAGGTGGCGCAGGGTCTCCAGAGCCGCCTCGACAGCGTCTGCCGACGTCGCCGAGCCGCCCACGACCTCGACCAGCGGCACCAGGTGCGGCGGGTTGAACGGATGCGCCACGAGCACCCGCTCCGGGTGGTGCGTGCAGGCGTCCTGGAACGTGCTCGGCATCAGGCCCGAGGAGCTGCTGGTCAGCAGTACGTCACCCGGGGCCGCCTCGTCGAGCGCGGCGAAGATCTCCCGCTTGACGTCGAGGCGCTCGGGTCCGCTCTCGAGCACCAGGTCGGCGTCGCGTCCGACTTCGGCGAGGCTCTCGGCGAAGCGAAGCGCGCCGGCGGACCGTGTTGGTCTCGACACGCTCGGCCGCAGGCGGCCTCGCGGCTCGACCGACAGGTCGCGCAGGCGCTCCTCGGCGCCCCCGGCGGGGTCCCAGGCGACCACGTCGAGCCCGTGCTCGAGCCCGAGCATCACCCAGCTGACCCCGATCGCACCGGTGCCGACGACACCGAGCGTACGTACGTCCTCGCCGCTCCTCATGCGGTCCTCCTGCTCAGCGCGCCCGAGGCCGCGAGCGCGACGAACGGATCCAGGGACGCCGGGTTCGCGAGCGCGTCCCGGCTGGCGACGTCCTCCATGCGGACCCCTTGCAGGATGCGTTTGGCCGGCAGCTCGAGCTTCTTGCCGGTGAGGTTGCGCGGCACCGCGGGCACCTCGACCACCTGGTCGGGGATGTGCCGCGGGGAGAGCGCCGACCGCAGCGCCCGGACGAGGCGGGCGCGGAGCGGGTCGTCGAGGCGTCTGCCCTCGTCGGTGACCACGAAGAGCAGCAGCTCGCCGTTGCCTCCGTCGGGGTCCTCGAGGTGGACGACCAGCGAGTCGGCGACCCCGTCCACCTCCTCGGCGACGCGGTAGAACTCGGCGGTGCCGAGGCGTACGCCGCCGCGGTTGAGAGTGGCGTCGGAGCGGCCGGCGACGTGGCAGCTGCCGTTGTCGTGGAAGAGGATCCAGTCGCCGTGGCGCCACACGCCGGGATAGTGGTCGAAGTAGGCGCTTCGATAGCGGGACCCGTCGTCGTCGCCCCAGAACCCGACCGGCATCGAGGGCATCGGCGAGGTGATGACCAGCTCGCCGAGCTCACCGGTCACCGGGTGACCCGACTCGTCGAAGGCGTGGGCGTCCACGCCGAGGCAGCGACCCGAGATCTCCCCGGCATAGACCGGGAGCAGCGGGTTGTTCTGCACGATGCCGGAGCAGACGTCGGTGCCGCCGCTGCCGACGTTGATCTGCGCACCCGGGAGCTGGGCCCGGAGCCAGGCGTAGCCCTCCGGCGGGAGCGGCGCCCCGGCCGAGCCGAGGACGCGAACCCGCAGGTCACCGAGGGTGCCGAGGTCGACACCGGCCTTGCGGCAGGCCATCACGAACCCAGGGCTGGCTCCCATGACCGTCGCCCCGGTGGACGCCGCGAGCCGCCACTGCCAGGTCAGGTCGGGGTGCATCGGGTTGCCGTCGACCATGACGATCGAGGAGCGCACGAGGAGCGAGGAGACCAGCGCGTTCCACATCATCCAGGCGGTGGTGGAGAACCAGAGCATCCGGTCCTCGGGCCCCATGTCCCAGGAGAGCGCGTGGTTCTTGAGGTGCTCGAGCAGGATGCCGCCGTGACCGTGGACGATCGCCTTCGGCCGGCCGGTCGTGCCGGAGGAGAAGAGCACCACCAACGGGTGGTCGAAGGGCACCGGCTCGAAGGCGAGCTCGGCCCCGTCCTCGGCACCGAGCAGCGAGGTCCAGGAGCGCGCGCCCTCGACGCGATGCTCGCCGTACTCCACGTCCACGACATGGCGTACCGACGGCAGCTCGGCCCGAATCTCGGCCACCTGGGCACGCCGGTCGACATCCTTGGCGCCGTAGCGGTAGCCGCCGGCGACCAGCAGCACGACCGGCTCGATCTGAGCGAAGCGGTCGATCACGCTGCGCGGGCCGAACTCGCTGGCGCAGCTCGCCCAGATCGCGCCCAGGCTGCCGGTGGCGAGGTAGGCGACCAACGCCTCGGGGATGTTGGGCAGGTAGCCGGCGACGCGGTCGCCGCGACGTACGCCCAGCCTGACCAGCGCCGCCCGCGCCCGGACCACCTGGTCGCGCAGATCGCCGAAGGTCAGCTCGACGTCGTCGCGCGTCTGCGAACGGCCGAGCACGGCGACGCGCTCCAGATCCGCGTCGGTGCCGAGCGCGTGCTCGGCATAGTTGAGGGTGGCACCCGGGAACCAGCGCGCCCCTGGCATCTCGCGGGAGGCGAGGACGGTGTCGTACGGAGCGTGCGCCCGCACGCCGAAGAACTCCCACACCGCCGACCAGAAGCCGTCCAGGTCGGTCACCGACCAGCGCCACAGCTCCTCGTGAGTGGTCATCGACAGGTCGCGCTCGCGGGCGAGCCAGCCCAGGAACTCACCGACCCGGGAGGTGGAGAGCACATCGGCGGGAGGGGTCCAGACCACGTCACCCTGGTTCACTGGTCCGTCACCTTCCTGGCCCGCCCGGCGAGGAAGTCCTGCATCCGGCCCTTGGCGTCGTCGGTGCCCTGCGCGATCGCGGCCATCAGCGACTCCATCAGGAAGCCGTCGCGCGGGTTGGCCTCGGCGATCCGCGGCAGCGCCTGCACGACGGCGAAGTTGGTCTGGGGCGCGTTCTGCGCGATCCGGCCAGCCAGCTCGAGGGCGGTCTTGCGGCCGGTGCCGTCGGCGACGACGTACTGGCTCAGCCCGAGCCCGAGGCCCTCCTCAGCCGCATAGCGACGGCCGGTCAGCATCATGTCGGCCATCCGGGAGACCCCGATGAGCCGCGGGACGCGCACCGAGGCGCCGCCGCCGACGAAGAGCCCGCGCTGCCCCTCGGGCAGGGCGTAGAAGGTGGACTCCTCCGCGACCCGGATGTGCGCGGCCGCGGCGAGCTCCAGCCCGCCTCCGACCACGGCTCCCTTCAGCGCCGCCACGACCGGGACCGGCCCGAACTCGATCTTCTCGAAGACCCGGTGCCACATCCGCGAGTGGGCGACCCCGGCGAGGGTGTCGCGCTCGGTCATCTCGGACAGGTCGAGCCCGGCGCAGAAGTGGTCACCGTCCGCATCGATGACGACGGCGCGTACGTCCGGCTCGAGGCTGTCGAAGAACCGCTCGATCCCGAGCACCGCCTCGTCGCTGAGCGCGTTCCGCTTCGCGGGTCGGGCCAGGGTCAGCACCGCGATGTCGTCGACGCGCTCTGCTCGCAGGGGCATGGTGAACTCCTCCGTGATTGACAGGAATCCTGATAATCGCAGAAGTAGGCGCGGCTCGCAAGCCTGCTTGAATGACCGCATGACCGATGCACCCCTGCTGCTCTACGTCGTCAAGCAGCTCGAGCTCGCGACCCGAGCCCGCCTCGACGCCGTCCTGAAGGAATCAGGGGTCACCGCCCTGCAGTACACCGCGCTCTCGGTGCTCGAGCGCCGCCCGACGATGAGCGCCGCCGACCTGGCCCGCGCCTCGTTCGTACGCGCCCAGTCCGCCGCCGATCTCATCGGCGCCCTCGAGCGTCGCGGACTCATCGAGCGCCGCATCGACCCCGACAACCGGCGCCGGATGCTGATCAGCCTCACCACCGAGGGCCGCGCCTTCCTCGACGCCTACGACCCCCGCGTCGAAGAGCTCGAGGAGCAGATGCTGGCCGAGCTGGGGCCCGAGGACCGAGAGTCGTTCCGTACGTTCCTCGACACCGCTCGCCGGGCGCTTTCCTAGTCAACGATCCCCATCCACAACGCGGGGAAATTAGGCTAGCCTCACCTCATGAGACCCCACCTCGCCGCAGCCACGGCCGCTGCCGCAGCCCTGGCCCTGGCGTTGTCCGCCTGCTCCTCCGACATCGCCGACGACGACGGCGCGAAGCCGGCGTCAGGTGCGTCCTCGGTCCCTGACGGTCCGTGGAGCTTCACCGACGGCTCGGGCGAGGTCGTGAAGACGGACAAGACGCCGACCCGGATCATCGCGCACGCCCCCGCGGCCGCCGCACTGATCTCGTACGGCATCCGCCCGGTCGGCATCTACGGTGACGAGTCGGTCAAGACCGACCCGAACCTGGACGGCGTCGACCTGACCGGCGTCGAGATCCTCGGTGAGGAGTGGGGCTCGATCGACGTCGCCAAGGCGTCCACCTTGAATCCGGACCTGATCGTCGCCGACTGGTGGCCGGCCGAGAAGGCCCACTCGGGCGTGGAGAACGGCACGAAGGCCAAGAGCAAGAAGATCGCCGACCTGGCCCCGTTGGTCGGCCCGTCCCAGGGTGGCTCGATCCTCAACCTGGCCGAGGGCTACGAGGACCTCGCCGAGAGCCTCGGCGCGGATGTGGAGAACTCGCAGGGTGCCAAGGACAAGGAGGCCTTCGAGAAGGCCCGCGACGAGTTCGAGACCGCGATGAAGGACAAGGACCTGACCGCCCTTGCAGTCTCGCCCGCGGACGACCTGCTCTACGCCGCCAACCCGGAGTACGCCCCGGAGCTGCTGGACTTCACCGAGTGGGGTCTGCAGATCGTCACGCCCGATTCCCCGGACCCGGACTTCCCCTACTGGGAGAACCTGAGCTGGGAGAACGCCGACAAGTACCAGCCCGACGTCCTGCTGATCGACAGCCGCACCTTCGTGGACGCCACGAAGACGGCCGAGGGCCAGCCGACCTGGACGTCGATCCGCGCGGCGAAGGAGGGCCAGGTCATCGAGTGGCCCGCCTTCTGGCTGCACACCTACGCCGACTACGCCGACGCCCTGACCAAGCTGACCGCCGACCTGGCCGACGTCGACGACACCATCGGCGACTGACGCGGCGGTGACCGCTTCCGTCGCCACCGCGGCGACCCCCACACCAGTACGACGACGGCGGGCCTCCGGGCTCGCCGTCGGCCTGCTGCTGCTCATCGCCCTCGTGCCCGTCCTCGCCTTCCTCAGCGTGACGCTCGGGTCGCGGGACATCGCGCTGAGCGAGGTCCTCGACGCGTTCCGGCACTTCACCACCTCCTCCTCGGTTGAGGACACGGTGACCGTACGTCTGCGGGTCCCCCGGACCGTGCTCGGACTCCTCGCGGGCGCGGCTCTCGGGCTCGCGGGCACCCTGCTGCAGGGACTGACCCGCAACGCCATCGCCGACCCGGGGATCATGGGCGTCAACGCTGGGGCCGCCTTCGCGGTGGTCGGCTCGATCACCCTGCTCGGGATCAGCTCGCTCGGGTTCCACGTCGTCGCGGCCTTCGCCGGGGCGCTCGCCGCGACCGTGCTGGTCTACGCGGTGGGCTCGCTCGGACGGGAGGGCGCGACGCCGGTGAAGATGGCCCTCGCCGGGGCCGCGATCACCGCCGGGCTGACCGCGGTGACGACCGGGCTGCTGCTCACCGACCTCGACGCCCAGCAGCAGTTCCGCTTCTGGCAGGTCGGCTCGCTGGCCGGCCGCTATGCCCCGATCGTGACGGGGGTGGCCCCGTTCCTGGTGGTCGGGGTCGTCCTGGCGCTGCTGTGCGGTCGCTGGCTCAACGCCCTGGCCCTGGGTGACGACGCCGCCCGTGGGTTGGGTGTCTCCCTGACCAGGACCCGGATCCTGTCGTTCCTGGTCGTCGGGCTGCTCTGCGGCGCCGCGACCGCGGCGTGCGGTCCCATCGTCTTCGTCGGTCTGGTGGTGCCCCACGTGGCGCGCTTCCTGTGCGGTCCCGACTACCGCTGGGTCCTGCCCTACTCGCTGGTGCTCGGTGCGCTGCTGCTGCTCGGCGCGGACATCCTCGGTCGCGTCCTCGGCGGCACCGGGGAGCTCCAGGTCGGGGTGGTCCTCGGCATCATCGGCGCCCCGTTCTTCGTGCTACTGGTCCGCTACGCCCGGCTGGCGGACCTATGAGCGTCCTGCCCCAGACCGTCCTGCCCCAGACCGTCACGGACCTGCGGCGCACACGCCGCAGCCGTCGGGTCCGCGCGGGCGTCGTACCTGTCGTCCTGCTCGTCGTCGCCGCCGTCCTGGCCCTGCTCACGCTCTGCTTCGGCTCGGTCCAGCTCAGCCTCGACCAGGTGCTGGCCTCGCTGCTCCATCTGCGCGACCACGCCGCCGTCGACTTCATCGTGCGCGACCTGAGCGGACCGCAGGTCAAGGCGGCCGTGTGCGTCGGGCTGGCCCTCGGCGCGGCCGGCACGATCTTCCAGCAGCTGCTGCGCAACCCGCTGGCCTCCCCCGACTTCGTCGGCATCTCGGCGGGCGCCAGCGTCGCGGCCGTCGCCGGTATCGCGGTGCCCGCCCTCGCCGGGGTGAGCCTTCCCGTGTTGGCCTTCGGCGGCGGTCTGCTGACCGCGATCGCGATGTACGTCCTGGCCTGGCGCGACGGCATCACCGGCTACCGGTTCGTGCTGATCGGGATCGGCACGGCGGCGTTCTGCACCGGCGTCACCGGCTACCTGCTCACCCGCACCTCGCTCACCGAGGCCCGGGCCGCGCTGCACTGGCTGACCGGCTCCATCGGGCAGGCCGGCGACGCGGAGAACAACGCGCTGCTGATCGCCCTCGTCGTGCTCGCGCCCCTGGTGCCGCTGCTCCAGCGGATGCTCCGCGCGGTCGAGCTGGGCGACGACACCGCCCGCGGCCTGGGCGTACGCATCGAGGCGACCCGGCTCGCACTGATCGCGACCGGGGTGCTGCTGACCTCGCTGGCCACCGCGGTCGCCGGTCCGATCGCGTTCGTCGCCCTTGTCGCCGGGCCGGTCGCCGACCGGCTGCTCGGCAGCGCCCGCGGCGGCATCGTCGCCGCCGGCGCGGTGGGCGCGATCGTATGCCTGATCGCCGACTACGTCGCCATGAACCTGCTGCCGGTCGAGGTTCCGACCGGCGTCGTCACCGGCGCCGTCGGCGCGCCGTACCTGCTGTGGCTCATCGCCACCACCAACCGGAGAGGGATGGGCGGATGACGGAGATCCCGCAGGCGCCGAGGCTCGCGGCGCGCGAGCTGTCGCTCGGCTACGAGGACCGCGTGGTCGTCGACCGGCTCGACCTCGACGTGCTCGACGGGCGGGTGACGGCGATCGTCGGCGCCAACGCCTGCGGCAAGTCGACGCTGATGCGCGGCCTCGCCCGGCTGCTGCGTCCGTCCGCCGGCGAGGTGCTGCTCGACGGGACCCCGATCCTCGACCGCGGCTCCCGCGAGGTCGCCCGGATCCTCGGGCTGCTCCCCCAGACCCCGGTCGCGCCCGACGGGATCACGGTCGGCGACCTGGTCGCGCGCGGACGCCACCCGCATCAGGGCTGGTTCCGCCACTGGAGCGCGCGCGACGAGGAGGCGGTCGCCGAGGCTCTTCTGGCCACCGACACGGGCGCGCTCGTCGACCGTCCGTTGCGCGAGCTGTCCGGGGGCCAGCGGCAGCGGGTCTGGATCGCGATGGCGCTCGCCCAGCAGACCGACCTGCTGCTGCTCGACGAGCCGACGACGTACCTCGACATCAGTCATCAGGTCGACCTGCTCCGGCTGCTGCGCACGCTCAACCGGGAGACCGGGCGGACCATCGTCACGGTGTTGCACGACCTCAACCTGGCCTGCCGCTACAGCGACCATCTCGTGGTCATGGCCGACGGCCGGATCCTCGCCGAGGGGCCACCGGCCGAGGTGGTCACCGCGGAGGTCGTCGAGAAGGCGTTCGGGCTGCCGTGCGTCGTCGTGCCCGACCCGGTCGCCGGTACGCCGATGGTGGTTCCGGCGGGCGACTGAGCCGAGCACGACAGGACACGAGACTCAGCCGACCGCGATCTCGTTCGGCTGCTCGTCGAGCTCGACCGAGGCGGTGACCTCACCGGAGGTGAGGTCGACGGCGTGCACCGTGTTGCTGGCCGGCTCGGTGACGTACGCGATGTCGCCGCTCACCTTGATCGCCGGGTGCGGGTCCTGCCACTCCGCCGGCCCCTCCCAGGGCTTCACGACCGGGAACTCGTCGGTGATCTTGCCGGTCGCGGGGTCCAGGACGTGGATCGAGCCGTCGGTGGCGAGGATGTAGGCCAGGTCCTCCGGGCCGCGCGCCACGTCGCGGAAGGTGTACTCGACACCCTCGGGCAGCGCGACCGGCTTGAAGGTGCTCTTCTCGGTGTCGATGAGCGTGACCGTGTCGAGCAGGTAACCCTCGGCGTCGGGGTCGGTGTTGTAGTCACCGACGATGATCGGGCTGGTCTCGGAGACGTACGCGTTGCCCATCCGGCCGTACGCGTCGGGGGCCTGGAGCTTCTCGAACTCGCCGTCGCGGTAGAGCAGGGCGCCGTCCTCGCAGCCGAAGACCACCGCCTCCTCGGCCGCGGTGCCCTCACCGTGGATGCCGGGGCAGGTGTCATTGGCGGCGACCTGCTCGAACCCGTCACCCTGGGGCTCGAGGGCGATCGCTCCCGAGCGGCTCTCCTCGGTGCCGACCGTGGTCAGCAGGGTGCCGTTCTCGAGCACGATCGAGACGCCGTGGTGGGCATCGGGAGCCGTCCAGGTCGTCGTCTCGGGGAGCTTCCCGGCATCCCCGAGAGCGGCGGTCTCGAAGATGGTCGTCTCGCCGCTGCCGTCGGCGAAGAGGACCGTGTTGTCGCCGTGGTGGACGACGTGCCCGCCGGTGTCGGCCGAGAAGACGAGGTCGGTCAGCTCGGGGGTCCGGGTGTCGAGCACCTGGAAGCCCTTGCTGGTGGTGACCGCGATGTTGCGGTCGTCGCCGACCGGGTTGACGCGGACGAACTCCTCGGTCTCGAACTCCTCGACGACATCGAGGGACTTCGCGTCCAGGACGGCGATCCCGTTGGCGTAGGTCACCGCGAGGCGGCTGCCCTCCTCGGCCTTCGGGGTCGCCGACTCCTCGCCCTCGGCAGTGGGGCCGCACGCCGAGAGCGCCAGCGATACGCCGGCCACCGCCGTGACGGCTCGGAGGGCACGGTTCTGTGGGGTTTGCATGGTGTGCCTTTCAATCGGTGGGCCCTGGTGAGAGCCCGCTGGTGATGCGCTCGGTGTTGGCGCGCATCATGGTGAGATAGGTGTCGGCGCCCTGGCCCTTCTCGGTCAGGGACTCCGTGAACAGCTCGCTGACCTCGACATCCACGCCCGCCTCGTCGGCGAGCACCTGGATGAGGCGGTCCGGCTGGGAGGACTCGGCGAAGATCGTCCGTACGCCGGCCTGCTCGATCGCCTCGGTCAGGTCGCGCAGGTCCGCGGCGCTGGGCGCGGCCAGCGTCGTCCCGCCCGGGATCACCGCGCCGACGACGCGGAACCCGAACCGGTCGGCCAGGTAGCCGAAGACGTGGTGGTTGGTGACCAGGCTGCGATGCTCCTCCGGGATGCTCGCGAAGGAGTCGGTCATCTCCCGGTCGAGCTCGTCGAGCTCGATGACGTACGCCGCCGCTGCCTGCTCCACGGCCTGCTCGTCGATGCCGTCGATGTCCGTCACCGCCGCCTCGAGGCCGTCGACGACGTCGAGCATCCGCGCCGGGTCGGTCCAGAAGTGCGGGTCCGGGGTGCCTTCGGCGTCGCCGTCGGAGTAGTCGAGGACATCGATCTGCTCACCGGCGACGTACGTCTCGACGCCGGCGTCGGCCGCCCGGTCGAGGTGGCGCTGGAGGCCCTCCTCGAGCCCGAGCCCGTTGGAGACGATCAGGTCGGCGTCGCGCATCATCGCGGCCTCGCGGGCCGAGATCTCGAAGGAGTGCGGGTCGGCGTTGGGCCGCATCAGGGTGGTGACCTGGGCGGCGTCGCCGACCGTGCTCGCTACGACGTCGCCGAGGATGTTGGTGGTCACCACGATGTGCGGGCGGTCGTCGCCGTCGGCTGCTCCGGCGCAGCCGGTGAGTGCCATCGTGACGGCCACGACCCCGATGAGGCGCCTCATCGGCCCGTCTCCGTGAAGAACACCGGAGCGGTGGGCGTCTCGAGCGTCCTCGCGATCCGTGCCCTGTCGGCGTAGTCGATCTCGTGGACGACCCCTTCGGCCGGCACGTTGAGGTAGGCCCGCTCCTGGTCGACGACCAGGTCGACCCCTGGTGACGTGGCGTCGGTCAGCGGCTCGGTGACGGCGAGCTGCTTGCCGCTCTCGGCGGCGAAGACACGCACCCGGCCGGTGGTGTCGAGGGCGAGCACGTGCCCGTCCTCGTCGTCGGCGGCGACCACCTGACGCAGCGGTACGCCGGCGTCGAGGTGGGTCCAGGTCCGCTCGCGGGTGTCGAGGAGCCAGATCCCGGTCCGGCCCGAGAGCGCCGCGACCGTCGGCCGGTTCTTGCGACCCTCGAACCTCATGGCTCTGGGCTCCGTGGTGCCCTTCGGGTAGTCGATCCGTTCGACCTCGAGCTCGCCGTCGGACTCGGTGGCCAGCACCGCACCGTCGGCGCAGCCGACGACCACGCCGACCTTGGTGGTGATGGTGCCGCTCGCCCGGGCACAGGGGATCTGCTCCCCGACCGCGTCGCCGTCGGCGTCGTGATGGCGCAGCCCGGTGACCGTGCCGTCCTGGGCGACCGTCACCAGGGCCCCGTCGCCGACGGGCACGACCAGGCCCTCGTGGGGCTCGCCCTCCACCCGGAACAGCTCGCGTACCTCGCCGTCGGCGAGGGCCTCGTTGTCGAGCAGGACCGCCTCGCCGCTACCCGCGAAGAAGACCCCGGTCGCCCCGGCCGTCGACAGCGGTCCGGTCGCGACCGTCGCCGCACCTGTCCCATCGACCGTGCCGAGCAGCGTCGGCTCGCCCCGGTAGTAGTGGAAGTGGTCGCCGTGGTCCCAGGTCCACATCCCGCTGTCGACGATCTCCACGCCGTCGGCGGTGGTCGCGAACAGGTAGCGACCGTCGGAGTCGACCGCGCTCGGCTCGCCGATCCGCCCGACCTCGGCCGAGCTCCCCTCGAGGAGGTCGAGCTGGGCGACGGTTCCGGTGCCGTCGATCGTGGTCAGGTGCAGCTGCGGCTCGGCGACCTCCTGCGCGCCCTCGACGGCGCCGTGGTCCTTCCCGGAGCCCGGGTCGGCGTCCGCGTCATCAGCCGGGGTGGCGGTGCCGCATCCGGCGGCGACCAGGGTCAGCCCTGTGACGATGCCGGCGAGTGTCCTGCGGTGCATGGGGTCCTTTCGGAGGTGGGGGACGGACGTCGAAGCAGACCGAGGGCGCTGCGGAGCAGCCCCGAGGTGACCGCGGTGAGGATGGCCGCACAGGCGATGGACGCTCCGGCGGCGGTGCCCGCGTACCAGGACGCTGTCAGGCCGATGAAGACCGCGACGGCGCCGATCGCGGCGGCGCAGGCCATGGTCGTGGGGATCCGCGTGGTCCACTGCCCCGCGGCCACCGCCGGCGCGAGGAGCAGCGCGATCACGAGCAGCGAGCCGACCGCCTGGTAGGAGGCGACCACGGCGAGGGTCACCAGGCCGACGAGCATCACCTGCGCCAGCTGCGGACGCAGGCCCAACGTACGGGCGATGCGCGGGTCGAAGGCCGAGGCGACGAACGCGCGATGGAAGCCGATCGCGACGGCCAGGGTGACCACCAGCGCGATCGCGAGGACGGTGAGGTCGTCGGGCCCGAGGGCGAGCACGTCGCCGAACAGCATCGCCGTCGCGTCCGTCGCGAAGCTGCGGGAGTGGGAGATGATGATGACGCCGAGCGAGAGCATCGCCACGAACAGCAGCCCGATGCTGGTGTCGTACGTCATCCGGCCGCGGCGCTGGAGCGCCCCGATCGTCGCGCTCATCACGATCGCGCTCACCGCGCCGCCGACCATGACAGGGGCGCCGAGGACCGTCGCGAGGGCGACGCCGGGGAGCATCCCGTGCCCGATCGCCTCGCCGAGGAAGGCCATCCCGCGGATCACGACCCAGGTGCCGACGACTCCGCAGATGGCCGCCACGAGGACGCCGCCGGCCAGCGCCTGCAGCATGAAGTCGGTCCGGAACGGCTCGGTGATCGATGGCACGGAGCGGGACTCTAACGGTTAATGAGAATGGTTACCAATTGCTATAGTGAGGCGCGTGCTCCCGCTCGAATCGACCGACTCCCCGTCCCTGTCCGCTCACGGCCTCTGCTTCGGCTACGACGGCGAGGACGTGCTCCACGACGTCAGCGCCCGGTTCTCGCCCGGTACGGTCACCGCCGTCGCCGGGCCGAACGGCTCGGGAAAGTCGACCTTCGTCGAGCTGCTCGCGGGCGTACGGAACCCCCGGCGCGGCACGGTCAGCCGCCACGGACGGCTCGCGCTGGTCGTGCAGCGACCCTCGACGCCGGACGCGCTCCCGGTGACCGTCCGCGACGTCGTCGCGATCGGGACCTGGGGCCGCCGGGTCCGATGGGCCGACCGGCAGGCCGCGATCGCCGAGGCGATCGAGCGCGTCGGGCTGACCGGCCTCGAGCAGCGTACGTTCGGCGAGCTCTCCGGCGGTCAGCGCCAGCGTGCGCTACTGGCTCAGGGCATCGTCCAGCGCACCGAGATCCTGCTCCTCGACGAGCCGGCCGCGGGGCTCGACGCCGCCAGCCGGCAGCGCACCCGCGAGATCCTCGCCGAGGAGGCCGCCCGCGGTGCCACGATCGCCTGTGTCACCCACGACGAGGAGAGCATCGCCGCCGCCGATCACGTCATCCGCCTCGACGCCGGCCGCATCGTCGGCTGAGTCCGGAACGGCCCCGGGCCGGTTGAAGGTGGCCACCCCGGCCACGATCAGAGCGAGGGCCACAGCGAGGCCGAGGCCGATGCGCTCACCGAAGATCGGGACCGCGAGGACGGCCGTCAGCACCGGGCTCACCGCACCCCCGACCGAGGCCGGGCCGCCACCCAGGGCCTTGACGGCGAAGGCGTAGCAGAGCGTCGACCCCAGGCCGGTCCCGATGCCCTGGAGCACCGTGAGAACCGCGACGTCGCCGAGCTCGGCGGTGCCCGCGAGCAGGTGCGACGGCATCACGCCGGAGACAGCCAGGACGAGCAGCGCCAGGCTCGAGACGGCGCAGACGGTCAGCACCATCTGCAGCAGCGTCAGGCTCGTACGCTGCAGCCCCATCGTGAACACCGCCCACGCGAACCCTCCGACGAGGAGCAGGCCGACCCCGCCCAGGGACGCTCCACCGCCGACGAGGAACCCGCTGACCCCGACCCCGGCAGTGATGAGCCCCAGCGCGAGCACCCGCCGGGGCGGGATCGAGGTCCGGCCGCCGACGAAGGCGAGCAGGGTGACGAACAGCGGCACCGTGCCCGGGACCAGCATCCCGGTGAGCGCCGCACTGGTCAGCTGGGCTCCGAACGCGAAGACGAGGAAGTGCGGGAGGCCGCCCACGAGCAGCAGCGCGAGGACGGCGGGCCGCTCGCGGCGTACGGCCCTGATCGTGCTCGGCAGCAGCGGGGCGAGCAGGACGACGGGTGTCGCGAACCGGAGGAACGCCGCGTCGGCGACGGTGAGGCTGGAGCCGCCGATGCCGCGCGTGCTCAGCGCGAACGACGACCAGAGCGCGACCGTGGCCGCCAGCGCCGACCAACCCAGATACTTCCTCATGTCGCGCCACGATAGAGACAAGACGAGCGCACATGATTGCCGAATCTGCCGCGATCACATCGCTCAGTGGCAGAATCTGCCACCATGCGCACGCTCGACGAGACCGACAGGCACATCCTCTGGGAGCTCCAGCAGAACGGCCGTCTGACCAACCAGGAGCTCGCCGACCGCGTCGGCCTCTCCCCCTCGCCGTGTCTGCGCCGCGTACGCGCCCTGGAGGAGGCCGGCGTGATCAGCGGCTACCGCGCCGTCGTCGACCCGCACGCCGTCGGCATGAACATCACCGCCTTCGTACGCATCAAGATGGCCACCCACACCACCGAGGCGGTCGAGGCCGTCGAGGAGCACCTGCGCGCCATCCCCGACATCACCGAGGCGTACGTCCTGGCCGGCGACCACGACTACCTGCTGAAGATCGTCACTTCGTCCTTCGAGACGTACGAGCAGTTCCTGCGCGACAACCTCCGCACGATGCCCGCCCTGGCCTCGATCGAGACCACGTTCGCGTTCGGCAACACCAAGGAGAGCGGCCCGCTCCCGCTCGGGTGACCGCTCGGGTCAGAAGCCGGCCTCGCGACAGGCCGGCGCGTCGTCGCAGAACAGCTCGAACGCGCGGGCGGCGGCGTCGATCTGGGCGGCCATGCCACGCAGGCCCCCGCGACCGACCGCTCGCCTGGTCTCGCTCTCGAACAGTGCTCGGTCGTAGGCGGGGAGCATCCCGACCAGCCGCTGCCGAGCATGTCTCCCCGACCCCAGAGGTTGGACGAAGACCTCGACCAGGTCGTCCATCCAGTCCAGCTCGAACTCGACGAGGTGATGCGGCATCGTCAACCGGACCTCGGTGCGACCGACCCGGTCCACCTGCGCGTAGGTCGTCGGCGCGAAGCGGGACGCCACCGCCTCGGCGACGGCCTGGGAACGGCGCCTCAGAATGTCATTACCAGTACTCGACATCGCGCCTCCGCCCGAACGTGACCGATGGTCATATGACCACCGGTCACAGATTAGGGGTGTCGCTGCGGCACGGTCAAGGGACCCACCCGAAGCACGCTACGATGCGAGCGTCCAGCCACGAGAGAGGGCGGGTGGCGCCATTGCCTACGCCGACCTGGGAGCGTCTCCCGGAGGCCAAACGCGATGCCGTGCGCCGGGCAGCGGAAGAGGAGTTCGGGGTCCGGGGCTACAACGCCGCCAGCCTCAACACGATCTGCCGCGAGGCCGGGATCTCCAAGGGCAGCCTGTTCCAGTACTTCCCCGACAAGTCCGACCTCTTCGTCCACCTGATCGCCCGGGCCAGCCACGACATCCGGACGGCGATGGAGGTGGCGAGCGCCGACTTCCCGTGGATGACCGACTACCTCGGCTCGGTCAAGATGCTCATGGACGCGTGGATCGACTACTTCTACGACCACCCGCGTCACCGGCAGATGCTGGTCTCGGCCAACCTCGAGCACAACCCCAAGGCGCTCGCCGCCGTCCGCGAGGCCGTCTATGTCGACTATCTCGAGGTCATCGGCGGCATGGTCGACATCGGCCTCGCGATCGGCGCCCTCCGTGAGGACACCGACCGCGACGCCCTCGTCGCCGCCATCATCATGCTGCTCCCGCACATCGCCCTGGGCCCTCACGTACGCGGCCTGGACCCGCTCCTCGGGCTCGCCGGCTCCGACCGCGACCACGCCATGTCCGTCGGCCGCCGCCTGATCCACGTGCTGATGGGCCAGTACGTCACCTGATCAGCGCGGAGGCAGCCGGATCGCGCCGTCGAGCCGGATGACCTCACCGTTGAGGTAGGGGTTGTGGATCAGCTCCCAGGCGAGCGAGGCGAACTCCTCGGGGACGCCGAGCCGGCGCGGGAAGACGACACCCTCGGCCAGCTTGGCCTTGAACGCCTCCGGGTCCGGGACCGTCTCGTAGATGGGGGTCTCGATGAGTCCGGGGGCGATCGTGTTGACCCGGACGCCGACCGCGGCCAGGTCACGGGCGAGCGGCAGGGTCAGGCCGACGACGCCACCCTTGGAGGCGCTGTACGCCACCTGGCCGATCTGGCCGTCGAAGGCGGCGACGGAGGTGGTGTTGACGATGACGCCCTTGGCGCCGTCGGCGTCGGGCTCGTTGCGCGACATCGCCGTGGCCGCGAGCCGCACCACGTTGAACGTGCCGATCAGGTTGACCTCGACCACCTTGCGGAAGGCGCCGAGGTCGTGGGCGGACTCGTACTTCCCGTCCTTCCCGACGGTGCGGGACAGGCTGGGGATCCCGGCACAGTTGACCGCGACCCGCAGCGGGCCCGTGGTGAGGGCGGCCTCGGCGGCGTCGATCACCTGGTCGGCGTCGGCGACGTCGGCACGACGGAACATTCCGCCGATCTCGGCGGCGACGCGCCCGCCGCGGTCCGCGTCGAGGTCGATCACCGTCACCGCCAGGCCTTCGGCGGCGAGCCTGCGCGCGACGGCCTCGCCGAGGCCGGAGCCACCGCCGGTCACGATCGCCGAGCTGTTGGTCAGTTCCACGTCCACTCCTACTTGTCTACTTGTCGTTCGGTCTGTTGAAGGCACCGATCGCGGCGTCCGCCTCGGGTGAGGCGATGACCGCGACCTGGTTGGCGATCTCGGCCTCGAGGGCCTCGGCCAGCGTCTGCTGCCAGGCGTTCTCGAGCAGTCGTTTGGTGCCGGCCAGCGCCATCGGCGAGGCGCTCGTCAGCCGCGTCGCCAGCGCCGTCGTGGCACCGGCCAGCTCCGCGCGCGCGACGACCCGGTTGACCAGACCCCAGGCCTGCGCCTCGTCGGCACCCACCTCGTCGCCGAGCAGGGCGAGCTCCAGGGCACGGCGATGGCCGACCAGCCGGGGAAGCAGCCAGCTGGCGCCGCTGTCGAGCGAGAGCCCGCGCCGGATGAAGAGCTGCAGGAACCGGCTGCGGTCCGAGGCGATGACGAAGTCGCAGGCCAGGGCCAGGTTGGCACCCGCACCGGCGGCGACGCCGTCGACCGAGGCGATCGTGGGGACGCCGAGCTCGCGCAGGGCGAGGATGCAGGCGTTCGACATCCGCATCCGCTCGGGGAGGAGCTCGGGATGGCCCAGCAGGCCGCCGACGTCGGAGCCCGCGCAGAACGCGCCGCCGGCGCCCGTGACCACGACGACCCGGACCTCTCCCCCGCTCGCCGTGTCGAGCAGGTCGCGCAGCGTCGACCACATCGGGTCGGTCATCGCGTTGAGCTTGTCGGGACGGTCGAGGGTGATGGTCAGGACGCCGTCGGCCAGCTCATGACGCACGCTCACGAAGCGGCCCCGAGGGTGCGTCCGATGATCTCCTTCATGATCTCGGTGGTGCCGCCGTAGATCGTCTGGATCCGGGTGTCGAGGTAGGCCCGGGCGATCGGGTACTCGCGCATGAACCCGTAGCCACCGTGCAGCTGCAGGCACTGGTCGACGACCCGTTTCTGCAGCTCGGTGGCCCACCACTTGCCCTTCGCCGCGTCGACGCCGTCGATCTCGCCCCGCAGATGGCGCTCGACCAGGTCGTCGACGTACACCTGGGTGACGTCGATGGCCGTGCTGAGCTCGGCGAGCACGAACTTGGTGTTCTGGAACCCGGTCAGCGGCTGCCCGAACGCCTCGCGCTCACGGCAGTAGTCCAGGGTCCAGTCGAGGGCGACGCGTGCCGCCGCGACACCCGACACCGCGAGCGAGAGCCGCTCCTGGGCGAGGTTGGCCATCAGGGTGCCGAAGCCGGAGCCCGGCTCGCCCAGCAGGTTGGCGACCGGGACGCGGGCGTCGCTGTAGGACAGCTCGGCGGTGTCCTGGCTGCGCAGGCCGATCTTGTCGAGATGGCGGCCACGCTCGAAGCCGGGCGTGCCGGCCTCGACCGCCAGGAGGCTCAGGCCGCGGTGCGGCTCGGTGGGATCGGTGCGTACGACGGTCAGGATCAGGTCGCTGTTGAGGCCGTTGGTGATGAACGTCTTGGCCCCGTTGACGACGTAGTCGTCGCCGTCGCGGACCGCCGAGGTCCGGACCGCGGCCAGGTCCGAGCCCGCGCCCGGCTCCGTCATCGCGATCGCGCCCATGAGCTCGCCGGAGACGAACCCCGGCAGCCAGCGGCGCTTCTGCTCCTCGTTCGTGGCACCGAGAAGGTAGGGCAGCACCACGTCGTTGTGCAGGGTGATGCACATGCCGGAGCCGATCACGTTGGCGCGCTGCAGCTCCTCGATGATCACGACGTGGAAGCGGAAGTCGTCGGCACCGAGACCGCCGTACTCCTCCGGCACGGCCATGCCGAGGAAGCCCTGGTCACCGGCGGCCCGGAACATCTCCTTGTCGACCCGGCCGGCCTCCTCCCAGCGGTCGTGGTGCGGCACGATCTCGGCGCGGACGAAGGCCCGGAAGCTCTGTCGGAAGTCCTCGTGGGTCTCGTCGAACAGTCGGCGGCTCATCGTGCGGTCCACCCTCCGTCGACGGCCAGCACCTGGCCGGTGAGGTAGCTGCTGCCGGGTCCGGCGAGGAGCAGCAGTACGCCGTCGAGCTCGTCGCCCCGTCCGGTACGTCCCATCGGGGTGTTGCGCCGCAGCCACTGCTGGGCGGAGGTGTCGGCGAACATGTCCGCGGTCAGCTCGCTGGGGAAGAACCCCGGAGCGATCGCGTTGACCCGGACCCCGTCGCGGGCCCACTCGCAGGCGAGGTGGCGGGTGAGGGTCACGACTCCGCCCTTCGCCGCCCCGTACGCCGACTGGGTGACCGGGGCCGAGCCGACCATGCCGAGCACCGAGGCGATGTTGACGATCGAGCCGCCACCGCGAGCGCGCATCGAGGCGTACGCCTCCACGCTGAGCGCGAACAGTGCCGTCAGGTCGATCTCGAGGGTGCGCCGGAAGGAGTCGAGCGGCTGCTCGGCGGCGGGCAGGGCCTCGGCCCAGCCGGCGTTGTTGACCAGCACGTCGACCCCGCCGAGCTCCTCGGCCCGGGCGACGAGCGCCGCCCGGTCGGCCTCGTCGGTGACGTCGCAGCGGAACGGGACCACCCGGTCCTGGTCCGCGGCGAGCTTCTCGAGGAGGTCCAGCCGGCGGGCGGCCGCGACGACCGTCGCACCCCGGGCGGCCAGGACCTCGGCGAAGCGCCGACCCAGGCCGCTGGACGCGCCGGTCACCACCGCGACCTGACCGGTCAGGTCGGTGAGGTCGGTCGACGGCGCCCGCAGCTCCTCGGTGGCCGCGGTCACGAGACCCGCTCGATGATGGTCGCGTTGGCCATGCCACCGCCCTCGCACATGGTCTGCAGGCCGTAGCGGCCGCCCGAACGCTCGAGCTCGTGGAGCAGCGTGACCATCAGCCGGGCACCGGAGGCACCGAGCGGGTGCCCCAGGGAGATCCCGCCGCCGTTGACGTTGACCCGCTCCGGGTCCGCGCCGGTCTCCCGCTGCCAGGCCAGCACGACCGGGGCGAAGGCCTCGTTGCACTCGAACAGGTCGATGTCCTCGACGCTGAGCCCGGCCCGCTTCAGCACCGCCTGGGTCGCCGGGATCGGCGCGGTGAGCATCTGCACCGGGTCGTCGCCCACGACGCTCATGTGGCGTACGACGGCACGCGGTCGCAGACCCAGCTCCTCGGCCCGCTCGCGGCTCATCAGCAGCACGGCCGCCGATCCGTCGACGATCTGGGACGCGTTGCCGGCGGTGACCCGGCCGTCGGGGATGAACGACGGCTTGAGACCGGCCAGCGACTCGGCCGAGGTGGCGTCGCGGATCGGCTCGTCGACCGCGACGCTGCCGTCCTCGACGGTGACGGCGCCGGTCTCCTTGTCCCGGCGCTTCACCCGGACCGGTGCGATCTCCCGCTCGAAGCGCCCCTCGTCGCGGGCGGCCGCCGCGCGCCGGTGGCTGCGCAGGGCGTACGCATCGAGCTCCTCGCGGGTCAGGCCCCACCGCTCGACGATCATCTCGACCGAGATGCCCTGGGGCACCAGGCCGGTGTGCCCGAAGGCCGAGCGGTCGGCGTAGCGCTGCTGGGCGACGTCGCCGTAGACCTCGGTGATGTCACCCGCCGGCGCGTTGGAGAACATCGGGACGGTCGACATGCACTCGATGCCACCGGCGACGACGACGTCGTTGACACCGGCCATGATCGACTGCGCGGCGAAGCTGATCGCCTGCTGCGACGAGCCGCACTGGCGGTCCATCGTGGTGGCGGGCACGCTGTCGGGCCAGCCCGCCGCGAGCACCGCGGTGCGGGCGACGTTGGTGCTCTGCGGCCCGACCTGGGTGACGCACCCGAACATCACGTCGTCGACGACGACGGGGTCGATGCCGGTGCGCTGCTGGAGCGCCTTGAGCGTCTCCGCGGCCAGCTCGGCCGGGTGCCAGCCCGACAGCGAGCCGAACCGCTTGCCGATGGGGGTGCGTACGGCCTCGACGATGACGGCCTCGGTCATGGGGGTTGCTCCTTGTGTCTTGGGTACGTCGGTCAGCGGGTCGCGAATCCGCGCTCGGTCAGCCAGGCGGTGATGGTGGTGACCGCCTCGCCCAGCGGTCCGCGCTGGTCCTTGCCGCCGTAGTAGTGGGTGGCGCCCGGGACGACGTGCAGCTGCTTGTCGGGGTGCCCGACCGCGTCGTAGAGCCGCTGGGTGTGGCTGGGCGTGCAGGCGTCGTCGGCGCTGTTGCCGATCACGAGCGTGGGGATCTGCAGGTCGGCGGCGCACTCGACCCCGTCGCCGTGGGCGTCGTCGTAACTCCACTGCGACAGCCAGCTGCGGAGCGTGGTGAACCGGGCGAGGCCGACCGGGCTGTTGTTCACGATCTCGGGGTCGCCGAGGTAGCAGACCCCGGGCTTGCGGTCGTTGGGGTCGACCGCCGGGTCGAGCCAGCGCGGGTCGGCCATCGTGCCGTGGACGACGAAGGCCCGCTCCTCCCGCTCGCGGCCGGTCGCCCGCAGGTGAGCCAGCTGCGCCTTGACCCATGCCGTGATCCGCCGGTTGCGGGCGATCTGCGCCTCGCGGTAGCGGGTGAGGAACTCCTCGGTGTAGGGCGGCTGGTTGGGGTTGTCGGGGTTGTAGAGGTCCAGCTCGGGATCACGGATCTCGGGGTTGTTCTCGTCGAGGATGGAGGCGTCCATCCACTCGGTCATCGTCCCGTGGCGGCTGACGTGGGCGGCGAGCAGCATCAGCGCGTCCGCGGGGATCAGGTCCAGCTGGGTGAGATCCGGCCCGTCGCCCGACGGGCTCGAGGTGACCGTCGGCTTCTGCGCCTGCTGCTGGTAGTAGAGCGACAGGGAGCCGCCGCCGCTCCACCCGGCGAGGACGACCTTGGTGTAGCCGAGCCGCTCCTTGGCGTCGCGGATCGCGGCGCCGAGATCCTGGACGACCTTCTCCATGAGCAGCGCCGAGTCGACGCCCCGGTAGCGGCTGCCGCAGTAGATGACGTGGTGCCCGGCCTTGGCCAGCGCGTTCATCATCGGCAGGTACGCACCGCCGCCGATCGGGTGCATGAACATGATGACGGTGTCGGCCTCGACGCCATGGGGACGCAGGTTGTAGCTCTCCAACGCCACGATGTCGCCCTCGCCACCGTAGGTGTCGCGGTAGGCCGAGGTGTCCTCGAAGACGACCAGGTAAGGCACCCGGTCGTAGGTGTGGGTCGCGAAGTCGGTGCTGTTCGTGGTGCTCACAGGGCTACCTCCGGGTCGGGCTGGATGGCGGCCGCCAGCACCTCGGGGCTCGGCGTGAGCCGGCGCCGGGTGTCGACGGCGATGATCTTCCACTCGACGCGGTCGAACTCGTCGAAGCGTCGGCGGGCGCGTTCCCGCGCCTTCTCGGGGGCGCCGTGGTGGACGCCCTGCGGCGCGTGCGAGATCAGGCCCGGAGGCATCTTCTGACCGAAGACGTTGCCGCCGTGGTAGAAGGCGATCTCGTCGAAGTCGACGTTGCGGTGATACCAGGGGAACCGCTCGGTGCCCGGTCGCATCTCCGCCCGGCGGGGCAGGAAGTGCATCACGTACACGCCCGTGGCCTGCAGGAACAGGTGCACGGTCGGCGGCAGGTGCATCGACTCGGAGCCGAGGACGTCGTGGTCCTCGATGTTGAAGGTGAACGGGAAGTTGTCGCCCCGCCAGCCCTCGACGTCGCACGGGTCGTGCGGGTAGAAGAGCGAGGTCGTCTCCCCGGAGTGGTAGAGCCGGACCTCGTATTCCTCGCGGCCGTCGTCCTCGACCGGCTCCGCCTCGGGGATGGTGATCAGCGCCGGGTCGAAGGGGAAGTGCCGGCCCAGCACGCCGGGCTCGGGCACCCGGAACTCCTCGGTCGCCTCGATGACCAGGCGGCAGCCCGGCTCGCCCCCGCCGTCGGGCTCGATCCGGTAGGTCGTGGCCTTCGGGATGTAGACGTAGTCACCGGGTCGGTAGGTCAGCGGTCCGAACTCGGTGACGAACCGTCCGGTGCCCTCGTGCACGAAGTGCAGCTCGTCGGAGTCGACGTTGCGTACGTAGAACGGGTGGGCCTCGGCCCGGCGGCTGAGCGAGATCCGGCAGTCCTCGTTGCTGAACATCAGCACCGGGGTGCCCGCGGGGTCGGCCAGGTCGGTGGGCTCGAGGCCCGTCGTCATCAGGTCGACGCCGGCGAGCCTGCCCTCGGCCCGGAAGTCGGTCGGGTCGTTGCGGTGGTAGAGATGGGCGCTGCGGCCGACGAACCCGTAGCGGCCGAGCTCGTCGTCCTTGAGACCCTCGAGGTCGGCGTGCATCCGCCGCGGCGTGGTCCCCTTGCGGAGCTGGATGAAGGACTCCATCGATCAGTTCCTCCTGTTCTCGTGGGCGCTGGACTGGGTGAGCCGCTGGTTGAGCGGTGCGGGGTCGACGTACTCCTCGATCCGTCGGACGCGGTCGCCGTCGACGACGATGCGGAGCATCGCCGGCATCCGCAGGCCCTCGGCACGCCCGGACAGCACGACGACGTGCTGCTGCACGACACCGTCGGCGACGACCTCACGACGCACCTCGGTGTAGCGCATCGGACCGGCGACGTGATGGAGATAGCCCAGCGTCCGCAGGCTCTCCTCGCGGGTCTGGGTGACGTCGTCGTAGTTGTGCCAGATGCCCGCGTCGGGGCTGTAGATCTCGGTGAGCGTCGCGGTGTCTCCCGCCTCGACGGCGGTGAAGAAGCGGTCGACGACGGCCTCGATGCTCACTTGCCGGCCCGGTCGCAGAACGGCAGCCGGAGACCGCGGCGCGGCCAGTCGAGCTTGAGCAGCTTGCCGGTGCTGGAGGCCGTGACGTACGCCGTACGTCCGTCGGGTCCGCCCCAGCAGATGTTGGTGATCCCGGGGTCGCCGTCGGTGTCGATGTCGAGGAACTCGACCAGGTCGCCGTCGGGGCTGACCACCGAGATGCCGTGAGTGATGAGCGAGGCGACGCAGACGTTGCCGGCCGCGTCGACGCCGAGCGAGTCGAAGTTGGTGTAGTCGGAGGCGGTGTAGAGGAAGTTGCCGTTGCCGGACCCGCCGAGCGTCTGGCCGCCCTTGATCTGGCCGGGGCCGGTCACGTCCCACCACCACACGCGGGCGGTGTAGGTCTCCGAGACGTAGAGGCGGCCGCCGTCGGGCGAGAGTCCGATCCCGTTGGGGCCCTCCATCCCGCCGGCGATCTGGGTGATCGAGGAACCGTCGGGCTGGGCGTAGAAGAGGCGGCCACGGTCGCCGGTGACGCCGTCGCTCTTGCCGTAGTCGGTGAAGTAGAGGCCACCGTGCTCGTCGAAGACGAGGTCGTTGGGACCGCGCAGGTCCTGCCCGTCGCACGAGGTGTAGAGAGTCTCGACCGCACCGGTCTCCAGGTCGACGGCCTGGATGCTGCCGCTGACGTAGTCGGCGGGGATGCCGCCGGCGAAGACGTAACCGCCGACGGGGAACGCGTTGAGGCCACCGTTGTTGGCGATGTAGACGCGGCCGTCGGGGCCGATCGCGGCGCCGTTGGGGCCGCCACCGACGTCGGCCACGACGGTCTTGGTGCCGTCGGGGGTGATCCGGGTCAGGGTGCCTGCGATGACCTCGACGACGAGGACGTCGCCGTTGGGGAGGGCGACCGGGCCCTCGGGGAACTGCAGTCCGGTCGCGACGACGGAGAACTTCATCTTCTTCCTGCGCTTTCGTGAGACGGGGTGGGCGTCGGCGGAGCCGGCGAGAGTGGTGGTGCCGAGGGCGCCGAGGACCGCGGCGCCGGCGGCGCCGAAGAGCGATCGGCGGCGGGCGGTGAAGCGGGCGGTGGCAGGGAGGTTCGGGCGGTTCGTCATCGCGCCGTCACCTCCGTCCCGAGGGCCGTGCGAAGGTCGTGCTTGCGGACCTTCCCGGTCGCCGTACGCGGGAGCTCGTCGAGGAAGACGACCTGCTTGGGCCGCTTGTACGCGGCCAGCCGATCCCCGACGCGGGCGATGACCTCGTCGTCGGTGACCTCGGCTCCCGGACGGCGTACGAGGACGGCGACGACCTGCTCGCCCCAGACCTCGTGCGGGAGACCGATGACAGCGGCCTCGGCGACGTCGGGGTGCTCGTGGAGGACGTTCTCGACCTCGGCGGAGTAGACGTTCTCGCCGCCACTGATGATCATGTCCTTGGCCCGGTCGACGATGGCGAGGAAGCCCTCCTCGTCGCGGCGGGCGAGGTCGCCGCTGTGGAACCAGTCGCCGGTGAAGGAGGCTGCGGTCGCCTCCGGGTTGCCGAGGTAGCCGACGGTCACCTGATCGCCGCGGACCCAGATCTCGCCGATCTCGCCGACGGCGCAGTCGTTGCCGTCCGGGTTGACGATGCGCAGGTCGACCAGCTGCATCGGCCGGCCGACGGCGTCGAGCAGGTGCTCCTCGCCCGCTGCCGCGCGCCGGTGCGCCTCCCTGTCCAGGGTGAGGATGTTGCCGGCCAGCTCGGTCATCCCCATGCCGGCGTACACGATCGGCCCGAAGCGGTCGAGGGTGCGACGGAGCAGCTCGGCGGGGATCTTCGAGGCGCCGTAGCCCATCCACTCCAGGCTGGACAGGTCGTAGTCGTCGATGCGCGGGTGGGCCAGCAGGATCGCCATCATCGTCGGCGCGAAGCCGCCGCTGGTGATCCGGTGCTCCTGCACGACCTGCATCCAGGCCTCGGGCTCCCAGCCCGGCATCATCAGCACGGTGCCGCCGTGGAAGAGGTTGACGGGGGTCAGGTAGCCGGCGACGTGGCACAGCGGCATCGCGTTGAGGAACCGGGTCTCCGGACCCGGCTCGTATTCCAGCACCGACTGCAGGATTGAGGTCACCAGGTTGCGGTGGGTGAGCTGAGCGCCCTTCGGGAAGCCCGTGGTGCCGCTGGTGTACATCACCCAGGCGACGTCGTCCTCGGACACGGCCCGCGTCGACGGCTCCGGCGAGGCCGCGGTCAGCAGCGCCTCGTACGTCGGCAGGTCGTCGACGGGCTCACCGATCACGACCACATGGCGCAGCGCCTTCAGCCCGGCCAGGTGCTCCCGGATCGCCGCCAGGTACTGCTCCTGGACCAGCAGCACACTCGCCTCGGCGTTCTCGAGGATCCACGCCCACTCCTTCGGGTGCAGCCGGGTGTTGAGGGTCGTGAGCGCGACGCCGGCCGCCGGGACGCCGTAGTAGGCCTCGACGTAGGGGATGCTGTTGTCGGAGAGGATCGCGACCCGGTCACCGGGCTCGGCGAGGTCGCCGATCGCGTTGGCCAGCCGGTGTGTCCGCTCGAGCAGCTCCGCATAGGTGCGGGAGTCGTCGCCGGTGGTCAGCAGCAGTGCGGTGCGATCGGGATGGTCGCGGGCCGTACGCCGCAGCAGGTCGTGGATGAGCATCGTTGCCTCCTCGGGTGGTTCGGGGTCAGGTCTGGTCGGATGGGACGGGGAACGGGCCGGCGGAGCCGACCCCGGAGCGGACTCGGGTCCCGAGATGACCGCAGACCTCGGCGCCGGCGGCGGCGATGGCAGCGATGTCCAGGCCTGTGGTGAAGCCGCTCCGCTCGAGCAGCCAGGCCAGGTCTTCAGTGGCGACGTTCCCGGCGGCGCCGGGGGCGAACGGGCACCCGCCGAGGCCGGCCGCGCTGGAGTCGAGGGTGCGTACGCCCTCGGCGACCGCCGCGAGCGCGTTGGCGAGCCCGGTCTTGCGGGTGTCGTGGAAGTGGGCGCGCAGCGGGAGGTCGGTGAGGTCGCGGACGGCGGCGAACCGCTCGTGCACCTCGGCCGGCACGCCGGCACCGATCGTGTCCGCGAGCGCGACCCCGGCCAGCGGGCCGACCCGCAGCACGTCGCGGACCACCGCGGCCACCTCCTCGGTGCTCACCTCGCCCTGGTAGGGGCAGCCGAACGCGACCGCGACCGTGACGGTGAGGGGCAGCCGGGCGGTGTCCGCGACCGCCGCCACGCCCTCGAGCGCACGGATCGCCTCGGCGACGGTCACGCCCTGGTTGCGTCCGCCGAAGACGTCGGTGGCGGGGACGACGTAGTTGAGCTCGTCGACACCCGCGTCGACGGCCCGCTCCGTGCCCCGTCGGTTCAGCACGAGCCCGGCGTAGCTGACGCCCGGCACCCGGGTGATCCCGGCGAGCACCGCCTCGGCGTCGGCCATCTGGGGCACCCGGTCAGGACGTACGAAGCTGGTGACCTCGACGCGCCGGGCACCGGCTGCGACCGTCTGCTCGACGAGAGCGATCTTGTGCCTGGTGTCGAGCGTGACCGCCTCGTTCTGCAGGCCGTCCCGGGGGCTGACCTCGACGATCTCGATGTGTGCGCTGGTCGTCATGAGAGGCCGAACTCCCAGTTCTCGCCGCGGCCGTAGCGACCGAGGATCCTTCGGGAGACAGTGTGGATGTGGACCTCGTCGGGGCCGTCGTAGATCCGGCCGAGGCGCGCGTTGCGGTACATCCGGCTGATCGGGGTGTCGTCGGTCAGCCCGAGCGCGCCGTGCACCTGCAGGGCCCGGTCGACCACGTTGTGCAGCATCCGCGCACCGACGACCTTGATCACCCCGATCTCCTCGCGGGCCTGCTCGCCACGGTCGATCTTCTCGGCGGCGCGCAGGGTCAGCAGCCGCGTCGCCTGGATCTCGGCGAAGGACTCGAAGACGTGCTCCTGCATCAGCTGCTTGCGGGCCAGCGGCTCGCCGAACGCGACCCGGCCGTTGAGGCGGTCGCACATCAGGTCGAAGGCCCGCTGCGCCTGGCCCAGCCAGCGCATCACGTGGAAGATCCGCCCCGGGCCGAGCCGCTCCTGGGCGATCACGAAGCCCTTGCCCCGCTCCCCGAGGAGGTTTCCGACGGGGACCCGCACGTCGTCGTACGCCACCTCGTAGTGCCCCGCGTCCATCCCCAGCACCGGGGTCTCCCGCACGAGGCGGTAGCCGGGGGTGTCGGTCGGGACGATGATCATGCTGAAGGCGTCGTGCGGTGCCGCCTCCGGTTCGGTGCGGCACATCACGGTCGTGTAGGCGGCCTGGGCAGCGCCGGTGGTGAACCACTTGCGCCCGGAGATGACCCACTCGTCGCCGTCGAGCACCGCGGTGGTCTGCAGCTGGGTCGGGTCCGAGCTCGCGACCTCGGGCTCGGTCATCCCGAAGCTGGGGTTGATCTCTCCCCTGACCAGGGGAAGCAGATAGGCCTCACGCAGCGCCGGGTCGGCGTGGCGGTCCAGCATGATCGAGTCCTGCAGCGTCAGGGTGCCGAGAGCGACCTGGCCGAACTCGCTGCGGCCCTGCACCTCGTTGACGAACACGTAGTCGAGGAACGGCATCCCGCCGCCCCCGATCGAGGCGGGGTGACCGAGCGCCCACAGGCCCTGGTTCTTCGCCTCCGCCTGGAGGCCAGCCATCAGTCTGTCGGCGTCGGGACCACCTGCGTAGAGCTGTGGCTCGACGGGTTCGACCCGCTCGGTGATGAACCGGCGGACCCGGTCGCGGACCGGCCGTACGTGCTCGGGGACCTCGAAGCTCATCAGCGCACCACTCCCGCGTCCGCCAGCTCCGACCACTCGGTGTCGTCGACGCCCGCCAGCTCGGCCAGCAGCTGCCGGCTGTGCTCGCCGATGCGCGGTCCGGAGGCACGTACGCCGCCGGGGGTGCGGGAGAACTTGGGGACCACGCCGGCGGCCGGCACCTCTCCCCCGGCAGCGGTCGGCAGCCGGAGGACCATCTCGCGGGCGAGGTAGTGGGGGTCGGTCAGCATGTCGGGGGCCGTGTAGACCCGGCCCGCCGGCACACCGTGCTCCTCGAGGAGCGCCAGCAGTGCCGCCGTGTCCAGGCCGAGGGTCCAGGCGCCGATCAGGTCGTCGAGCTCGACCATGTTGGTGCCGCGGGCGGCGTGGCTGGCGTAGCGCTCGTCGGTGGCGAGCTCGGTCCGGTCCATCGCCTTGCAGAGCCGGCCGAACACGGTGTCGGCGTTCGCGGCGATCAGCACCTCGCTGCCGTCGCGGGTCGGATAGGCGTTGGACGGCGCGACCCCCGGAAGGACCGAGCCGGTACGTCCCCGGGTGCGGCCACCGACCTCGTGGTCGGCCATGGTCGACTCCATCAGTGCGGCCACCGCCTCGTAGATGGCGACGTCGACCTCCTGGCCCCGGCCGCTGCGGCCCCGCTCGACGAGGGCGCCCATGGTGCCGATCACGGCGAACATCGCGGCCAGGGAGTCACCGAGGCTGATCCCGGCCCGCGACGGCGCGCGGTCCGGCTCGCCGGTGGTGTGGCGGATGCCGCCCATCGCCTCGCCGATGCTGCCGAAGCCGGCGTCGGCCGATCGCGGCCCGGTCTGACCGAAGCCCGAGACGTGGACCATGACCAGGCCGGGATTGATCTCGGCCAGGCTCTCGTAGTCGAGCCCCCAGCGTGCCAGCGTGCCGGGCCGGAAGTTCTCCAGCACGACGTCGACCTCGGCGGCGATCCGGCGGACCAGGGCGCGACCCTCGTCGGTGCGCAGGTCGATCGCCACGGACGCCTTGTTCCGCGCCAGGCTCGGCCACCACAGGCTCTCGCCCTCGTGGACGACCCCCCAGGTGCGCATCGGGTCGCCGCCGACGGGCGCCTCGACCTTCACCACCTCGGCGCCGTAGTCACCGAGGAGCTGTCCGGCGAAGGGGCCGGCGATGAAGCTGCCGAGCTCGAGGACACGAATCCCGGCGAGGGGGCCGGAACCGTGGCGTGCGTCACTTGTCATGACGACGATTGTGCACAATCATCGGTTGAAAAGCCAGATCTATCGAAGTTTTTGCTCTGATTGCATACTATTGAGCCGAAAGCGAGGTAGCCATGACCACCACGACATCCCCCGCCGAAGACCTGCTCCCGGGCCTGCACGCGGTCCTCGGGAGCCGCTACGGCGCGCTCGACGACCTGACGCCCGTGCGGCTGAGCAGCGGAGCGTCGCGTACGACGTGGCTGCTGCCGGGCACGGGTTCCCGACCGACGCTGTTCCTGCAGCAGGAGCGTCCCGGCGGTGTCCCGGGGCAGTCCGGGCAGGTGGCGGAGATCGCCGCCATCCGCGCGGCACGGGCAGCCGGCGTCGCGGCCCCCGTCGTGGTCGCCAGCAGCATCGACGAGGGCGCGCCGACGGACCTGGGCGAGTTCGTCCTGGTCGAGGGGCTCCCCGGTCGGTCCGACCCGGCGCCGCTGCTCACCGAAGACGGTTTCGCCGGAGCGCGTGAGCGGTTCGCGGCCCAGGTCGGCGAGCTGCTGGCTCGATTGCACACCATCGGGACGGAGCACCTGCCGGAGGTGCCCACCACCGATCCGCTCGAGTTCTACCGCGACCTGCTGGACGATCTCGGGGAGCCGCACCCAGCGCTGGAGGTGGCGCTCGCCTGGCTGGTCGCCCACCGCCCCGCACCCGTCGCGACACCCGTGCTCGTGCACGGCGACTTCCGGGTCGGCAACCTGATGTACGACGAGACCGGTCTCCGCGGCGTCCTCGACTGGGAGATCACCCACCTCGGCGACCCGTCGGAGGACCTCGGCTGGCTCTGCGTACCGTCCTGGCGGTTCGGTGGTGCCGGCCGGGCGGGCGGGGTCGCATCCGTGCACGACGTGCTCGCGGCGTATCGCGCCGCGGGCGGCCGGGCCGAGGTGACCGCCGAACGGGTCCGCTGGTGGGAGGTCTTCGGAACGTTCAAGTGGGCCGTCATCTGCATCATGCAGGCCGCGGCCCACATCGACGGCTCCGAGCGCTCGGTGGAGCTGGCCGTGCTCGGACGCCGGACCGCCTCGGTCGAACGGGACCTCCTCGACCTGATCGGGGCCGCCGATCCGGCTCCCTTCGAGGACACGGAACCGGACGGCGACCCCGGTCCCCATGACGCTCCCGACGCGGTCGGGCTGGTCGGTGCCGTACGCGAGCATCTGGCCGAGGCGGTCCTGCCCGAGCTCACGGGCCGCACCGGCTACCTCACCCGGGTCTGCTTGCGCGCCCTGGCGACCGCCGAGCGCGAGCTGCGGTTCGGCGCGCTGCTCGCCGCCCGGCACCGCGATCGTCTCGCCGGCGTCGGCAGCGCGGACGACGCCGCCCTCGCGCGGGCCATCCGCTCGGGCGATCTGGACTACGACCAGGCGCTGGAGCTGGTCGTCGAGCTCGTCGCCGACAAGCTGCGGGTCAGCGATCCACGACGCCTGTCGTCCGGCAACATGGCATGGGACTGAGAGGCATGGAGATGTGCGAACGGCATACACTCGCCCGATGAGCGTGGCAGGAGAGGCCCCCGGCAAGGTCAACGCGCTGCTCGCCTACGAGGGCATCCGCCGCAAGATCATGGAGGGCGAGTACCAGCCCGCTCAGCGGCTGATCGAGCAGCGCATCGCCGTCGAGCTGGGGCTGTCGCGTACGCCTGTCCGCGAGGCCATGCGGCGGCTCGAGGCCGAGGGCCTGGTCCGCAGCGAACCCAACCGCGGCGCGATGGTCCGCTCGGTCACCGTCGACGAGATCCACGACATCTACGGTCTTCGCGCCCAGCTCGAGTCCTACGGCGCCGGCCTCGCCGCGCAACGCGCCCAGGACTCCGACCTCGAGAAGATCGACGCCGGGATCGAGCGGTTCGGCTCAGCCATCGCCGTCATGAGCACCGACGAGCTGGCCTCGGTCCGCGAGGTCCACGACGCCAACGAGCAGATCCACGCGGCGATCGTGGCGAGCGCCCGGCATCGGCGGCTCGGGACGCTGCTGGCCCGCACCGTCGACGTACCCCTGATCTTCCAGTCCTTCCGGCGGTTCGACCACGACCAGGCGGCGCGGTCGGACCTGTTCCACCGGATGATCCGCGATGCCATCGCGCGGCGCGACACCGAGCGCGCCGCGAACCTGATGACCGAGCACATCCTCCAGGGTCGCGACGTGCTCCTCGAGAGCCTCGAGACCCGCGACGACGGCAGCGTCGACCTCTTCCGTACGTCGGGATCCGCCTGACCTGCGAAGAGGCTCAGTCGGTGGCGTCGAAGGATCCGTGGCGTCCGGCTCCGTCGGCGAACCGGGTCGCCCCGGCGACGGTGTCGGTGGTGATCGAGACGACCCCGTGGGCGTACTCGACGGCCAGGGCGTCCTGCTCGCCGAGCCCTTCCTGCTCCAGCACCGAGAGCCGGTCGTGACGCATGCAGGTCTGCGGAAAGGCGGCGAGCTGTCGCGCCAGGTCCTGGGCGGCCGCCAGTGCCTGACCGGCTGGGACGACCCGGTTGGCCAGCCCCATCCGCTGGGCCTCCTCGGCACCCACGGCGCGGCCGGTCAGGATCATGTCCATGGCGTTGCTCGCGCCGATCAGCCGGGGCAGCCGGACGGTGCCGCCGTCGATGAGGGGTACGCCCCAGCGCCGGCAGAACACACCGAAGACCGCGTCCTCCTCCACGACCCGCAGGTCGGCCCAGATCGCCAGCTCCAGGCCCCCGGCGACCGCATGACCGGCGACGGCGGCGATGACCGGCTTGCCCAGCCTCATCCGCGTGGGACCCATCGGGCCGTCCCCGTCGGGCTCGAACCGGTTGGGGTCTCCTCCTGCGACCGCCTTCAGGTCGGCGCCGGCGCAGAAGGTGCCGCCTTCGCCGTGCAGCACGGCGACGGCGGCATCGGGATCGGCGTCGAACTCCTCGAAGGCGGCCACCAGGGCCTCCGCGGTCGCCCGGTCGACGGCATTGCGTACCTCTGGGCGGTTGATCCGGACCGTGGTGACCGGACCGTCCTTGGTGACCTCGACCGTCATGCCGGAAGCGCCCGCTCGATGATCGCGGCCAGGTCGCCGCGTGGCGACAGCGTGCCGAACGCGCCTCCCCAGTCGCGGCCGAGGCGCGAGGAACAGAACGCGTCGGCGACCGGTGCCGGTGCGTGCCGGAGGAGCTGCGAGCCCTGGAAGACCAGCGCCAGCTGCTCCACGATCCGCCGGGCCCGGAACTCGAGGTCGTCGAAGGAGGTGAACTCCTTCTTCAGCCGGTCCAGCGCGGCGTCGTACCTGGCGTCGGCGCCGGTGGCGAGCTCCGCCTCCGCCAGGAACGCGTCCAGGGTGTGCGGCTCCTTCGCCAGCGCCCGCAGCGCGTCGAGCGCCGCCACGTTGCCCGATCCCTCCCAGATCGAGAGGAGCGGCATCTCGCGGTAGATGCGGGCGACGTCGAAGTCCTCGATGTAGCCGTTCCCGCCCAGGCACTCCAGGGCCTCGTTGACCATGAACGGCGCCCGCTTGCAGACGTAGTACTTGGTGACGGCGAGCGCGATCCGGCGCAGCGCGGCCTCGGACTCGTCGCCGCGGATCGCCCGGTCGTTGGCGCCTGCCAGCCGCAGCATCGCGGTGGTCGCCGCCTCGGACTCGACCTGCAGGTCGGCGAGTACGTTGCGCATCGCCGGCTGCTCGATCAGCGGCTTGCCGAAGGCCGAGCGATGCCGGGCGTGGTGTGCCGCCATGGTCAGCGCCGTGCGCATGCCGGCCGAGGAGCCGATCACGCAGTCGAGGCGCGTCATGTTGACCATCTCGACGATGGTGCGGACCCCGCGACCCTCCTCGCCCACGAGCCAGCCGGTCGCCGCGTCGTACTCGATCTCGGAGGAGGCGTTCGACCTGTTGCCGAGCTTGTCCTTGAGCCGCATGAAGCGCATCGCGTTGCGCTCGCCCCCGGGCAGCACGCGCGGGACCAGGAAGCAGGAGACGCCGGCGGGCGTCTGGGCGAGCGTGAGGAACAGGTCGCTCATCGGGGCGCTGGTGAACCACTTGTGCCCGCGCAGGACGTAGGTGCCGTCGGGCTGCCCGGTCGCCGTGGTCGTGTTGGCGCGTACGTCGGAGCCGCCCTGCTTCTCGGTCATCGACATCCCGGCGATCAGACCGCGCTTGGTCTCGGGGTCGCGCACGCCGAAGTCGTACGTCCGATTGGTCAGCAGCGGCTCGAACCTCGCGGCGAGCTCGGGGTTGGCCCGCAGCGCCGGGACCACGGCGTAGGTCATCGAGATCGGGCAGCCGTGGCCGGCGTCGACGTTCCAGGCGTAGAACTTCGCGGCCCGCGCGACGTGGGCGCCGGGACGGTCGTCTGCCCAGGGCGCGGCGTGCAGGCCGTGCTCCACCGCGGTCGTCATCAGCTGGTGGTACGCCGGGACGTACTCGACCTCGTCGACCCGATTGCCGTAGCGGTCATGGGTGTGCAGACGCGGCGGCACCCGCTCGGCGAGGCGGCCCCACTCCTGCGCCTCCGCGGTGCCGGCGAGACTGCCCAGCTCGTCGATCTCGGGCAGCGCCCACGCGGCGCCCTCGCGCTCGAGACCCGCCCGCAGGACCGGGTCACCGGCCGTGTTGTGACCCACCAACGGCGGGACCTGGTTGAACACCTCGTGCGTGCTGGTCATGCGTCTACCCCTTGCTGGTGGAGGCCATCAACTTGATGTTACATAATCACACACAACCGTGTCGAGAAACGTTGCATGAGAGGATGGCCGCGTGGCTACCGCGCGCGATGAACTGGCTCCGCTCTCCGCCCGCTCCACCATCCTGAGCCTGATGCTCGGCGCGCACCCGAGCCCGCTGACCCCGGCCGACCTCGCCCGCGCCGGCCAGTTCTTCGGCATCGCGCCGGCGACCGTGCGGGTCGCGGTCACCCGCGCCGTCGGCGACGGCGACCTGACCAGGACGGAGACCGGCTACCGGCTCGGCGAGCGGCTCGTCCAGCGACAGGCCCATCAGGACGAAGCGGTGCACAAGGCGGACAAGCCGTGGGACGGCTCCTGGGAGATGGCCATCGTGGTCACCGCCGGCCGACCGGGCCCCGAACGCGCCGTGCTGCGCGATGCCCTGAAGGCGCACCGGCTCGCCGAGCTGCGCGAAGGGGTCTGGACCCGGCCGGCCAACCTTCAGCGGCCGCGCTTCTCGGACCCGGTCCTGCAGGACTTCACGGCGACACCGGAGCAGGATCCGGGCGAGCTCGCCGCCGCCTTGTGGGATCTCCGCGGCTGGGCACACGAGGCTGAGCGGCTGCTCGACCTGCTGTCGTCCACGCCCCAGCCCGCGCTCCGTCTCGCCACGGCGGCCGCGATCGTGCGCCACCTCAGCGACGACCCGCTCCTCCCTGTCGAGCTCCGCCCGGCGGACTGGCCGGCAGCGGACCTGCGAGAGACCTACCGCGCCTATCAGCGTGAGCTGAGCGAGCTCGCCGCACTCCCCCGCTGAACGGGGCGATCAAGCTGCCGCCAGGCGAGCGGTCAGTCCGAGCAGGCAGATGACGACGGTCGTGCCGGCCACCACGGCGGCGCGTCCGGCTCCGACCTGCGCAGCATCTGCGGCGCGGGCGGCCCGATCGAGGAGCAGGTTCCACCAAGCGAGGATCGCGGCGCCGGCGACGAACACACCGAGCGCCCACCAGCCCAGCCACGGAAGCGCGACCCGGGCAGCGACGGCCATCGCCGCGGCAAGCGAGAGCGACGTGCGCGCCCAGGCCAGGCGCGTACGTTCGGCGGCGACCCCGGCGTCCTGCCCGACGGGGCTCATCCCAGGGCCACCATGATGGCTGCTCCGGCGACCGCGACGCCCAGCGCGAATCCTCCGGCAGCGCCGGCAAAGCTCGGCAGCGACCGGGCCGCGCGCATCTCGCGTTCGGCCAGGGCCCACCGCAGCCACGCGACGACCGCACCGACCAGGGCCAGGAGGACCAACAGGTCACCGGCCACCTGCTGGGCCCAACGCGGCCCCTCGAGGTCGATCAGACTGAGCCCGACGCTGGCCGCCAACAGGGCGAGGCTGGTGCGGATCCAGGCCAGGAACGTGCGCTCGTTGGCCAGACTGAAGCGGTAGTCGGGATCGGCGCCGCTGCCGTAGATCCACCGCGGCCGCCGGAACATGGATGTGCGCACCGACCTCACCTGGCGCTCACGCGAGCTCCCCGTGTCCGGCAGCGGGCTCCTCGGGCACCTCGGCCAGATCGCGCAGCGCACGGCGGACTCGGGGATTGTCGGGCAGCACCAACAGCCGGGGCGACGTCGAACCGAGGCCGGACGAGCCGAGCCGGTCCCTGATCCAGGCAAAGCCCTCCAGCAGCTCGGCGATGGCATCCGACTTCCCGTGGGAGCGGATCCAGTTGGACAACGCCGACCGGTGCACGCCGTCGATGAGCGCCGCCACCGCCTGGGGTACGAAGCTGGGGGTCGACACCTCGAGATGAGTGCTCAGGTGTCGGCGGGTGATGGCGACGTACTTCTCGTGCTCGAGGATCTCCCGCTCGGCGAGCAGCGGGATCTGGCGGGTGAGCGCGTAACGCGAGAGAACCAGCTCCGGGTGCTTCAGGAAGTCGCGCAACACCGCCTCGGTGACCTCGAAGACGTCCTCGATCGGATCGCTGCCGAGATCGGCGAACATCTTCTCCATCATGCTGCGGCGCTCGGCATGGTCGGGGAACGGCAGCTCTCCCTTGGAGGGGAAGTAGCGAAAGACGGTACGTCGCGAGACGCCGGCCTCCGCCGCCACGGCCTCGACCGTGACGTTGTCGTAGCCGCGAGCCAGGAACAGCTCCATCGCCACGGCGGAGATCTGGGCCTTGCCGTCCTCGCGGCGACCGGACGGTGCGGAATCAGTCGTCATGTCTTCGGCGTCATTTCCTTCGGGCGCGCGGCCATCGCCTCGCGCAGACTCAGCTTGGAGATCTTGCCGGTTGCTGTTGTCGGGAGCTCGTCCAGAAAGGCGTAGTCGGTCGGGATCCACCACTTGGCGACCCGGCCGAGCAGGAACGCTCGCACGTCCTCCGAGGTGAGACTCTCACCCTCGGTCGTCACGATGCACGCCAGCGGCCGCTCCTCCCAGCGCTCGTCGGGAATCCCGATGACAGCGGCCTCGAGCACTGCCGGATGGCTCATGATCTCGTTCTCGAGCGCGCTGGAGGAGATCCACTCACCTCCGGACTTCACCAGGTCCTTCGCGCGGTCGACGATCCGCAGATAGCCGTGGGGGTCGAGGGTCGCGATGTCCCCGGTGCGCAGCCAGCCGTCGTCGGTGATCGCGTCGTGGTCGTCGTTGCGGTAGTAGCCGGCGGCGACCGTGGGCCCTGCGACCTCGAGGGACCCCGGGGATCTTCCGTCCCAGGGCACGTCGCCCCCGAGCGCATCGCGCAGCCGCATCTGGACGAGCGGCGGCTTCACACCCGGCGAGGTCAGGACGTCGCGACGCTCCTCCTCGCTCGCCGTCCGGTCCTTGGTGCTGATCCGTGAGACCGCGCCGACGGGGCTCATCTCGGTCATGCCCCAGCTGCTGGTCAAGGGCAGGCCACAGGCCCGCTCGTACGCGGCGGACAACGACGGCGGCAACGGGCCACCACCGTTCATCAGACGACGGAGACCGCTGAGATCGCGCCCGTCGAGGTGGGGCAGCACACTGCGCCAGATGGTGGCGACGCCGGCGGCGAGGGTGACCCGCTCGCGCTCCAGCTGCTCGGCGAGGAGCACCGGGTCGGTCTGGTTGCCCGGCATCGCCAGGTCGGCGCCGGTCATCACGCACGCATAGGGCAGGCCCCAGGCGTTCGCGTGGAACATCGGCACGACCGGCATCACGACGTCGGCTTCGGAGATGGCGAGGTTGTCAGCGCCCAGGAGCATCAGGGCGTGGAGCACGATGGATCGGTGGTCGTAGAGCACGCCTTTCGGGTTCCCCGTGGTGCCGGAGGTGTAGCAGAGGCCTGCGGCGGTGCGCTCGTCCCCGACGAAGAGAGCGCCGTCGGCCGGCTGATGGCTGCTCACCAGCTGCTCGTAGTCGAGGACTCGCTCGTCGTCCGGAATCCTCACCGCCGGGTCATCGGGCATGACGACGACGTGGCGGATGTGCCGGGACCGGCTGACCATCGGCCAGACGACATCCAGCAACGACGCATCGACGACGACCATCACATCCGCGGCATGGTCGAGGATGTAGTCGATCTGGGCAGGGAACAGACGGTGGTTCACCGTGTGGAGCACCATCTCAGCGGACGGGACAGCGAGATAGAGCTCGAGATGACGCTGGCTGTTCCACCCGAAGGTCGCGACCCGGTCACCCGGCTGCAGGCCGAGTGCCCCGAGAGCCGTGACCAGCCGACGTGTCCGTTCGGCCACCTCCCCGTACGTCGTCCGCTTCGGTCCGGTCGCCTGCGCGGTGGTCACACCCTTGGCCGAGAACGACCGTTCCATCGGGCCCAAGAGCGTCGAGACCGTGAGCTGCGTGCTCTGCATGAGGCCGTGCAATGCCATCGTTCTTCTCCTTCAACGTCACCCAAAGGCACGCCGTGCCACCTATCGACCATGTCTCCCGAGAGCAAAATTGGACCAGAGATCACGCGTAAATACAACCTCCCGAGCCTCATGTCAGGACACCGAGACCAGAACCGGCGGACCACAGTTCTCACCAAGATTGACACGCAGTGCCAACCGTCTCTAGCATCCGTTGGACGAGTGACGCTGGCCACAACGGCGAGCCGGAAGGAGAGGCGATCATGGACATCGAGATCGATCCGACGGAGGCAGGCTTCGCTCCCGAGCGGCTGGCCCGCATCGATCGCTACCTGGAGCGGTTCGTCGATGAGGGCCGGTTGCCGGGATGGCAGCTCGTCCTGACCCGCAGGGGGAAGGTCGTGCACGACTCCTCCTACGGCTACCGGGACCTGGAGGCCCGGACGCCGACCGGGCACGACTCGCTGTTCCGCATCATGTCGATGACGAAGCCGATCGTCTCGGTGGCCGCGATGACGCTGTGGGAGGAGGGCGCGTTCCAGCTGAGCACACCCGTCAGCGACTTCATCCCCTCCTTCGCCGACGTACGCGTCTACCAGGGCGGCAGCGACCTCCGCCCCAACACGGTCGCAGCAGTCGAGCCGATCCGCATGGTGCATCTGCTCACCCACACCTCGGGCCTGACCTATCCCTTCCTGCGCCAGCATCCGGTCGACGCGATGTACCGCGAGCGCAAGCTCGACACCACCGTCCCGACCGCGATCGACCTGGAGGGACTGTGCGACGAGCTCGCCGCGCTTCCGCTGCTCTTCCAGCCGGGCGCCGAGTGGGCCTACTCCATGGCCACCGACGTCCTGGGGCGTGTCATCGAGGTCATCAGCGGCAAGAGCTTGGGCGAGTTCCTGGCGGAGCGGATCTTCCGTCCGCTGGGCATGACCGAGACCCGCTTCGGCAGGGCGACAGATCCAGAGCCGCACCTCGTCAACCTCTACGCCCACACGCCCGACGGCCTGACCCGGAGCGACCTCTTCGCAAACGGCTGCGACAAGGCCTCCTTCGAGTCCGGGGGCGGCGGACTGATCAGCTCCGCTCACGACTACCACCGGTTCACCCAGATGATGCTGCGCAGAGGAGAGCTGGACGGGCAGCGGGTCATCGGCTCACGCACCGCCTCCTTCATCACGACCAACCACCTGCCGGGCGGCGTCGACCTCGATACGTACGGGCGCCCGCTCTACTCGGAGTCGCCGATGCGAGGCTCCGGCTTCGGACTCGGCTTCTCCGTGAACCTCGATCCGGCGACCGCGGGTCGTCCCGGTACGCCGGGCAGCTTCGGCTGGGGCGGGATGGCGGGCACCCGGTTCTGGGTGGACCCGGTCGAAGAGCTCACCATGCTGTTCTTCACCCAGGTGTTCTCGTCGACTCCGCTGCCGATGCGCGAGACGATGCCCCAGCTGGTCTACCAGGCACTGGTCGACTGACCTGAAGGTCCGCGCATGCAAGGCGCTCGGCTGAGATCCTCAGCCGAGCGCCTTGTTGGCTGCCTGCGTGCACGTCAGTGCGGCGGGTGGCTCCCGCCTCGACCATGAGCGTGCCGCTGGGCGTGCTGACGCGACATCTGCCCGGCTCGCGCGGTCGCATCGCCGTCCGCGGTGAGCAGGTAGGTCCACGCGACCGGTACGCCGGCAAGGTAGGAGCCGTCGTACGCCGTCGACATGTGGTTCTTCAGCGCCGTTCCCTGCTCGACGGTGAGCACCAGACGGTGGCTGCCCTGCGGGTCGCCGGAGCCGTCGCCCACCTGGACCTCCGCGGTGTCGTCTCCCGCGCCGATGCCCGCGCCGCCGAGCTCGCTCCAGACCTGGGCGAGATGCGCACCGTAGGCTCCCTCGGACTGGTGACGCATCGCCCAGTAGCGGTCGAGCGGCGTCGCCGAAGCGGCGCCGATCCAGGTAGCCGTACCGGACTGAGTGGTGTCGTCGGGGCTTCCGAGCAGGATCGCCCGCTCGACCTCGGTACGCATCGCCAGGAAGGCGGCATGACCGCCACCTTGGGAGTGGCCGGCGAGGATCAGCTTCCTGTGGTCCAGCCGAACCGGACCACGGTGCGTCGCGACGTACGGCGAGGTCGCGTCGTCGACGAGGAAGCTCCCCCACCACGGGTCCTGGACGGCCAGGTGGTCGATGAGTGCGACCAAGCGACCCGAGATGGAGTTCGCCGCATCGACACTCACGTTGCCCGAGGCGTAGGTCTGCCCCTGCGGATCGGGGACACCAGCGCCGAAGACGATCTCGCCTCGAGCGTTGTCGAAGCACCGGTCCGTGGCCACGGTCGTCTGGCAGGCGGCGCCGATCGTCCCCTGGTTGGGATAGCTCAGGCTCACGGCCGCATAGCCGAGGCCGCCCGCATGGGCGACGAGGTCGCCGTAGCCCGCCGCAGCCACGTTCGAACCGCTGAGCATCACCACGAGCTCGGGCTGACGGTCTCCGTCGGGCTCGACGACCAGGTGATATCGGTCGACGTTCGTCTCCGTGGTGATGCCGGCCCCCGTGGTCGAGGGCTCGACCTGGACGGTGGTGATCGCGCCGGCATCGGCACTGGCGGGCGCGGCTGTCACGGCCGCACTGCCGATCGTCGCCGTCATGACCGCCGCCAGGGCGAACCCGCTGGCCGCCAGGCTCCTACGGCGTACGCGCCGACGTCTGTCATGTCCTGAAACCTCCGTGTGTGTCTGGTACATGCCTACCTCTCCGTTGAGCCGATCAACCTTCACTGACGAGCAGTCGTGGGATGGACGAGACGAGCAGCTGCGTGTATTCATGTCGCGGCGAGCCGCAGACCTCCTCGGCCGTGCCCGACTCGACGACTCGGCCTTCTCGCATCACGTGCACGCGATCGCACAGCTGGCGGACCATCGCCAGGTCGTGACCGATGAACAGCATGGCCGAGTCCGGGCGCAGGAGGCCGTGCAGAAGCCTGGCCACCGATGCCGCGGTCGTGACGTCGAGGGCGCTGAGCGCCTCGTCCAGGATGAGGAGGGACGGCTCGATGATGATCGCGCGCGCGATCGCCACGCGCTGTCGCTGCCCACCCGACATCTCCCGGGTCGTCCGCCCGAGGAACGAGGCGTCCAGCCCTACGGACTCGAGCGTCGCCACGGTGCGATCTCGCCGCCCGGACTCATCGAGGTCGGTGTGTATCCGCAGCGGCTCGCCCACCAGCTGGGCCACCGTATGGCGCGGGTTGAGCGCTTGCAGCGGGTCCTGGAACACCGCCTGGACGGTGCGTCGGTAGGCCGGCGGCGCGGGCGTCGGCAGCGCCGCGACGTCGAACCCGCAGACGCTCGCCCCGCCGGTGAACGGCACCAGCCGCAACAGTGCCCGCGCCAACGTCGACTTGCCTGATCCGGACTCGCCGACGATGCCGGTGATCTCGCCCGGGCGCAGGTCGACCGTGACGCCGTCGACCGCGACGAACGGCTCCGGTCGTGGGTTTGCCAGAGTGCGACGCCGAGGGAACTGAACGGTGAGCCCGTCGGTGGAGACCAAGGGGGCGTACGTCGCGTTCATCGCATCTCTCCTGCCGGGGACATCTCGAGGGCCTCGACCGGGTCGACCGGCGGGTTGAGGATCGCCCGACCCGGCTCGTTGCGCGGGACGGCGGCGACCAGTGCGGCCGTGTAGGCGTGCGAGGGTCTGCGGACGACGTCGTCGATGGGCCCGGCCTCCACGACGTCCCCGTGCAGCATCACCACGACGCGGTCGGCCAGCTCGCCGGCGACACCGAGGTCGTGGGTGACGAGCAGCACGCCGAAGGAGTGCTCCTCGCACAGGCGACGCAGCAGCGCGATGATCTCCGCCTGGACGGTCACGTCGAGCGCTGTGGTCGGCTCGTCGGCGATCAGCAGGGTCGGCGACTTCGCCAGCGCCAGCGCGATCATCACGCGCTGAGCCATGCCTCCCGAGATCTGGCCAGGACGCAGCCGGGCCACTTCGGCGGGGCGGCGTAGACCGACCGAGGTCAGCAGGTCGACGATCTCGTCATCGACCGTACGGTCGGTCGCTCGAGACCCGCCGCGCGCGCCGACCAGACGCCGTTGCGCCTCGATGACGTCCCGAAGCTGGCGCCCCACGGTCTGCAGCGGGTTCAGCGCGGCCGACGGCTCTTGGAACACGACGCCGACGTGGCTGCGCCATGTCTCTCGGGCCTTGCGGCCCGCACCGGCCAGCTCGAGCGGCTCGGCGGCGGCGAGGGAGATCCGCTCGGCGGACGCCGACGCCGGCGAGGTCAGCAGCCCGGCCAGCGCCATGGCCACCGACGTCTTGCCGCTGCCGGACTCACCGACCAGAGCCACGACCTCGCCGCGGCGAATCGTCAGATCGACGCCCTTGACCGCGACGTGATCGCCGTAGCGGACCTCCACGGCCCGTGCGTCGAGCAGCGGGGGCACGCCGTCGACCGGGTCCATGGAGTGTCCCTCCGAGGCGGACTCGGCGGTCGCAGTGATCCCGATCGGCTCCAGGTAGCCCGTGGGGTTGTCCGAGCTGACGCCCTGACGGCGCCGGAACATCGCATCACCGACGATGTTGAGCGCCAGCACGGTGAGCACCAGCGCGAGGCCGGGCGGAATCGTCTGGAACGGCTCCTCCCGCATCGTGCGCTGCGCCGTGGAGAGCATGACGCCCCAGCTCGCCGCCGGCGGCTGCGTACCGAGGCCGAGGAAGCTCAGGCCGGCCTCGATCGTCACCGCGTGGGCGAACACCAACGTCGCCTCGACGCCGATCGGCGCGGCGATGTTGGGCGCGATGTGACGACGCAGCAGGTCGAGGCGTCCGGCTCCCACGACGCGGGCTCCGTCGACGTACATCCGCTCACGTTCGGAGAGCGCCAGGCCACGCGCCAACCGGGCGACGGCCATCGCGAACGCGATGCCGACGGCCAGCATCGAGCTGCCGAGGCCGCTGCCCAGCGCCGCGATGATCGCGATCGCCAGGACGATCGCGGGGATCGCGGAGATGCCCTCGACGATTCGCATGACGACGCGGTCGACGGTGCCGCCGAGAAGACCGCTGACCATGCCGAGGGAGCAGCCGAGCACGAGGGCGACGGCCGTCGCCTCCACACCCGCGATCATCGACACGCGCGCACCGTCGATCAGACGGCTGAGGGTGTCGCGGCCGAGATAGTCGGTTCCCAGCCAGTGCTCGGGTCCCGGATGGGCGAGGGCGTCGCCGATCTCACCGACGGTCGGGTCGTACGGGGCGATCCAGGGCCCCGCGACGGCGAGGAACACCACCACCGCGAGGACGGCCCAGGACGCCTTGACGATCACAGTGTTCTTCATCCGGCACGCACCCTTGGATCGACGAGGGCGTAGGTCAGGTCGAGCACGAACTGGACCAACGCCATGAGGAGAGCCATCAGGGCGACGAACCCGAGCACCACCGGCATGTCGCCGTTGTGGATGGCGTTGAGGACGAGTTGGCCGAGCCCCGGGAGGGCAAAGACCTGCTCGACGATGACGGCACCGCCGACGAGAACGGCCGCCGTGCCGGCGACCGTGGTCACGACCGGGATCGCCGCGTTGCGCAGCGCCGTGCGCCACAGGATGCGACGACGAGCCAGTCCCCCGGCGACGGCCGTGCGGATGTACGGCTCGTGCAGCACCCGCACGTAGCCCGCCCGAGTCTGCCGGGCGAACGCGCCCGCCGCGGCAGCCCCGAGAGCCACGGAGGGCAGCGTGATGCTCAGCAGCCAGGACCCGACACCCTCGCTGATCGGGACGTAGCCCGTGGCCGGGAACAGCGAGGTCTTCATGGCGACGTACGCCACGAACAGCAGGGCCAGCCAGAAGCTCGGCACGGCCTGCCCGAGCGAGGCGCCCGCGGTCAGCAGCGAGTCGGCGCTGCGGCCGGCCCGGATCCCGGCAGCGATGCCCACCGGGAGGCCGATGACCAGCCCGACGACCAGCGCGCCGAGGGCGATTGAGAACGTGGCCGGCATCCGGTTGGTGAGCAGATCCGTCACCGAGGCCGAGTTGGACCAGGAGACCCCGAGGTCTCCGCGGACCGCCCCCGCCAGCCAGCTCCCGTACTGGACGAGCAGAGGGCGGTCCACGCCGATCTCGTGCCGGAACGCTGCGTAGGCCTCGTCCGAGGCGTTCTCACCAAGACGTACGACGGCGGGGTCGGTGGCCGTCATCTGGAGCAGCAGGAACGCGGTGAAGGTGGCGATCAGCAGCAGGGGCACCAGGGCCGCAGCGCGACCGATTGCGACGCGAAGCATCGCTCAGCCCACGCTGATGTCGAACGGCTTGGGCAGGTTGTCCGACGGCGCGAGCTCGACACCCTTGATGTTCTCGGCGGCGACGACGGTCGGCGTCTCGTGGCCGATGACCATCAGGTAGCCCTGCTCGATCAGGTAGGTGTAGACGTCGCGCCAGCCCTTGGCCTGCGCCTCGGGGGTCTCGGCGGTCAGTGCCACCTTGGCCAGGTCGGCGACGTCGCCCCGGTCGGTGCCCAGGGTGTCGTACGGGCTGCCGGGAGCGAACCGCTCCGCGTACTGGCTCTCGGCCGTGAAGCCGCGGGCCAGAGTCGGCGCCATGGTCGTCTTTCCGTCGCGCATCACCGTGGCCAACGTGCCCGGCTCGACCTGCTCGATCGTGACATCGACACCGATCTCGGCCCACATCTGCTGGATCGACTCCGACACCACCGTCAGCGCACCGAACGACGGGAAGGTCACCTTGAACCCGTCCTCGTAACCTGCCTCGGCGAGGAGGCGCTTGGCTTCCGCCGGGTCGTAGGCGAGCTCCTCGGTCGACGCGTCGTAGTACGGCGAGTCCGGCAGCCAGAAGTTGGCGGTGGCGTCGCCGTTGCCGAACTGAAGACCGGTGTCGAAGGACTCGCGGTTGATCGCCAGGTTGAGGGCGCGACGTACGCGCTCGTCCTTCATCGGCTCGAGCAGCGTGCCGTCGGTGTCCATGATCTGCACGTAGTAGACGTTCGGGGTGGTCCGCTCGATGAGCTGGAGCGTTCCGTTGTCCACCGTCGCCCGGTCGCCCTCGCCACGCAGCTCGATCATGTCGACCTGGCCGTCGAGGACCGCGTTGGTGGCGGCCGCGGCATCCTCGATCACCTTGATCTCCACCGTGTCGACCTTGACGCTCTCGGGGTCCCAGTAGTCGGAGTTGGCCTGGAACACCTGCACGTCGCCGGCGCTCGACGCCGCAGCGTCATACGTCCACCCGCCGGCACCGACCGGCTGGGTGTCGGGCGAGGCGTCGAAGGACGCCGGGCTCATCATCATGCCCGGCAGACGGCTCAGCTGGGCCAGCATGTCGGTCGTCGGCCCCTTGAGGTTCAGTCGCACCGTGACGTCATCGACCGCCTCGACCGAGGCGATGTTGGCGTAGAACGCCAGCGACGGGCTCGCGGTCATCGACATGCCGCGCTCGAAGTTGGCGGCCACGGCCTTCGCGTCGACCGGGGCGTCGTCGCTGAACGTGACGTCGGAGCGGAGGGTCAGCTCGAAGGTCTTGGGGTCCACGCTGCTCCAGGACTCGGCCAGGCCCGCCTCGAACGTGCCGTCGGGCAACGCGTGCACCAGCGTGTCGAAGACCGGGTTCAGGTAGTACTCCTGGGCGACCGCTGCCATCTGCGGGTCGTACGTCTGCACGTTCGTGGCCGCGGCCATCGTCAGAGTGCCCGAGCCGCTGGACTCGTCGGCGCCACCGCCCCCGCAGGCCGTGAGAACCAGAGCGACGGTCGTGACGCTCGCCAGGGTGCCGAGGAAGCGCCGAGAACGCTGTGGTCGATCAATCTTCATGTCATTCCTTCGGGGTGTGCTGTTTCCAGACAAACTGAGGCGAGCGGGCATCAGATCGCGCCACCTTCTCGCAGCGCGGCGATCTCGTTGACGCTGAGACCGGCAAGCTCGGCGAGGACGGACTCGGTGTGTTCCCCCAGATCCGGCGCGGCCGTGCGAATGCTGGGTTCGAACCCGGAGAATTTACCCGCGGGGGCTTGCATGCGACGCGAGCGGCCGGCCGCGTCCGGGACCGCGACGATCGACCCGCGGGCCCGGATGTGCGGGTCGTCGCAGATGTCAGCGGCCGAGTAGACCGGACCGGCCGCGACCTCGGCGTCGACCAGGATCTCCATCAGAGGCTCGAGGTCGTGCTGGCCGACGAACTCGTCGATACGCGCCTCGATCTCTGCACGATGGGCGATACGTTCGGTGAGGTCTCCCCAGTCCGCCAGCTCGTCGTCGTCCATCACCTTCACCAGCCGGCGCCACATCTGTTCCGTGGAAGCCGGGAGCGCCAGCCAGTGCCCGTCGCGCGTGCGGTGGAGGTTGTTGGGGCTGATGTGAGGGTTCTGGTTGCCCTGCCGCTCCACGCTCCTGCCGGTCAGGTCATAGCCGACGATGAAGTCCTCCTGCATTCTCAGCAGCGGCTCGTAGAGCCCGATGTCGGCCAGTTGCGGCTCACCGGTGAGGTCACGCTGGCGCAGAGCCTGCATCGCCGCGAACGCGGCATAGATCCCGGTGACGCCGTCGGCGACCGGGTAGCCCGCGAAGATGGGCGGGCCATCGGGGTCGCCGGTGCGGTGGGTCAGGCCGGCGAACGCCTCCGCGACGCGCGCGAACCCGGGCCGGTCGGCGTACGGTCCGGTGCGGCCGAAGGCACTGACGTGCACCATGACCAGATCGGGACGGAACTTCACGAGATCGTCGAAGTCGACGCCGAAGCGCTTCAGCGTGGCCGGGCGGAAGTTCGTCACGACGATGTCGGTGGCCGCGACGAGGCGTCCGACGATCGCAGGGGCGTCGGCGTGGTGCAGGTCCAGGCTCACGCTGCGCTTGTTGCGTCCCAGCATGAACCACTGTGCGGAGTCGCCGTCGACGAGCGGAGGGTACGCCCGCGCGGGATCCCCCGTCCGAGGCTGCTCGATCTTGATGACGTCGGCACCGAACTCCGCCAGCAACGACGACGCCAAGGGACCAGCCAGGATCGTCGACAGATCCAGGACGGTGATGCCGCTCAAGGGCAACTGGGTCATACGCGTCACCTTTCATCCCGGCCGCCCACAAAGTGTGAGGCACGTCACCGGCTGGCGGTCAGACTGCCATGTACAGCGACTTCTCCGACTCCACCTACCAAGGGTGATAGGAAATCGCTATCGTTACCCGCATGCGAGTGGAGCGAGCCCGCTACTTCCTGGCCGCCGTCGAGACCGGATCCCTGCGTGCGGCTGCCGAACGGTGCGGCATCAGTCAACCCACATTGGGCCAGCAGATCAGTCTGCTCGAGGAAGAGCTCGACGTCGTGGTGCTCACCCGGAGCCGCACCGGGGTCCGGCCCACTCCCGCGGGCCAGGGTCTGCTCGAGTCGATGTCGCGCCTCGTCGCCGCCGAGGACGCCGTCCTCGAAGCGGCCGCACAGTCGAGCAACTCCTACAGCGGCAGGGTCGCCATCGGGACCATCTCGGTCGTGGCAGGGACCGTCATCGCTCCGGTGGTCGGCAGGCTGCGTGACCTGCACCCGGATCTGCGGTTCACCGTTCGTGAAGGGGGATCGACGGAGATCGAGTCCCAGGTCGCCGCCGGCGAGCTGGACTTCGGCGTCGTGACAACGCCTCGCAGGCCCGCGCCGAGCAGCATCGAGCGAACGATCCTGCTGCGGTTCCCGCTCGGGGTCGTCATGCCACGCGGCCACCTGCTGGCCGACCGTGGCAGCCTGCGCTGGGAAGACCTGGAGACCTGGCCGATCGTGACGATGCGCGAGGGCACCGTCATGTGGGAGCACCTGCACGCCGGCCTCCCCCGGCCCGACGTCGTCGTGGAGGCGACCTCCGCCCGCACGATGAAGCTGATGGTCGCCTCCGGTGCCGGCATCGGGGTCCTGGGACCGTTCGAGACGACCGTCGACGTGCCCGGCCTGCGCTGGGTCCCGCTGCACGACGCGCACTCGGTGAGCATCGAGCTGGTGCAACGACGGGACTCCCGCCCCTCTCCCTCAGCGCTGGTGGTCAAGCGGCTGATCACCGCGCAAGCCGCCGAGCTGCTCGCCTCCACGATCAACCGGCACCCCGAGCGCGCCTGACGCGGTCCGTCGACGCCGGCTTCAGGTCACCATCTTCAGCGCGAGATCGGCGTTGAACGCTGCCACCTGTTCGGGCGAGTCCGAGCCGTCCAGTCGGTACCAGCGGACCAGGTCGATCCCGAGGGAGAGGATCGCGCGGGCCACTCGCTGCACGTCGACGTTCTCGAAGGACCCGTCGTCGACGCCGGCCTGCACGGCGCTGCGAAAGATCATGCTGGTCTGCTGCCGCAGCTCGACGATGACGTCGTAGTCCTCCACGTTCAGACCCGTGAAGTCGTACTGCGAGACGCGGGCTGCCACATGGTGGCGCGCATGCCACTCGGTGTAGCGAGCGACCAGGGTCCGCAGACGAGTGGCGGCGTCGAGCTGGTCCAGGTCGGGCGTCGTGATGTGCTCCAGCACCCGCTCGTGTCCGGTGCGGATGATCTCGAACAGGACGCTCGCCTTCGACGGGAAGTAGACGTACAGCGCCGCAGGGCTCAGTCCCAGCATTCCCGGAATATCGCGCGTGGTCGTGCCGTGGAAGCCGTTCGTCGCGAAGCAGCGCACCGCGGACGTGAGCATGTTGCGGGCGACCTCGGGGAGGTCCTCACGCCACAACTGAGGTGACTCGTCGTCGAGGTCGGGCTGCTGGCCGACCTCGATCACGGTGAGACGAGCCTGTCGCGGTTTGGCCACCCTCGCTTGCCCTTTCTGTCGCTGACCGATACGGCAGAAATCGCCGATACGGCTTGACACACTAGTTCACCCGTGACTGACTATGCGCTTAGTAACCTAGCGGAGGAGTGAGCCAGTGACCACGACGAGCGTGTCCCCCACCATGAGCGGCGACGTCCGGACCCTCGTCGATGCGCTCGAGGTCGCCGACAGCCCGCGACCACGAGGCGGCCGGATCTGGTTGTGCGACGCCGCCACCGACGCGGTCTACTCGACCGACCGCGACGGCAACGGCCTGCGCGCGGAGCTCGAGGTGCCGGAGCAGCCCTCGGGCCTGGGTTGGCTCCCGGACGGCCGCCTGCTCGTCGTGTCCCGGCGCGACGCCCGCATCCTGCGGCTCGAGCACGACGGTTCCATCCGCGTGCACGCCGAGCTCGCCCGCCATGTCAACGGCGTCGCGCTGGGCATGGTGGTCGATCACGTGGGTCGCGCCTGGGTGTGCGAGTCCGGCGGCGATCTCCGCTCCGACGGACCCTTCTCCCCCGGTCGCGTCCTGCGGGTCGACCCCGACGGCACCGTGACCGTCGCCGCCGACGACCTGCTCCTACCTCACGGGAGCATCGTCACCGACGACGCTGTGCTGCTCATCTGCGAGAGCGCCGGCAACCGGGTCACCGCCTTCGACATCGGGGGTGACGGCGTCCTTGGCAATCGACGCATCTGGGCGAGGTTCGGCCCCCGTCCAACCGTCCACGGCCTCGACGCGCTGCTCGGCCAACTCGTCGCGGCACCTGCCGGATGCGTCCTCGGCGCAGACGGGTCGCTCTGGGTCGCCGATGCCCTCCACGGACGGGCGCTTCTGGTCCGCGACGGCCGCGTCGTCGAGCACGTCGGCGAGGTCGCGCCCCTGTTCCTCCTTCCTCCGCCCATCGAGCACGCGGTCACCGCGTCCACCCCACCTTCAGGAGTCACCCTGTGACGGATCAGCAGCGCATCCTCATCCTCGACGGCGCCCGCACGCCGATCGGAAGCTTCGGCGGCGCCCTGAGCGAGGTCCCCGCCCACGAACTGGGTGCCACCGCCGCCCGCGCTGCGATCGAACGCGCCGGAGTCCGACCGGACGACATCGGCGAGGTCGTCATGGGCTGCATCGGACAGGTCGGACCCGACGCATTCAACGCCCGGCGCGTGGCCCTGACCGCTGGCCTGCCGGTGAGCACCCCGGCGTACACCGTCAACCGGCTCTGCGGTTCGGGGCTCCAGGCGATCTGGTCGGCTGCGATGCAGATGCGGTGGGGCGGGGTCGACATCGCCCTCGCCGGCGGCGACGAGTCCATGAGCCGGATGCCGTTCTACGACTTCGGCGCCCGCAGCGGCTACAAGCTCGCCGACCGAACGCTGCACGACGGCACGCTCATGATGCTCACCGACCCCTTTCACGACATCTTGATGGGCCGCACGGCGGAGAACGTCGCGCGCACCTACGGCATCTCGCGCGCCGAGCAGGATGAGTTCGCCCTCGCCTCCCAGCACGCTGCCGCCTCGGAAGCAGCCCTCCGGGCATTCGACGAGGAGATCGTTCCGGTCACTACCGGCGGACGTCGCTCACGTACCGTCGAGCAGGACGAGCACCCGCGGCCGGAGACCACCCTGGAACAGCTGGCCGGCCTACGCCCGGCCTTCGAGGTCGATGGCTCGGTCACGGCCGGGAACTCCTCGGGCATCAACGACGGCGCCGCCGCGGTGGTCCTCGCCACCGAGACCGCCGCAGCCGAGCGCGGCCTGACCGCGCTGGCTTCCCTCGAAGCCGTGGCGAGCGCCGCCCTGGAACCGGAGCTGATGGGCTACGCCCCCGTCCTGGCGCTGCGGAAGCTCTTCGCCACCACGGGCCTGACGCCCGACGACATCGACGTGTTCGAGGTCAACGAGGCCTTCGCAGCCCAGGCGGTCGCCGTCATCCGCGACGCGAAGCTCGATCCTGAGAAGGTCAATCCCTACGGCGGCGCGATCGCGCTCGGACACCCCGTCGGCGCCACCGGCGCGATGCTCACCCTCCGGGTGGCCAAGGATCTGGTACGCCGCGACCTCCGGCTCGGCGTCGTCACGATGTGCATCGGGGGCGGCCAAGCCCTGGCCGCCCTCGTACGACGCGCCGGCTGACCGCGATGACCACCTGTGGATCCACGTCACCCCTCACCTTCGCCACCGAAAGCAGACACTCATGAACTCGCCCACCCTCACGTTCGACTTCACCGGCCAGAGCGTCATCGTCACCGGAGCCGCCCGCGGCATCGGCCTCGAGCTGGGCCGGTTCTTCCTGACCGCCGGAGCGAGGACGTACCTGGTCGACCGCGACGCCGAGGAGGTGAAGGCACGCGCGGCCGAGATCGGAGCCACGGGCCTCGCTGCCGACGTCGGCAGCACCGAGCAGGTGACGGAGGTCGTCGACCAGGTCGTACGCGAGACCGGGCGCCTCGACGTCGTCGTGAACAACGCCGGCATCCTGCGCGACAGCGTGGTCTGGAAGATGACCGACGAGGACTGGGATGCCGTCCTGAACACCCACCTCGGCGGAACCTTCCGGTTCACCCGCGCGGCGACGCCGCACTTCCGCTCGCGCGGCTACGGTCGCGTCGTGAACGTGACGTCGTACACCGGACTGCACGGCAACACGGGGCAGGCCAACTACGCCGCCGCGAAGGCCGGCATCATCGGGTTCACCAAGACCACGGCCAAGGAGCTGGCGCGCTTCGGCGTCACGGTGAACGCCATCTCACCGAACGCCGCGACCCGGATGATCGAGTCGATTCCGGACGACAAGAAGGCGGAGATCGCGGCCGGTATCCCGATCGGGCGCTTCGCCGAGCCACGGGAGATGACCGGCGCGGTCGGCTTCCTGGCTTCGGTCGAGGCCGGGTACGTCACCGGGACGGTGTTGCCCGTCGACGGCGGCCTCTCGATGTGACGGCAGAGTCTTGAACCGGGTCGACAGCTGATTCCGGCATCGGACCGCCCCGCAGGGGGAGCCGGGTCGCGGCGCGCTGCTCGTTGTCGCGCAACCGCCCTTCGTAGTGGCTGAAGAACACCTTGGCGACCAGGTCGCGGCGGCTGCGTACGCCTGTCTTCTCGAACACGTGCTTGAGGTGCTGCTGGACCGTGTGCGGAGAGATGACCAATGCCTGGGCGATCTCGACCGTCGACAGTCCCTTCAGCACGAGCTGGGTGAGCTCCTTCTCGCGCTCCGTCATCCCGTACGCAGACATCAGCAGTGTCGCGATCCGCGCGGGATGAGCGGGCTCGACGATGACCGCCACCTGTGGGTCCGGTCGCGTCGCGAGAACCGCGCCGTGCAGCACGATCCAGGTGCCCGACTCGCTGAGGACGCGCGAGGTCGCCACCTCACCGGACTCTCCCGGCGAGTCGACCGAGCGCAACGCTCGCGCCGCGACCGCGGCCACCGCGACCGGCACGGCCCCCGGCGCGGGACGAGGGAGATCCGCGAGCCATCGCTCGACGCCTTCCGTGGCCGAGTCGATGCCGAGCGCCGAGTTCAGCACGACCAGGCCAGGCGCCCCGGAGGAGTCGGGGTCGGAGGCCTCACCCAGCAGGAGCGCGTTGCGCGCCGCCTCGGCCAGGCTGGGCGCGATCGCCTTGAGGAACGCCTTGTCGGCGGCGCCGAACATCGGCCGGTCAGGTTCGCGGTAGAGGGCCAGCGAACCCCAGACGACGCCGGCTCGGGTCCGCAACGAGGCGATGAGCTCCTGGTCGCCGCCGAGCTCCATGTTCGCCTTCCACCGCGACGTCGCCGACGGGTCGCCGTCGGTGATCTCGTAGAGCGTCGAGACACCTTGGTCCGACTTGGCGACGTCGCTGAGCTTGTGCACCCCGTCGGCGCGGTACTCGTTGTCGAGGAAGTCGGCCGGGAGCACCGGCAGCAGCTCGTCGAAGTGGCTGGTGATCAGCAGCGACGCGGGATCGAGCGTGTAGAAGCACGGCGCCCAGTAGTGCGGGATCGCGTCGGCGATCGGCTCGCGACACTCCCGCCACAGCGTGACCAGATCGAGCCCCTGTCTGCTCAGGCGCTCGATCTTGTCCTGCGACCGCTGACGGGTGCGCTGATCCACCTGATCGAAACTACTCCCCGCGAGGGGCCACCTGAATGCCAGATTGCTGGTATATCCCGTCGCCACATCGGTGCCTAGCGTCGACAGCATGGACATTCACAAGCTCTCGCACGACGTGAGCCAGCTCGCCGACTGTGCGCTGGTTCCAGGGCTGGGATACCTGCCCGTGAACGCGTTCGTGCTGCATGCGCAGGAGCCGGTCGTGGTCGACACCGGGCTCAGCACTCCCGACAAGCACTTTCTGGACGACCTCGCCGCGGTCATCGACCCCGCCGACGTGCGGTGGGTCTGGATCACTCACCCCGACCGCGACCACACCGGAGGGGTCCGGGCTCTGCTCGACGCGGTTCCGAACGCGCGCCTGATCACGACCTTCGGCGGAGTCGGGATCCTCGGCTGCGAGTGGGAGGTCCCGCTCGACCGCGTGTACCTGCTCAACCCGGGCCAGGCGCTCGAGGTGGGCGACCGGACCATCCGAGCCTTCCGCCCTCCCCTGTTCGACAGCCCGGTCACGACCGGGTTCGTCGACGAGAGCACCGGCGCGATCTTCACCTCCGACTGCTTCGGCTCACCGGTGCCGACCGCCGAGCTGGCCACGTGCGCTGACGTACGCGACGTCGGGGACGTACGCGAGGGGCAGCTGCTCTGGGCGACGATGGACAGTCCGTGGGTGGCCGACGTCGACGAGGCTCGCTATCGCCGGACGATCGAGCCGCTTCGATCGCCCGAACCGTCCGCCATCTTCAGCACCCACCTGCCTCCGGTGCTGGCGCACACGGACACCATGTTCGACACCATCAGCCAGGCGCCCCGGGCACCGTCGTTCGCCATGCCCGACCAGCGGGCTCTCGAGGAGCTCCTCGCGACCTTCGCCCCGGCGGTGCCGTCATGAAGCTCGCGATGTTCGGGGGCAGCGGGTTCGTCGGTGTCCCGACGCTCGCCCTGGCTGCCGAGCGCGGGCACGACGTCCGGGCACTGATGAGGTCCTCGAACCGAGTCGCTCCTGCGGGTGTCGACGTCGTGCTCGGCGACGTACTCGACCCGGAGGCGGTCGCCCGGACGGTCGCCGGCTGCGATGCCGTCGTGTCGACCCTCGGCGGGTGGGGTGACAACGACTCGATCGACCTCGGCGCCCGCAACGTGCTCGCTGCCATGCGCGAGGAGGGGATCACGCGGATCGTCTTCATGGAGGGCTTCAACATCCCCTTCCCCGGAGACCCACGCAACGCCGGCGCGATCTTCATCGACACGGTCGTACGTCTGCGCAGCCCCGGCCACGTCCGGAGCCAGCGGCGCCTGGGACTCATGCTGCAGGCGTGCGCCGACCTCGACTGGACGATGGTGCGGACCCCGATCGTCCGCGCCGGGGACAGGACCGGTCGGACCGAGGTCGGAACCCTGAGGATGGGACCACGAAGCCACGTGACGACCGGCGATCTGGCCGAAGCGCTGCTGGACGCGGTGCAGGACGGTCGACACGTACGCGCTGCTCCCATGGTCCGCTCGGTGTGAACCACCTCTGGTGACGAGCTCGACATACGATGGCGCGGGAGATCCGCACCGTCTGACAAGGAGTTCGGCATGGACCTGATGGAAGTCACTGAACGGGCGAGGCTGCGTCGCGAGGACGCCGCGGCTCGCCTGCGCGCCCTGGCCGACGCGCTCGCCAGCAACAACGAGGTCGAGTTCGAAAGAGAAGGACTGCGCTTCAAGGTGCGCGTGCCTGACGAGGTCGACTTCAAGCTGGAGGTCGAGATCGGGGACGACGAGCGCGAGGTCGAGATCGAACTGAAGTGGTGACCTGAGGCTCGACGCGGGCTACTGCAGCGCCGCGGTCAGCCTCATCACGTTGTCCAGGTACGCCGCGCCGCGCGACCGGGTCAGCCAGTCCTCGAGGAGCAGCTCCTTGGAGATCGACCGATAGTTGTCCTCGACCTTGCGCATCTCGGCGACGACCTCGGGTCCGAGAAGCATCAACGAGACCTCGTAGTTCAGCACGAACGAACGCATGTCCATGTTGCTCGATCCCAGAACCGCGACGTCGTCGTCGACGCTGAAGAACTTCGAGTGCAGGATCGCGGGCGCCGGATACAGGTAGATCCGCACCCCCGCACGCAGCAGCGCCTCGTAGTAGGAGCACTGGGCGTGGTAGACCATGAACTGGTCTCCGGCCTCGCTCACGAACAGCTCGACCTCGACGCCCCGCTGCGCGGCCGTGGTGATGGCGTACAGCAGCGACTCGTCCGGCACGAAGTAGGGGCTGGTGATCGACAGCCGGCGTTGTGCCGAGTACAGCAGGAGCGTGAACGCACGCAGGTTGTTCTCCGTCGAGAAGCCCGGCCCGCTCGGGATCACCTGCCCCTCGATGTCGCCGGCCGGGGTCGGTACCGTGCCGAGCTCGTCGGTCAGCTTGACCTCCGTCTCGCTGTACCAGTCGGTGCAGAAGAGCAGGTTGAGAGCGCTGACCGCCGGTCCCTCGACGCGGGCCACCAGCTCCGTCCACTCACGGCCCAGCTTGTGGTTCGCGGGCTTGTTGTAGCCGGGCTCGATCAGGTTCTGCGAGCCGGTGAACGCCACCATCCCGTCGATCACCAGGATCTTGCGGTGGTTGCGCAGGTCCGGGCGGCGCTTGAAAGGCGCGATCGGCAGCATCGGGTGCCATTCGATGCCGGACGCGTCCAGCCGGGCGATGAACTCCTTGTAGCCCGGGATGCCCTTGGATCCGAGGTGGTCGAAGAGCAGACGGACCTTCACCCCGCGGTCGACGGCCCGTGCCAGCGCCTCGTAGAAGGGGCCGGTCACGTTGTCCCACGCGGTGATGTAGAACTCGACGTGCACCCAGGCGGAGGCCTTGTCGACCTCAGCGGTCATCGCCGCGATGGACTCGGAATAGATCGGGAAGAGGTCGATCCTGTTGCCGGGCGTCACCGGCTGGGCGCCCAGGTTGCGGCTCAGCGTCGCCACCGAACGTACGTACATGGGTCCGGGGAAGTCCCTCTCGAGCGTGGGCACGTGCGCCGCTCGCTCCGCCACCAACGCGTTGACCTCGGCCTGCTGCTCGTTGCGACGGCGCCCGAGCTTGGTCCGCCCCAGGACGAGGAAGATCACCCACCCGAAGAGCGGCACGACCAGGATCAGGAGCAGCCAGGCCATGCCGCTGGACGGCCGCCGGTTCTTGGGCACCACGCCCAACGCGACGATCTTCAACGCGAGGTCGATCAGATAGAGAGAAGCGGCGATCCATGGGGCCATGGTCGGAAGTCTGGTTCCCGCCCGGCCGCGCGTCCTCACCCAAGATGCGTGAAGACCGACGCCGCGGCCGGTCCAGGACGGCTGTTCAGCAGGTCTCCTGGACGTCGGTGATGAGAGTCCGTACGTCGCTGCCGAACGTGGAGAGCGCAGTCGCGGCGGCACTCAGAGTGGTGGCGGAAGCACTCTCCTTGGCCGCGTCGAGGCTCGCCACGAGCGCGTCGTAGCTGGCCTGGACGTCTTCGATCTGGCTGGAGAACTCGGCCTTCGCGTCGGTCTTGACGTCGGACAGGTCCGACCCGATGGCCTCGAGTCCGCTCTCCAGGTCGGCCAACGCGCCCGAGGACGACACGTCGATGTCCCGCACCTCGTCGACCGACGTCTGGAGGTCGTCGACGGAGCCGCACACGGCAGTTTGGTCGTCGCCGCACCCGGTCAGCGGCGTGGCCAACGCCAGGGTCAGGACAGCGACGGGGATGAGCTTCATGGTGGCTCCTTCGATGGGTTGCCCATCCTTCGCGGGGACGAGCCCACTTTCGTCACACAGAAGACGTGAATCGTCGACCGGAGTCTCGGTGTGCCCGGCGTGCGCGCTTCACCAGATCTACATGATGCGGACCGAACCGTGGTGGGGGTGAATGAGGCGTACCGCGATATCGAAGGGTCGCGGTCGAACCCAGAGCGAGCCGGAAGGACGGTCCGGAGTGCACTACGCCGATCGACTCCACCGCTTGGCCATCAACCAGACGGAGTGGTCCGAAGACCCCACCTACGCGGCCGACGAAGCGTGGCGCGAACCCACGTTGGATGCCCGAACCCTGGCCCTGGTCCGGCTGGCCGCACTGGTTGCGGTCGGGGGCGAGGTCCCCTCCTACGGTTTCGCCGCCGATGCGGCCGTCGACGCCGGCGCGAGCGCTGCTGAGGTCGTCGACGTGCTGATCGGCGTCCTTCCCGTCATCGGTACGGCACGTGTGGTCGCGGCCGCTCCCAGGCTGGCGATGGCTCTCGGATATGACACAGACGCGCTCGAGCAGGAGCACCCGGCCGGGACAGGAGATCCTCATGAAGCACGCCTCCACCACCGCACCTAGCGAGCTTCGGCCCCGGTCGTTCGCCTGGACCTTGTTGCTGGGTGCCGCCGCGCTGACGCTCGCGCTGGCCGGCGTGAGATCCGTCGCGGACATCGTCGGGCCGGTCCTCATGGCTGTGGTCATCACGATCACGTTGCACCCGATCCGCGTGTGGCTCGAACGGGGACGACTTCCCGGATGGGCGATCTCGACGCTGATGCTGGCCTCGGCAGTCCTGCTGCTCTCGGTCTTCGCAGTGGCCCTGATGGTGTCGGTCGCCCAGCTGGCCGCTCTGGTGCCCACGTACGCCGACCAGATCGCCGACGGGGTCGCGAACGTGGGGAACACCTTGCGGGACGCGGGGGTCAAGCAGGAGCAGATCAACGCGGTGGTGAACGCGTTCGACCCGGGCCAGGTCATCGACGTGGCCATGTCGGTGCTCGCCGGCACCTTCGGCGTGGTCACCGATCTGTTCTTCCTGATCACGGTGCTGCTGTTCGTGGCCTTCGACACGGACTCCACCCGCCGCAGCCTGAAGACGTTGGGTGACCGGTTTCCCGACCCGGTCGCCGCACTGGACAACTTCGCCCACGGCACCCGCAACTACATGGGTGTCTCGGCGGGCTTCGGGCTGATCGTCGCCGTCATCGACGGGGTCGCCCTGTACGTGCTGGACGTCCCTGGAGCCTTCGTGTGGGCGGTGCTCGCATTCGTCACCAACTTCATCCCGAACATCGGCTTCGTCATCGGCGTCATCCCACCGGCCCTCATCGCCCTGCTCGACGGCGGCCTGGGCCTGATGGTGACCGTCATCGTCGTCTACTGCGTCATCAACTTCGTGATCCAATCCATCATCCAGCCTCGGGTGGTGGGCGACTCGGTCGGTCTCTCGGCGACGTTGACGTTCCTCTCCCTGGTGTTCTGGACCTGGGTGATCGGACCGGTCGGGGCACTGCTCGCCGTCCCGTGCACGCTGCTCACCAAGGCCCTCCTGGTCGAGGCCGACCCGCGCGGCAGGTGGGCCCTGCCCCTGATCTCAGGGAAGCCGGACACAGAGCCCGGGCCGGAGCGGGCCGCCCCGGCCGAGCTTCAGCCTGAGGGAACGCCAGAATGAGATCGGCATGGACTCGAACGACGGGACTCCGTCCTCGGAGAGCCAGACAGGTCCGGCCGCCGATCCTGTCCGGGCCCGCGCCGACGCGGCCCTGAGACGTCTGCCGGCCGGGTTGCAGCGGCGGCTGGGATGGCTGCTCGACACGCTGCTGGGACGGTTGTTCCTGCGGGCGGTTGCGGGGCTCGGCCGGATCGAGGTGTTCGACCGGTCGATGACCATCGCGGCCCAGTTCTTCACATCCGTACTTCCGGTGCTCATCCTGCTCGCCGCGCTGGGTTCGAACAGCGACAGGTTCGCCGACGCGATCGAGATGCCGGAGCAGTCCCGGCAGGTGATCGAGGGCGCGGTCGACAGCAGCGGCGCAGCGTTCGGCATCGTCGGGGCCGTCTTCGTGCTCGTCTCGGCGACCAGCCTGTCTCGCGCGCTGGCCCGGGCCTTCGCCGCGATCTGGGGAGTGCCGCGCCCGCCGACCAGGCTGAGCTCGGCCTGGCGGTGGCTGGCCGTCGTCCTGGTCTTCGCGCTCTCCCTGGTCCTCGTCCGAGCTGCGGGTGGGCCCCTCGACGCCCTCCCCCCTCGGGAGCTGTGGCCACGGGTTGCCTCGTTCGCCTGGGACGTCGCGGTCGCAGTGTTCATCCCCTGGGCGCTGCTCGCCGGCGCCGTTCGCGCCCGGATGCTGATGCCGGGTGCGCTGCTGTTCGCTCTCCTGATGATCACTGTGCGCCCCGCCACCCAGGCATGGCTCCCCGGGGCGCTCGAGGCGAGCGCCGACAGATATGGATCCATCGGTGTCGCCTTCACCTACCTGACCTGGCTCTATGTCGCCGCCTTCTGCTTCCTCACGACCGCGCTCGTGGGCCAGGTGGTCGCGACCGATCCGGGAATGGTCGGTCGACGCGTACGGGGCGACTGACGACACGGGTCGAGGGCACGTTCAGCCTCGCTGAGCCACGACCCGGCCGTCATCGACCGCACGACGGAGCGCTGCGTAGTCCCGCTCGTTCTGGTCGGCGTAGGCCTCCGCGAACGTCGAGACCGCCCGATCGAACCGATCGCCGGAGCCGAGGTAGCTCGCGATGGCGACCGGGTCGCCGGAGCGTGCGTGGGCCCGTGCCAGCGTCCACCCGCACATCCGGGCGTACCCGGTCATGGCAGTGGGATTCATCGCCTCCACGATCGCCGAACCCTTGCCGTCCCACAGCTGTCGGACGAAGAAGTCTCGCTCGACGCCGTCGAACCCGCTCGCTCTCACCCAGCCGAGCATCACGTCGCTCGCGGACTGCATCAGTCGCTGCCCCTCGACGACCCGCTGACCGTGGCTGGTGTACGCGCTCTTGCCGAGGAAGGGTTCCAGGACGGATGCCGTGGCCTCCTTGGCCTGGAGGAACAGCGGGTCATGGTCGTCGTTGCCGATCAGCAGCACGATCCAGGCGCGGGTGCCTACGCTGCCGACCCCGACCACCTTGCGTGCGGCGTCGGTGAAGCGAAACCCCTCGAGGAGGTGCCGATGGTCGCCCTGCAGGGTCCCGCGGTAGATGTGCAGGATGGCATGGAGCGTGTCTTCGACCTCATGGAACTCGTTGTCGGGCATCAGCTCCTGGATCCTCGCGATCATCGGAGGATCGTGGATCAGGCGCGGACGTCCGTCCACGATCTCGACGAGCTTGGAGAAGGCCTTCAAGCTGTTCTTCGCCTGGGCCTTGGCCACGTTCTTGCGGAAGCGCTTGAGCTGTTTGGTCTCGATCTGCGAGCTCATCAGAGCGTCCAGCTCGTCCATGTCCAAGCGGGCGTACCAGACATCGAGCTTGCGCATCCGCGCCAGTTCCCGCATCGTCTCTCGGTACGCCGATGCGGCAGCCAGGTTGACGGTCCTGCGCGCGGCATCGTCGAACTCACGATCACGCCCCGCGACCGCAAAGCTCGCCACCATCCGCTTCACGTCCCACTCGAACGGGCCCGGCAAGGTCTCGTCGAAGTCGTTGAGGCCGAAGACCAGGCGCCGGTCCGGCGCTGCGAACGACCCGAAGTTCGACAGGTGCGCGTCGCCGCACAGCTGGACCGTCAGGTCCGTACGCGGCGCACCCGCCAGATCTGCCGCCATCAGGTAGGCGGAGCCGCGGAAGAACGTGAACGGGTTCACCAGCATCCGGCCGTAGCGGAGCGGCACTAGCTCTTGCACCCGACTGCTCCCCTGCTCCTCGAGGAGGCCGACCGGGTCGGCCCGGTCGGGCGCCGGTCGCCACTCGCCGTGCACCGAACGCGGGACCCTCGCTCGCGCCCCTCGGCCCACCGAGGCCCGCTCCGCCAGGGTGAGGTGGTGGGGCCTGGGTGCCTGGGTCTCGATCGAGCTCATCGGTCCATGTGACCTCACCCGCCCGCCGTTGGCATCACGCAGCCTGTGTGAGGTCGGAGGCTGGTCAGTGAGTAGCGCGGATCAGTAGTACCAGGGGTAGGGCGACCAGTCGGGCTCGCGCTTCTCCAGGAACTGGTCGCGGCCCTCCTGGGCCTCGTCGGTCATGTAGGCCAGACGGGTGGTCTCACCGGCGAACATCTGCTGGCCGACGAGGCCGTCGTCGAGGAGGTTGAAGGCGTACTTCAGCATCCGCTGGGCGGTGGGTGACTTGCCGTTGATCTTGCGGCCCCACTCGAGTGCGACATCCTCGAGCTCGGCGTGCGGGACGGCGCGGTTGACGGTGCCCATGCGTACGCCGTCCTCGGCCGAGTACTCCTCGGCGAGGAAGAAGATCTCGCGGGCGAACTTCTGGCCGACCTGGCGGGCGAGGTAGGCGGAGCCGTAGCCGCCGTCGAAGCTCCCGACGTCGGCGTCGGTCTGCTTGAAACGCCCGTGCTCGGCGCTCGCGAGCGTCAGGTCGCACACCACGTGCAGGGAGTGGCCGCCGCCGGCGGTCCAGCCGGGGACGACGCAGATGACGACCTTCGGCATGAAGCGGATCAGGCGCTGGCACTCCAGGATGTGCAACCGGGCGAGCTTGGCCTTGTCGATCGGGGTCGGCTCCTCCGCGCCGGTGCGGCCGGCGGCGTACGCCTCGGTCTCCTCGTACTGATAGCCGGCCTTGCCGCGGATGCGCTGGTCGCCGCCGGTGCAGAAGGAGTGCTTGCCGTTCTTGGCCGAGGGGCCGTTGCCGGTGAGCAGGACGCAGCCGACGTCGGCGGAGGTACGGGCGTGCTCCAGCACGCGGAGGAGCTCGTCGACGGTGTGCGGGCGGAAGGCGTTGAGTACGTCGGGGCGGTCGAAGGCGATGCGTACGGTGCCGTGCTCCTTGGCCCGGTGATAGGTCAGGTCAGTCAGATCCTCGAAGCCCTTCACCTCGTCCCAGCGGCTCGGGTCGAACGTGTCGGAGACTCCCTCGATGGCGCTCATGGGGGTGAGGCTATCCGGCCGACCGCCAACAGGCTTGACCTTGCCCCCAAGGGCAAGGTCTACGGTCGTAGGCGTGCAGATCAAGGAGCTCGCGGATCAGGCGGGCGTGACCGTGAAAGCCGTGCGCTACTACGAATCACGCGGACTGCTCACGCCACGGCGGTCGGGCAACGGATATCGGGACTATGCCGAGGTGGACGTGCAGGTGGTGCGCGAGATCCGCGCGCTGCTCTCGCTCGGCCTCACTGCCGAGGAGACGCTGCCGTTCGTCGACTGCCTGCGCGCCGGCAACGACCGTGCCGACGTGTGCCCCGCCTCGCTCGATGCCTATCGGCAGCGGATCGCCGAGATCGACCGGCGGGTCAACGAGCTGACCGCCCTGCGCGGCGAGCTGGCCGGCCTGCTGCACGAAGCCGAGTCCTATCACCCAGAAGGAGACAAGCGATGAGTCAGACCGCCGTGATCGAGGACATCACCGATGCGCAGTTCGTCGAGGACGTGCTCATGTCCGACACGCCCGTGCTGGTGGAGATATGGGCCGAGTGGTGCCCGCCGTGCCGGCAGCTCGCACCGATCCTGGACAAGATCGCCGCGGAGCGCGCCGGAAGCCTGCGGGTGGTGAAGCTGAACCAGGACGAGAACCCGGCCACCTCCGCCGATTATCGGGTCATGGCGGTGCCGACGATGCTCCTCTTCCGCGACGGGAAGCCCGTGCTCCAGATGGTCGGCGCGCGGCCGAAGTCGCATCTCGACCGCGAGATCGACAAGGCCCTCGCCTGATCCGGGCTCCTCGGAATAGGCGCCGCCCCGTGGTGTTGTAGTGGGCATGACCGAACTGCAAGGTGAATACGTCCCGAGCACGGCCGGATGGGTGCGCGAGCAGGTGGCCGCGTTCGAGGCTTCCAACGGCGCCGATGCCAACGTCCTCGAGCGCGACGGCAAGCCGATCATCCTGATCACCAACCGCGGCGCGAAGACCGGCGCGATCCGCAAGACCCCGCTGATGCGCGTCGAGCGCGACGGCCGCTACCTCGCGGTCGCCTCGCTGGGCGGCAGCGACAAGAACCCCGCCTGGGTCGCGAACTTCCGGGCGTACCCGGATGTCGCGCTGCAGGACGGCGGCACCAAGAAGGCGTACGTCGTGCGCGAGCTCTCCGGGTCAGAGCGTGACGAGTGGTGGGACTATGCCGTGAAGACCTGGCCGACGTACGGCGAATACCAGCCCAACACGTCGCGGATCTTCCCGCTGTTCCTGCTGGAGCCGGCCGGCGAGTAGGTCGCCAGTTGACGGGTGTGTAACCGGGACAGTGCTACGACTGTCGGTTGGCGACGCTAGGGTCTATGGCCATGCCGTTCCTGCTACGCGTCGAGCTGCCCGACATCCCGGGTTCCCTCGGTCGCCTCGCCTCCGCCATCGGTGAAGCCGGTGGCGATATCGAGGCGATCGAGATCGTCGAGAAGAACAAGGTCGACGGAAGAGCTGTCGACGATGTGCTGCTCGAGACCCAACCGGGAACGATGCCGGACTCCATCGTGTCGGCGTGCAACGAGCTCGACGGGGTGCACGTCGTCTGGATCTCCCGCTACGCCGCCGGCGGCAACCTCTTCCTCGACCTCGAGGCCGTTGAGGACCTCACCGAGAACGCCCTCGAGGCGCTCGACCGGCTCGTGGACGTGCTTCCCCTGACCTTCCGTGCCGACTGGGCGATCCGCGTCCACCGCGTCAAGGGCATCAGCCGAGCCACCGACGGCTCGCCGGAGAACGTCCCCTTCATCGAGCTCGACCGCCCCGAGCGGATCGAGGTCGACGGCGAGGACGAGAACATGTTCGCCGGTGCGCGCATCGACGGTAACGAGATCGTCATCATCGGCCGCCGCGGCGGCCCCGACTTCCTCGACTCCGAGCTGGCCCGCCTCGGCCACCTCGCCTCCCTCGCCACCTCGATCGCGCGGTCCTGACCCGGCTCAGTGGCCGAGGCGCTGACGGAGGCCGGAGGCGCGCTGGGCGCGATGGGTGATCGCGGCGGCGACGGCGTCGGGGGTGCCGACGATGCGTACCCGCTCCTGGGCCCGGGTGACCGCGGTGTAGAACAGCTCGCGGGTGAGCAGCGGCGAGTCGTCGGGCGGGAGCAGGACCGTGACGGACCTGGCCTGGCTGCCCTGGGACTTGTGGACCGTCATCGCGTGCAGGGTCTCGATGTCGCCGAGGCGTGAGGGCGCGTACGTCGCACCACCCGCGATCGCGACCCGGAGGTCGCCGGCGGCATCCTGATAGGTGACGCCGGTGTCGCCGTTGAAGAGACCGAGGCCGTAGTCGTTGGCGGTGACGAGGACCGGTCGGCCCGGATACCACTCGTGGCCCCAGCCGATGCCGAGCGGCTCGCCGGTGGTCTCGGCGAGGCCGCGCTCGATCTGCCGGTTCCAGTGGGCGACGCCCCAGGGGCCATCGCGGTGGGCGCAGAGGAGGCGCGACTCGTCGAGCATCCGTACGCAGCGCTCCGCATCTCCCGCGAGCGCAGCCTCGTGGAGGGCGGCGGCGTGGGTGACCAGGCCACGCTCGACGCTCGCCATCGCGGGCTCGTCTGCGGGGTCGATCAGCTCGACAGCGTCGTCGTCCGACTTCAGCACCTCGAGCGCGGCGTCGGCGTCGCCGACTCGCAGCGCCTCGGCGAGCGCACCGATCGCACCACCGAAGCGGTGGGTGGTGCGGAGGGCCGCGACGGCGTCGGGCTCGCGGACCGCCAGGCCCGCGACGAGGTCGGAGAGCACCGCCCCGGCCTCGACGCTCGCGAGCTGGTCGGGGTCACCCACGAGGATCAGCCGCGCCTCCGGGCGTACCGCCTCGAGGAGCCGGGCCATCATCGTCAGCGAGACCATGCTCGTCTCGTCGACGACGATCACGTCGTGCGGCAGCCGGTTGGTGCGGTGGTGCTTGAACCGGGTCGAGGAGCCGGGGCGCCACCCGAGCAGCCGGTGCAGGGTCGACGCGGTCAGGCCGTCGAGCCGGGATCGGTCGGCGGCGGTGAACTGCGGGGCCCTTTGGGCACCCTCCACCGCCTCCTGCAGCCTCGCGGCCGCCTTACCGGTCGGCGCGGTCAGCGCGACCCGCAGCGGCGCCGAGGACTGCTCGGTGAGCAGCGCCAGCAGCCCGGCCACGGTCGTCGTCTTGCCGGTGCCGGGTCCGCCGGTGAGCACCGTCGTCGACTGCCGGGCGGCGGCGAGCGCGGCGGCCCGCTGCTCGGCGTAGCCCTCGCCCGGGAAGAGCCGGGCCGCGGTCGCCTCCAGCAGGGCCTCATCGCCCACGGGGCGCGGCGAGGCCAGTCGGGCGAGCAGGTCGTCGCGTACCTGGCCCTCCTCGCGGTTATAACGGTCGAGATAGAGCAGGCCGTCCGCGACCTGCACCAGGGACTGTGCGGCCAACGGGCTGTCGGCCACCGCCTCCAGCCAGCCGGCTGCGGCCGGCCAGGGCAGCGTCTCCTCGGTCTCCCGCAGCGCGGCCAGGTCGACGCAGACCGACCCGTGCCGGACCGCACGGACCGCCAGCGCCACCGCCAGCCGCACCTCGTCGCGATCTTCTCCGGCGAGCGCTGCGGCGCGGGTCGCGACATGTACGTCGGCCGCGGTCAGTACGCCCTCGCGGTTGAACGACGCGAGCAGGCCGGTCGCGGACCGGGCCAGGCGTGCGTCGAAGGGGTCCTCGGACTCCCAGCGCTCGATCATGCGGTCCCTCCGTCCAGCAGGTCGGACAGCGCTACCGCCAGGGAGGCGGGCGGCTGCCAGGTGAAGACGCCGGTCGGGATGCCGTCGACGACGGGGGTGTGCGGGCCGAGCATCCCGCGCACGTAGAGGTAGAGCACGCCACCGAGATGAGTCTCCGGGTCATAGCCCGGCAGCCGCCAGCGCAGGAAGCGGTGCACGACCGCCGAGTAGAGCAGCGCCTGCAGCGGGTAGTGGGAGTGCAGCATGGCCTCGGCGAGCTTCGGCTGGGTGTAGTCCATCGCCTCGACGCCCAGGAAGTTGGTCTTGTAGTCGACGACGACGAACCGGCCGCTCGGCAGCCGCAGCACCACGTCCACCGAGCCGGTCAGATAGCCCCGCAGCGACTGCTCCCCCAGCGGCGGAGCCTCCAGCCGGTCCGCGTACGTCACCATCGGGTCGTCCGCCGCAAGATGCGCCCGCAGCAACGGGGCGAGGTCGCGCAGACGCACGTCCGGTGCGCCGGGGCTGTCGCCACCGGCGAGCGGGATCTCGAAGTCGAGCTCGCGCAGCCGGTCCCGCAGCGGGATCTCGGCCAACGTCAGGCCGTCGGCCAGCGGGCCGAGCGAGGTCAGGTTGAGCGGCAGGATCGCGGTCGCGAGGTCCTCGGCGGAGGCCGGCACCGGCCACCAGCGGAGCTGCTCGCGGGTTCTCGTCAGCAGCTCTTCACCCAGGTCAGGAGCCTGCGGGTCGGTGTGTTCCAGGACCGCGTGGACCAACGACCCGAAGCCGGCGCCCTTCGGTAGCTCGGCCATCGGCGAGAGATGCTCCTCCTGCGCGGGGGTCTCGACGAGATCGGCGTCCTCGGCGATGGGCTCGTCGTCCTTGCCCTCGACCTCCGGCTCCGAGGTCGCCGCAACGCCCTCGTCGACCCGGATGAGCCCCGAGTAGGACGTACGCCGCCACTCCGCGTCCACCTCGCGGGTGAACCGTCTCGCCGCGAGCCTGCCGGGCGGCGCTTCTCGCACCGGTTGCGTGGCTGTCACCGGCACCGCTTCCTCGGCGACCGGACCGCCGTGGCGCGCTACGTTGCTCAGCAGACTCGCCGCGTCCTCGTCGCTCGGCACGGCGACGTTGTCGGGAACCGCGGCTTGGCCGGGACCGCGCCCGAACAGCAGCCGGTGCAGTCCGCCGGTGGCGGTGTTGGCGGTCGGCGCCCACCACGCGACGACCTGGGACTGCGCCCGGGTCAGCGCGACGTACAGATCTCGAAGCTCCTCCCCGAGCTCCTCGGCCTGGTGGCGCGCCTGATGTTGTGCCCACTGTGCACCGGTCCGGGTGACATCGATCGTCCGCTGCCCCGAGGCGTCGTGGAAGCGGGCGACCTCGGGGTCGCGCACGAAGAAGTCGTAGGCGAAGGGCAGATAGACGATCGGGTACTGCAGCCCCTTCGACCCGTGCACCGTCACGATCTGCACCGCCGCGGCGTCCGAGTCGAGCCGCCGCGGCCGCTCGGCCGCGGCAGAGCGCCGCCGCTCGTCGCGGAACCAGGCCAGCAGCGCCGGCAGCCCGAGCGAGTCGCGCACCGAGATGTCGTGGAGCAGCTGCCCCAGATGACGTACGTCGGTGAGCAGCCGGTCCCCGTCGGTGCGCCGCAGCACCCGCGCGGTGAGCCCGCGCTCCTCCGCCGCCTCGATCAGGGCGGCGACACCGCGGCCGCGCAGCAGCAGCGCCCAGCCGCGCAGCGTGTCGGCGATGCGCGAGGTCAGCGCCTCGCCGCCCGCGTCGAGCTCGGTCGCGGTGTAGCCGAAGAACACGCTCAGCCCCGCCGCCCGCACCAGCGGCGTCCGGTGGGGCGAGTCGAGGGCCTGCAGCAGCGCGAGCCAGTCCTCGCCGGCGGGCGTCAGGAAGACGTCACCGCCGCCGGCCATCACCGCCGGGATGCCGTGCTCCTGCAGCACCCGCTGGACCAGCAGCCCGTGGGAGCGGATCGCGACGATGACCGCGACGTCCCCCGCCTGGACCGGACGATCGCACCACGTGGCGCCCGAGCCGAGCAGCGCGGCGATGTCGCCGGCGAGGTCGCGGGCGATGTGGGTGCGCGCGTCGCCGGCGGTGATCATCTTGCCGCGGGTGAGCTTGAAGCCGCTGCGGCCGACCCGGCGGATCCGGAACGGCGACGGATGCGGGGCCCCGACCAGCCTGGACCCCGCGTGGTGAGCCTTCACGTCGTGGACGACGATCTCGGGCGAGCCCAGAGCTGCGCCTCGTAGGACCACCTGGAGCCGCTCGACCAGCGGCTCGTCGCTGCGCCAGTTGGTGTCGAGCGTCGCCTGTGTCTCGGCCGTCCGGGCCGCCGTCAGGTAGGTGAAGACGTCACCGCCGCGGAAGGCGTAGATCGCCTGCTTCGGGTCTCCGATGAGCACCAGGGTGGCGTGGCCCTCGAAGGCGCGCGACAGCACCTGCCACTGCACGGGGTCGGTGTCCTGGAACTCGTCGACCAGGACGATCTTCCACCGCTGCCGCATCCGAGCGCGGGCCGGCGCCGTGGGGTCTTCCAGCGCCACCGCGAGCCGAGAGAGCAGGTCGTCGTAGGAGAGCACGCCGCGCATCTGCTTGCGCCGGTCGACCTCGTCCCGGACCGCCTCGGCGAACCGCACCCGTGCACCCGCCACCGGATCCTCGGCAGGCGCTGGGGCGAGCACCGACTGCGGGTCCTCGACGGCGGTGCGCGCCAGCCCCAGCGCGTCGTCGCGGTCGAACGGCGGTCGCTCCCGGGCCTCGCCGAACCACTTCAGGTAGAGGTCGTCGACGACCTCCACGACCAGCTCGTCGAGCGACTCGACCAGCTCGGCGCCGGCGTCGGTGTCACCGGCCACGCCCAGCGACCGCAGCACGAGCTGGCAGAACTGGTGGGTCGTCGCGATCGTCGCCCCGTCGAAGGAGGCGAGCGCGTCGCGCACGCGCTCGTGCCGCAGCCGGATCTCCTCGTCGGACACGTCCAGCAGCAGCTCGAGGTGGTCGTCGAGCGGGGTCGGACGCTGTCCGGCGACGGCGGCCGCGAAGGCCCGCTCGGCCTCGACCAGGTGGGAGCGCACGCGGTCGCGCAGCTCCTGGGAGGCGGCGCGGCCGAAGGTGATCGCCAGGATCTCGTCGAGAGTCGCCTCACCCTCGACGACGTAACGCGTCACCAGGGCACCGATGGTGAAGGTCTTCCCGGTGCCGGCCGAAGCCTCGATCAGCGTCGTTCCGGTCGGCAGCGGGCCGGTCAGGTCGAAGGGGGTCATCACCAGCTCCCCTGCTCGGCCTTGAGCAACGGCGACCAGACCCGCATCGCGAGCGCGCCGAAGCGGGACGTCTCCCCGTCGAACTCCTCGCCGGACTCCGGCGGGTCGCCCAGACCCGGGATCCCGGATCCCTTGCCCCAAGCCCGCACCTGCTCCACATCGGACTCCTCGCCCTCGAACCGCCCGTCGTTCCACTCCCAGCCGGCCTTGTAGAGCGCGTCGTCGATGCCGGCCTGGGTCCGCCGCTGGCGCGCGTAGGTGAGCGAGGTCTTCAGCGGCAGCGGCAGCGGCGCGGCGAGCCCCCGGTCGCGCAACCGCACCAGATCACGCAGCACGTCGACCGCGGTGTGGTCGAGCGGCCCGAGCTGGGAGAGCCCGAACGGCGTACGCGACCGGGAGTTGCCCGGCCGACCCAGCGTCCAGGCGCTCCAGGCGCGGTCCTCGTCGGAGGCGGCCAGCGCGGCCAGCTGCACCCACGACTCGATCCGCTGCTTGGCGCCCAGGCGGGAGTACGTCACCGGAGCGAGCCGGTCGCCGTACACCTGTGGGACGGTGCCGGTCAGGCGCCGACCGTCGCCGAGATCGACCTCGACATCGACTGCCCGCGCCTGTCCGGTGGAGATGCCGGCCTGCCGCACCCGCAGCGCCTCGGCCGCGATCGGCTTCGCCTTGGTGATCACGTCGGTGAGGATGCGCCAGCCGAGCCACTTCGGAGGCAGTACGCCGCGTCGCCACTCCTGCTGGGTCGCCTGCTCCTCCGACATCCCGGCGAGCAGGTCGTGGAGCATCCGGTCGCCCACCGACCACTGCCCCAGGCCGTCGAGCTCGACCGGCAGACCGTCGGAGAGCGGGTCGTCGTCGCGCGGCAGCGCCAGGTCCAGCCGGTCGCGGAAGAACGCACGCACCGGCGCGCGGTAGAAGGCCAGCAGCTCCTCGAGCGTCAGGTCTCCGGCGGCGGCCGGCGCCAGCGGCGCGGGCAGGAACTCCGGCGGCTCGACGCGGTCGGACACCGCGGCGAGCGCGCCGGCCTCGGCGGCCCTGTCGAAGGAGAAGGAGTGTCCGGCCACCAGCGCCCCGGGCGTCAGGTTGCGCGGGTCGAACGGCTGCAGCGGATGCCTCGTCGTGATCTCCCTCGAGACCGGCGTCCCATCTGCGGTGACAGCGGTCGCGTCCAACGCGTCCAGCAGCTCGCCGAGCGGCACCGCGGGTGGCCGCGGCTGGCCCGAGTACTCGTTGGCACCCGTGTAGGTGACCACCAGCGTCTCGGTCGCCGCCAGCAGCGCGTCGAGGAACAGCTGCCGGTCCTCGCTGCGCAGGTCGCGCTCGCCGGTCTGCGGGTCGCGGGCCAGCAGGTCGTCGCCGTCGGTGATCCCGACCCTGGGGAACACCCCGTCGTCAATGCCGAGCAGGCAGACCACGCGATGGGGCACCGAGCGCATCGGCACCAGCGTGGACACCGTCAGCGTGCCGGTGCGGAAGTTGGCACGCGTCGCCCGCCCGGCCAACCGCGCACCCAGGAGCGCGCGCACGTCCGGGAGTCGCAGCTCGTCGACCTCATGCCCCGCTGCGGCCTCACGCACCCGGGACAGCTCCCTGGTCACCTGGCCCGACTGCCACTCGTCGTTGGTCGAGACCGACGTCAGAGCGGCGACACCGTCCTCGATCACCTCGAGCCAGTGCTTCAGCGGATGCACCCCGGCCAGCTCGTCGGTCACCTGCTCCAGCCGATCGACGAGCTCGGCGAACTTCCCCGCCAGCTCGACGCTTCCACTCCCCACGTCGTCCAACGGCAGCGTCGTATCCAGCCAGGTCGCCGAGTCCTCGGACATCGCCACCCCGGTGAGGATCCGGTCCATCCCGAAGCGCCAGGTGTTGGCGACGTACGTCTCCAGCCCGAAGGGCTCGCGGTGCTCCGCGTCGAAGCCCCACCTGATCCCGGCGTCCTTGGCCCAGTCCTCGAGCTGCTCCAGGGCATCGTCGTTGAGCCCGAACCGGCGCCGCACCGGATCGAGATGAGCAAGATCGAGTACGTCGCTCACCCCCGCCCGACCGCCGGCCAGGTCGAGCAGCCTGGTGGCCACGTCCAGGAGCGGGTTCGTACGCGTCAACGACCGGTCCGCCAGCTTCACCCGCAGGCGGTGAGCGGGGTGGCCGGTCTCGCCGGTCATCTCACCCAGCCCGAACCCGGCCTCGATGAGCGGCGCGAAGGTCTCGATGTCGGGGCACATCACCAGGACGTCTCGCGGCTCCAGCGTAGGGTCGTCCTCGAGCAGCCCCAGCAGCACCTCGCGCAGCACCTCCACCTGCCGCGCCTCGCCGTGGCAGGCATGCACCTGGATCGAGCGGTCCTCGGGCTCGAGCCTCCTGTTCGGCTTCTCGCCCACCGTGTTGCCCCGGATGTCCTCCTGCAGCCACCCGAGCAGCCGGCCCCCGCTGGTCGAGCCGCGAGCGCCAGCGAGCGTGTCGAGACCAACACAGTCGTCTTCAGCGGCCAGCCCCGCGAGCCCCCGCTGCAGCTCCCGCGTATCCCGCCCCAGCGTCGCCAGCAACGGATGCCCGACCTCGTCGTGCGACCGGTCCGCCGTACGCGCCACCGTCCCGTCCAGCCCGGCGAGCGCCGTCCACAGTTCCTCGGAGGGGTGCGGCAGCCACAGGTGCACCTCCCGGTGCTCCCCCAGCGCCGCGACGAGCTCGATGTCGGTCGCCGAGAGCCGGGTGTGCCCGAACAACGAGACCCGTTCCGGCAGCTCGAACTCCCCCGGCGCCTCCTTCAGGCGCGCGACCGTCGCCGCCTGCCGCTCCACCGGCGTCGGCCCACCGACCAGGCCGGCGACGGCCCGCCACAACGGCGGCTGCCACGCCAGGTCCTCCGCGATCTCGGCTCCGAGCCCGTCGCTGTCCTTTCCTGCGGCCCAGTCGGAGACCACGGTCGGCCGCTGGTCCGCGTACGCAGCGAACAACCGCGCCAGCCTCCTCGCCAGCGCCAGCCGCCTTCCCCGCCGACGTACGCCTTCCTCCGTCGCATCCCCGTGCCCCAGATGCAGCGCGAGCGGCCGGGCCCAGGGCTCGTCCAGCGATGCGTCGATCGCCGCCAGCACCGGCCAGGTCAGCGACTCCGGCGCCCAGGGATCCTCATCCCCCGTCCCCTCGACCTCGGCGAACAGCGACCACGGAGATCTGAAATCAACCCCCGCACAGATCCCGTCCTCACGCCCGTCAGCGGCACCCAGCCGATGCGAGAGCCGCTGCGACAACCACCGCTCCACCCCCCGCGCCGGCACCACCACGACCTCCGTCGCGAACGGGTCCCCCAAAGGCACCGACAACTGCTCGCCGAGCGAGTCGGCGAGCAGATCGGTCCGCGGCGCGCGGTGCAGATGTACGACCACAGACCGCAACCTATCGGGAGGTACCGACACCGCTCGCGGCGCTGTACTACTGCCAACGAAGGATCTATTGCGGCCGACCTCGATCAGCCGTTGAACTTGAACGTCGGCATCACCTGGTTGATCAGCGAATCGGCTTGCTTTCGATCAGCCAAGGCTGTGATGAAGTTCCAGTCGACTGTCACTTGAGAGCCGTCAATGACCGTACCGTACTGATCGTACGACCTGTTCCCGCTCTTCCCACGGATATGGAAGAAGGTCACGCCACCGAACTTGGCGTCGGCTAGTTGCTCGAGGTCCTCGTAACCTTGGGCCTTAAGGGTCTTAACGCTGACCTTCGCAAGCTCATTGGTTGTCTCAGCGAGCGTGATGTCGGCGTCGAGGATTCCGGAACCCGGCGAGTCGCCATCGGCATCCTTAGGCGCATTCAGGATGGGATTCCCATCTTCTGTCCGCACCTCCCACCCCGAGGGCGCTTGAAGCTGGGCGCCGTTGATCTCCGCTGTCCCTCCCCCGCTTCCGGTCGTGGTTGGCGACTCTGACCGTGAGCTGCTCGGCGAGTCCGTCGCATTCGGTCCGGATGGCCCGCCATCCTCAGCGCCGCAGGACGTCAGCACGAAAGCTGTCATTGCCGCCACGACGATCGTGGCCAAGCGTGGGTGCGAATGCGTCCGAGAGCGAGTCATGCCCAGAGGATAGTGGCTCACAGCGGCTTGCATTGCCAGTGACGTCCTGAGGTCGTCGTGTTTACACTTCAGACACCGCACACTACTCGGGGGGAGGACCGCCATGGCAGGTTCAGGCTCGACAGGGGTCGATGAGGCCAAGGTCAACAAGATCAAGCAGGTCTTGATGGATGCCAAGGTCGACATCGACAAGGTCCATGTCGACAAGCCCCCTGCAGGGACGCTTGGCGGCAGCCAGTCCGCTGACTCTCTGGGGGGTTTGATGCACCGAGCGACCGAGCGGATCACGTCGGCGCTCTCCGAGACGTCTGACGCGTTGATCGATTTCGTCGATGGCCTCGATGCCGCATTGCGGGCAGTCAAGGACGCCGACGAACAGGCAGAGAATGCGTTTCACACAAAGCTGGACTCAGCCGTGGCAGGGATCAGGCAGCCCTTCTTCGAGAACCTGGTCAAGGACGACCGTCCTGACGTGCCAGGGATCCAGATCCCATTTATTCCTCTGCCTCCCGAGTTGTTGCAGGAGATTGCGTCTCGCTCCGAGTTCGGCCAGAACCAGGAGGGGCAGAAGTGAACGCAATCGCGGCTGGCGGCGGAGTCAGCAAGGGCCCGATGATGGCAATCTTGAAGGAGTACGTCGCCACAGCCGACCCCGATGAGGTCAACGCGCGACTGAACGACTGGGACCAAGCTGCCACGGCGATGACGACGACCGCGCAGGCTCTCGAGCTCGCTTCCACCAAGTTGCCACAAGCGTTCGAAGAGACGTCCCTCACCCATGATGCTGCCTGGCATCAGTTCCAAGAGGCCGCTGCCAGGCTCAACGAGAAGGTGTCGCAGCTCAAGGCGGCCACCAAGGCACTGAGTGCGGCACAGGAAGTAACCAAGCGGGCGAAGCAGGCCGAAGCTCAACTTGCCGCGTCTCTCCCAACGAACCACGGCCCTGCACCCGATCCCTCGTCGTCGCAATACGCACAGTCCGGCACCGGCGTCGACTCAGCGCAAGCAGCCCAGAACAAAAAGGCGCTACAGGCCGACCGAGCCGCGTGGCAGGCTCAAGAGCAGGCGATTGCGGATGCCGAGGCGGCCGCCGCGGAGCACATCAAGCAGATCGATGACGGCAACTACACCGCCGAACCCCCAGTGCGCGCGATCACGGACGAACCGAACTCTGACTCTGGTAGCGCCCCGCCGAGCCCCTCATCTCCCGGCTCCTACAGCCAGATCGCCGCGTCCAAAGCCCGGATGGAGAAGTACAACTCCGGCACCCTCTACCCCGACGGCTGGGGCCACGAGCTGATCGCCCAGGAGAAGGCGAACATCGAGGCGCACCAGGCCGAGAACAAGCCCGAGTGGGACGGCACCCAGTGGATCAACGCGGACGGCACGCCCGCACCCTCGACGTCCTACGCGATGGTCGAGACGGCTGACGGCCTGGCACCGATGGCCGGCGGCAGCGGCGGGATGGCCGCGCTGGCGATCGCTGGTGGCGGGGCTCTGCTCGGTGCTGGTGTGGCGAAGGCGCTTGCCAGCAAGTTCGCGTCCGGAGCGTCTGCGAAGGCAGCGACGGCCAGCGCGACGTCGAGGTCTGCGGCGGCCAGGGCCGGTGCTGCCGGTGCCCGCTCGGGGGCCGGAGCCGGAGCAGGCGCACGAGGGGCTGGCGCGCGTGGCGCCGGCGCAGGTGCGGGCGCCAGAGGCGCCGGAGGGCGGGGCGGCCGAGGCGGTCCGACCGGTGCGGGCAGCCGGGCAGGACGCGGTGGAGCCGGCGGTGCCGGCGGCCGAGGCGGCAAGAAGGACGACAAGCGGAACAGCCAGGACCAGGACTGGCAGGCCGACTACAGCGACGACTGGACCGAGACCGCGAGCGACGTCCTGGACCCCAATGCGTCCCGGGGCTGGACTCCGAACGCACCCCAGGACGACGCCTCCAGCGCCGACAAGAACGGCCGCAAGCCCTCCTAGGGACACGGCTCGCTGAATCGCCGGCCTCCTCCACGGCCCACAACCGCGGAGGAGGCCGGCGGTTTCGCATTGTCCGGAGTGGCAGCGTCCGCAGCCTGGTTGGATGGTCGCGATGACCACGCTGAGGATGGATCGGCTCTCGATCGAGGGCGCCGAGGACCCGATCGACGGGCCGCTGCCGTTGCTGCACGGCGTACCCCGGCCAGGGTTCGAGCCCTGTGCCGCGCCTTATTCGGACATGGCGGCCAACCTCGAGTTCGGCCGGCCGAGGACACTGCTGCCCTACACCGGCCAGGACTCCTACACGCGCCGACGCGGCCAGCGCGATCTACCGAGCCTGGTGCTGGAGAACGAGCTGCTCTCCGCCACCTTCCTGCCCGGCTACGGTGGGCGGCTGTGGTCGCTGGTGCACCGGCCGTCGGGCCGGGAGCTGCTGCACCGCAACCCCATCCTGCAGCCCGCCAACCTGGCGTTGCGCGATGCCTGGCTGGCCGGCGGGGTGGAGTGGAACCTCGGCGCCACGGGGCACTGGCCGCTCACCTGCTCCCCGCTGCACGCCGTGAGCCTGACCGCGCCGGATGGCAGCCCGGTGCTGCGGATGTACGAGCTGGAGCGGATGCGGCAGGTCGTGGTCACGATCGACGCCTGGTTGCCCGCCGGCTCACCGGTGCTGCTGGTGCACGTCTCGCTCCACAACCCGGCCCCGAACCCGACGCCCGTCTACTGGTGGACGAACATCGCGGTGCCCCAGAGCCCGGACGTACGTGTCGTGGCGCCGGCCGAGCAGGCCTTCCATTTCGACTACGCGGAGCAGCTGAGGCTGATCGACTTTCCGCAGACAGCGGGCGGCGACCAGAGCTATCCGGCGAGGTTCCCGCAGGCGGCCGACTTCTTCATGGACGTCCCGGGAGACGAGCGCCGCTGGATCACCGCGCTCGACGGCGACGGCCGCGGGCTCATCCAGACATCCACCGACCGACTCGTCGGCCGCAAGCTCTTCCAGTGGGGCACCGGTGCGGGCGGGCAGCGGTGGCAGGAATGGCTGTCCGGGCCGGGCGCTGCCTACATCGAGATCCAGGCCGGCCTGGCACGTACGCAGCTCGAGCACCTCGCGCTGCCCGGCGGCGAGACCTGGGAGTGGACCGAGGCGTTCGGCCTGCTCGAGGTCGACCCCGAGCGGGTGCACGGCTCGTGGGACTCGGCTCAGGCCGCCGTGAACGAGGCGCTCGAGGTACTCGTCCCGCGGGCCGAGCTGGACGACGCGCTCGGCGAGGCAGGACGCTTCGCACCGCCCGCAGACCTGCTCGCCCGTGGGTCCGGGTGGGGCGCGCTCGAGGTCGCGGCCGGAGCTGTGCCGGCCGACCCGCTGCGCCCGTTCGGCGCCTGTGGCGAAGATCAGCAGCCCTGGCTCGATCTGCTACAGCGCGGCCGGCTGCCGATCAGCGACCCGCCCGCGAGGCCGGTCCTCGGTACGCACTGGCGCGAGCTGCTGGAGGCCTCGGCGGACGACTGGCACGCGTGGTACCACCTCGGCCTGCTCCGGCTGGCCGACGATGACCGCCGCGGAGCGCGCGAGGTCCTGGAGCGGTCGGTCGCCGACCATCCCAACCCCTGGGCCCTGCGCGCCCTCGCGCACCTCGCCGTACCGGCGGACCCGCCTGCTGCGGACCTCCTGCTCGAGGCCCACCGCCTCCGTCCCGACCTGCGCGAGCTCACCATCGAGCTGCTCCAGGCGCTGATCGCCTCCGACCGCCACGCCGAAGCACTCGAGGTGATCGCCGCCCTTGCAGAACCGGACCGTGAGCATGGCCGGATCCGACTGTGCACCGCTCAAGCGGCGCTCGCCCTGGGCGACCTCGACCGGGTTCGCAGGCTTCTCGACGAAGGCATCACCGTCGACAACCTCCGCGAGGGCGACGCGGCCTTGGACACCCTCTGGCTCGCCGTTCATCCCGGCGAGCCGGTGCCGCCTGCGTACGACTTCCGGATGACCTCCGACTGACGACCGTCAGGCGATGGTCAGGCGACCTTGTTCATCTCGCCCGTGTGCTCGATGTCCTCGTCGAGCTGGTGGCGAGCATCGGGGTGGCCGTGGAAGCGGTGGTAGGAGTAGCCCAGGATGACGAGGGCGATGACGCACGACCCCAGCAGCGTGACACCGGTCCAGTCGCCACCCAGGAGCCAGAAGGACGCCTCCAGGGGCCACCAGTGGGGCGCGGGCGGCTTGAGCAGGAAGACGACGCCGACGGCGCCGATGGAGAGCGCCCCCAGGGTCGAGGCCACGATGCGCGGCCAGGTCTCGACGCCCTCGGCGGCCCCGCGCAGGGCGCGGAGGCGGACCGGCTCGACGTAGCGGCGAGCCCAGGCGTACTGGCGGGAGAGCACAGCCAGCCCACCGAAGAGCATCAGCAGACCCGGACCCGGCAACACCATCGCGGCGATACCGGCGACCACGAGCAGCCACCCAACGGTCTCGTAGGCGAGCCGCTTCGCCGCGGCTCCTGCGAGGGACTTCATGCCAATAGCCTGCCATTCCGGGACAACCCCGAGAACAACTAGGGGAATCTTACGTCCGCTCATGCGGCCAGGTCGTACTTGACGCCCTCGGGGCTGGGGAAGGTCAACCAGAGCACCGCGAGGACGATGTCACCGATCACAGGTACGACCAGGATCAGCTGCCACCACCCGGAACGGTTGATGTCGTGGAGCCGCCTCGCACCGAGCGCGATGGTCGGCAGGAACGCCACCAGCCCGTAGAGACCGACCACGAGGCTCACCACCTCGTTTCGCGCCAGCACGAGGACGATGAGCAACAGAAGGTTCACGAGCATCGGCCAGAGCAGCTCAGTGCGGCTGGCGCGACCCGAGAATGTCGCGTACTTCTTCCAGAACCGCGCGTACGCCTCGGTGATCGAGGCCGCACGAAGCGGCTGGCTCAAGGGGATCGTCACGGGCAGGAACCTTAGGTGCGCGACATCGGCTACGTAAATGTCTGGCCGGGCATCTGTTCCAGATACGAACAAAGTTCATCTTCCCGTAGGAAACGGACGCAGACGGAAACAACGAGGGCGGCGTACGGAAAGAATTCCGTACGCCGCCCCCGGCTGTGGTCTCGATCAGGCCTGAGCGGCCTCGTCGATGGCAGCAGCGACGCGCCGGTGCGCCTCCCAGATCTCCTCCGGCAGCTTGAACTGCTTGAGGTGCTCCTCACGGAAGCCCATCTCCTGCTTCCAGCGAGCCAGGTCGAGGGAGAGGATCCGGTCGAGGTCGGCCTGCGGCAGGTCGAGGCCGCGCAGGTCGAGCTCGTCCTCGGTCGGGATGACGCCGACGGGGCTCTGCTGGCCCTTGACCTCACCCTTCTTGAACTGCAGCAGCCACAGCAGCGCGCGCACGTTCTCGCGGTAGCCGGGCCACAGGAAGTGACCGTCCTCGGAGTCACGCTGGAACCAGTTGACGTGGGCGAAGACCGGCTTGTCGGTCGCCTCGCCGATGATCTTCAGCCAGTGGCGGGCGTAGTCGCCCTCCTCGTAGGCGAGGAACGGACGCATCGACATCGGGTCGTAGCGCAGCACGCCCTCGAGGCCGTCGGCCGCGGCGGTCGCCTCGGCACCCAGGGTGAGGCCGTCGTAGACGCCCTCGGCGACGTCGGTGATCGCGCGGATCAGCGGCTCGCGGTCACGGGTGCGGCCACCGAAGATGATCGCGTCGACCGGCACACCGGCCGCGTCGTCGAAGTCGGGGGCCGCGTTGGGCACCTGCGAGATCGGCGTGGTGAAGCGGGAGTTGGGGTGGGCCCAGGGCTCGCCCAGCTCGTCGTCGATCCGGTCGGCGATGCGCTCGCCCTTCCAGTCGATCCAGCCGTCGAGGTCGTCCGGGTGGTGCTTGGTGAGCCCCTCCCACCAGACCTCCTGGGTCTTCTCGTTGTAGGCGACGTTGGTGAAGATCGCGCCCGAGCCCGGCAGGACCGCCTGAACGGCACCCGGGTTGGTCTTCTCGTTGGTGTCCTTGGCGACGCCGAAGACGCCGTTCTCCGGGTTGAAGGCGTAGAGCTTGCCGTCCTCGCCGACCCAGATCCAGGCGATGTCGTCGCCGTAGAAGGTGACCTCGTAACGCTCACCGAGGGCGTCGGGCGAGAGCGTCATCGAGAGGTTGGTCTTGCCGGAGGCGGACGGGAAGCCACCGACGACGTGGAACTCCTCGCCGCTCTCCTTGTCCTTGATGCCCAGCAGCAGGAACTGCTCGGCCAGGAACTTGCCGGAGGCGCGACCGTCGTAGCAGGCCTGGCGCAGCCCGTGGGCGATCTTGCCCAGCAGCGCGTTGCCGCCGTAGGAGGAGCCGAAGTGGAGGATCGTACGCTGATCGGCGACCGTCGCGAAGAGGCGCTGGTCCTTGTCGGTCCCCTGCCCGAGGTTGGGCAGGTCACCGGTCACGTGCACCGCACGGACGAAGGAGCTCGGGTCGGCGAGGTCGTTGATGTAGTCGATGCCGACGCGCGCCATCCGGATCATCTGCTGCACGACCGGACGACTGTCGGTGAGCTCGACACCCGCGGCGTAGGCCTCGAGCGGCGAGCCTGCCGGAGCCATCAGGTAGGGGATGACGTACATCGTCTTGCCCGCCGAGGCGCCGGTCATCCGCTCGGTGAGCGTCTTGACGGTCTCGTCAGCAGGCTTCCAGTTGTTGTAGACGCCCTTGTCCTCCGGGTTGGAGGTGGCGACCACGGTGCGCTCCTCGGAGCGCGCGGTGTCCTTGCGGTAGGAACGGCTGTAGTAGCGGCCGCCCGTGACCGGGAGAAGCTCACCCGCTGCGAGGGACTCCTGGAGGAGCCGCTCGTCGTCGGCTGCGCTGACAACCTCGATCTGCTCGGCTCCGGTCACCCCTGCCCAGTAGGAGACATACTCCCGAACATGAGGATTCGTCAGCCCCGCCTCATCGAGGACCTTGTCCACGTCAACCATTCCGACACCCTTCAAAAGTTTCGCCGATTGCAGGCACGTTACCCCAGTTGAAGAGGCCTCCAACCGGGGTACCGTGCACCAGAGTGGGTCATCGATCACGGGCCTGGACAATTGATCGATCCAACTGCAGGCGATGTTCCGATTGCCGGTCCTGAGACCCTTGTGACCCCCATGTTTAAGTGAGAAACGCCTCATTTCGGTGAGCGGTCCGTAATGTGGATGTGACGCCGATGTCGCATCGTGACACGGATTACATCTAAGGTTTCGCGGGTGATCCCCCAACACACTGACGTTGAATTGTTTCAATTCCTGAGCGGTCCAGAGGTCGCCTGATGGACCTCATTCTCGGGACCTTCGCCGCCTCCTTCACCGGAGGGCTCTTCCCCGTCATCAACTTCGAGACCTACCTCGCGGTGGCTGCCTCGAACCTGACCTTCTCCGCCCTGGTGCTCGCCCTGGTAGCGGGAATCGGCCAGACCAGCTCCAAGGTCGTCTGGTACTACGCGGGTCACGGCACCACCTCCCTCCCCTTCGTCCGCAAGAAGATGTCTTGCGAGAAGTGGCAGCAGCGGATGGAGAAGTGGGAGCGACGTACGCAGGGCCGACCCGCCTACGCCGGCGGGCTGCTCGCGGTGGCCGCGCTGAGCGGGCTTCCTCCGCTGGCGATCCTGGCCGTGGTCTACGGCACGCTCAAGGCCAACCTGATGCTCTTCGTCGCGATCACGTTCGTGGGCCGCGTACTCCGGTCCTGGATGATCCTGGAAGCCGCCGCCTTCGCGTGGGTGCGGACATAGGGCGCAGCCCGCTCTGACTGGTTCTAGGCTGTTCGCATGCCTCAACCAGCCGGATTCGTCGGAGTCACCGCCAACCTCGGTCTCAAGGAGGGCGCTGACGACTTCGCCGTCGTCGCCGCCCCCTCGGGCCCGGTCACGAGCGCAGCGGTCTTCACCCGATCCCGCTTCGCCGGCGCCTCGGTGCTGCTCTCCAGAGCCTCCGACCTCGCCGGGTTCCGGGGGATGGTGACCATCTCGAAGAACGCCAACGTGGCGACCGGCCCGACGGGCGAGGCCAACGCCCTGGAGGTACGCCGCCTGGCGGCCGAGGTCGTCGGCGTCCGCCCCGAGGAGCTGCTGGTCGCCTCGACGGGCGTGATCGGCGTGCAGTACCCGATGGAGGTGCTCACGCCCGCTCTCGAGAAGCTCGCCGGGACCGGTGCCGACGCCGACTTCGACGCCGCCGCGGCGGCGATCATGACGACCGACACGATCGCCAAGATCGAGACCCGGACCGTCGGTTCCGGCGAGGGCGCAGCGACGATCACCGGGATCGCGAAGGGCGTCGGGATGCTCGAGCCCGACATGGCCACGATGCTGACCTACTTCTTCACCGACGCCGCGGTGCCCGCCGCCGAGCTCGACGCGGTCTTCCGTCGGGTCGTCGACCGCACCTACAACGCCGTCTCGATCGACACCGACACCTCGACCTCCGACACCGCCGCGATCTTCGCCTCCGGAACGGCCGGCGCCGTCGACCTGGCTGAGTTCGAGGCCGCGCTCTACGACGCCGCGCTCGCGCTGGTGAAGAAGATCGCCTCCGACGGGGAAGGCGCGTCCAAGCTGATCACGGTCTCGGTCAGCGGCGCCCGCGACGACGCCCAGGCCAAGCGGGTCGGCAAGGCCATCGTCAACTCGCCTCTGGTCAAGACCGCCGTCCACGGGGCCGACCCCAACTGGGGCCGCGTCGCGATGGCCATCGGCAAGCTCCGCGAGGAGACCGACATCTCCCCCGAGCACGTACGCATCGCCTTCGGCGGCACCGAGACCTACCCGGCCCAGGTCTCGGCAAATCTATTGGCAGATTTGTCGACTTATCTGTCTGGTGATGAAGTCTCGATCGAGGTCGACCTCGGTATCGCCTCGGGCGAGTTCACCGTCTACGGCTGCGACCTCACCGACGGCTACATCCGCATCAACGCCGACTACACGACCTGACCGCGAACCCCGCCGAGTCGGCTCGTCATGACGAGCCGACTCGACACGAAAGTCGGTCAGAACGAGCCGACTCGGCGAGGTTGATGGCGGTCAGCCGACCTTGGCCTCGTCAGTGTCGCGTGCGGCGAGGAGCGCCGCGGCGCGGCGTACGACCAGCTCGACCACGTCGGGGTGGGGGCCGATGACGTCGGCGACGACCTCGGCACCGGCGGCTTCGGAGCGCGTCCGGACCAGGTCGGAGAAGAAGCCGGGGGCGAGCAGGTAGGGCGAGACGGCGTCGCCAGGGCGTACGACCTCGTCGAGGGCCGGAGCGCCGGAGCCGGAGACCGTGGCGACCCGGACCGGGCCACCCCAGGCCTCGGCCAGCATCAGACCGGCCGCCGCGATGTCGGCGCGGGCCGACGGGTCGTTGGAGCCGGCGGCGACCAGAACCACCGGATGACCAGGTGAGACGCCGGCGGCGACCAGCCGCGAGACCTGCGCGGAGGCGAGCAGCGGATCCGGGCCGAGCGCACGGCCCATCGCCACCGGCAGCCCTTCGGCGGCCCGCGGCAGGTCGACCTTGATGTGGTAGCCGGTCGAGAGCAGCAGCGGGACCACGACCGACGGCTGGCCGTCAGCCAGGACGTCGGTCAGCAGTGGATCGCAGAGCTCGACGTACGCAGCCTTCGACTCCATCCCGAGCACCCGTCCGGCGCGCTTGGCGATGATCGAGGCGACCGCGTTGCCGAGCAGCTGTCGGGTGCCGTGCGCGACGACCACGAGCCGCGTCATCGCCGACCACTTCCCCGCACATGCACGGAAGTCACGCCGCCGGCCGTCGCACGGCTGGTCACTTCCCCACACATGCGGGGTTCTGGCCGGCTCATTCCGCCACCGCCAGGCGGTAGCCGCGTTTGACCACCGTCTGGATCGTTTTCGTTCCCAGGGCTGAGCGGAGCCGTGCGACAGCCATCTCGACCGCATGCTCGGAGCCGGCGGTGCCGGAGGGGAGCATGGCGAGCAGGGCCTGCCGGGAGACGACGTTGCCGGGGTTGGCGACGAGCGCGCCCAGGACGGCGGCGGGGGCCGGGGAGAGCTTGACCTCGGCACCGTCGAGGATGACCGCGTCGTCGTGGAGCAGCAGCTGGTGGCCACCGGAGAGCTCGATGAACAGCCCGGAACGCCGCAGCGGCAGCTCGGTCTCGAGCATCTTGACCATGGCGGCGGTGCGGGAGCGGTCCGGGACCATCGTCGGCACGCCCCACATCTCGAAGGCCGCCGCGGTCACCGGACCGACGCACGCCGCGACCACGTCGGCCTGGAACGCCGCCACGACCTCGTCGCGCAGCCCGACCGAACCGGCGGCCTGCATGAACGCGGCCACGGCGGGAGCGGAGGTGAAGGTGACCGCGTCCAGCTCGCCGTCGGACAAGACCTCGACCAGCCGGAACATCGGCTCGGGGTCCGCGGCCGACTCGACCCGGTAGACGACCACGTTGATGACCTCGGCGCCCTGCCGGGTCAGCGCGTGCACGACCATCGACAGCGACTGTCCGTGCTCCTGCACCACGATCCGCTTGCCGGTCAGGTCGCGTCCGCGCAGGTGCTCCAGGACGTCGTCGAACTCCTCCGACTCCGGCGCCCACAGCTCTCGCAGCCCGCGCCGCCGGATCGCACCCACCGACTTCGGTCCGCGTGCCAGGATCTCAGCGCCGCGGAGCGTCTCGAGGAGCCGGTCGAGCAGTCCCCACTCCTCCGCGGCGTCGAACCACGCACGGGTCCCGATGCCGGTCGTGGCCAGGAACATGTCGATCTTCTGGCCGATGATCTGCTCGGTCACCGCACGCAGCGCACCGGCGTCGACCCGGTTGGGGTCGACCGAGAGGGCGGGGGCCCACACCACATGTGCCCCCCGCCTCTCGAGCAGGTTGATCTGCTCCTCCGCCTTCCGTGCCGCGGTCACGCCGACACGGAAGCCGCTCAGCGCGCCACTGTCCACATCCGAATCGTAGGTCTCCTGGACCATTTGTGCCGCGTTCGTCATCGCCGGGCGCCAACCCGGATCTCTCCGTCGACGACGTCGACCTCGTAGGTCGCGACCGACACCGACGGGTCGTCGAGGCACCGACCGCTCTCGAGCGAGAACGGCTGCTTGAGCAGTGGCGAGGCGACGAACGGCACCTCGCCACGCGTTCCGAGGATCCCGCGGGCGAGGACCGAGGCGTGACCGTACGGGTCGAAGTTCGACAACGCGAAGACCCGGTCGTCGAGGGTCCGGAAGACGGCGACGGCCTCGCCGCGCACCAGCGCGGCGATGCCCGTCTCCGGGTCGATGTCGTCGAGGCGGCAGACGGCGATGTAGGTCACGGTCTGGATCTGGGTCTCGGTCATCGGGTCTCCTCGAGAGTGGGCATTCCGACAGGGATCGAGGCACCGAGCGAGACCGGGCCGACGGCGGCCGGCTCCACGCCGACCTCCGGGACGATCTGGCCGCGGGTGGATCCGAAGGAGATGTTGGGGTCCGGGATGTCGGGGGCGTTGACGAAGGAGACGAACCGGCGCAGCTTCTCCGGGTCCTCGAGCGTGGCCTTCCACTCGTCGAAGTACGTCTCGGTGTGGTGCGCCATCGCGGCCTCGAGCTCGGTGCCCAGGCCGAGGACGTCGTCGACCACGACCTCGCGGACCCGGTCCAGGCCACCGTCGAGGGAGTCGATCCAGGTCGAGGTGCGCTGGAGGCGGTCGGCGGTGCGTACGTAGTACATGAGGAAGCGGTCGAGGTAGCTGACCAGCTCCTCGGTGCTCAGGTCACCGGCGAGCAGCTGGGCGTGGGCCGGGATGGCGCCACCGTTGCCGCCGACGTACAGGTTCCAGCCCTTCTCGGTGGCGATGACACCGAAGTCCTTGCCGCGGGCCTCCGCGCACTCGCGGGCGCAGCCGGAGACGCCACCCTTGAGCTTGTGCGGCGAGCGCAGCCCGCGGTAGCGGGTCTCCAGCATGATCGCGAGGCCGACGGAGTCCTGGACGCCGTAGCGGCACCAGGTCGAGCCGACGCAGGACTTCACGGTGCGCAGGGACTTCCCGTACGCGTGGCCGGACTCGAACCCGGCGTCGACCAGGCGCTTCCAGATCGCGGGGAGATCCTCCATCCGGGCACCGAACATGTCGATGCGCTGGCCGCCGGTGATCTTGGTGTAGAGCCCGAAATCCTTGGCCACCTCACCGATCACGATCAGGCCCTCGGGCGTGATCTCGCCACCGGGGATGCGCGGGACGACCGAGTAGGAGCCGTTCTTCTGGAGGTTGGCCAGGTAGGCGTCGTTGGTGTCCTGGAGCTTGCGGTTCTCCTTGGCCAGGACGTGCCCGTTGAGCTGGCTGGCCAGGATCGACGCGACGGCCGGCTTGCACAGGTCGCAGCCGCGGCCGGTGCCGTGGGCCTCGATGATCTGATCGAAGGTCTTGTAGCCGTGGATCAGGACCACGTCGAAGAGCTCGGCGCGGGTCATCGCGAAGTGCTCGCACAGGGACGTGTCGACGGTCTTGCCCTGGGCGGTGAAGTAGTCCTCGACGATCTTCTTCACCTGCACCTTGCACGACCCACAGGTGCTCCCGGCCTTGGTCGACTTGGTGACCTCGGCCGCGCTCTCGCAGCCGTTGTCGACGGCGGCCTCGATGTCACCGCGGGTGACGTTGTTGCACGAGCAGATCTGCGCCTCCGGCGGAAGCTGGATCCCTCCCCCACCGCCCGTGGACTGGGGGAGGATCAGCTCCTCCGGGTTCTCCGGAAGCTCCATGCCTGAGGCCACCATGGGGCGGAGCAGGCCGTACGCCGAGGCGTCGCCGACCAGCACGCCGCCGAGCAGCCGGGTGCCGTCCTCGCTGATCACCAGCTTCTTGTAGACGCCGGCGACGGCGTCGGAGTAGGTGAGCTCCAGGCAGTCCGGGGTGGTGCCGTGCGCGTCACCGAAGCTCGCGACGTCGACACCGAGCAGCTTCAGCTTCGTCGACATGTCGGCACCGGTGAAGGTGCCCTGGCCGCCCAGGAGGGCGTCGGCGACGACCTCGGCCATGTCGTAGCCGGGGGCCACCAGGCCGTACATCTTCCCGCCGGGCGCGGCACACTCGCCGACCGCCCACACGTGCGGGTCGGAGGACCGGCACTGCTCGTCGACCAGCACGCCGCCGCGCTCGGCCAGGTCCAGGCCGGCGGCCCGGGCGAGCGCGTCGCGCGGCCGGATACCGGCCGAGAAGACGATCATGTCGACCGGCAGCAGCTCCTCGACGTCCTTGAACCTCAGCGCGCTGACCTTGCCGTCGAGCACGCCACCCTCGTCCTCGTCCACGACCGAGATCTCGGCGACGGCGTCCGGCGAGATCGATTCCGTCATGACGCCGGTGTGAACGGTGAGGCCGAGATCGGTGATGTGCTTACCGAGCACGCGGCCGCCGGCCTCGTCGATCTGCACGGACATCAGCCGCGGGTTCATCTCGACGACGTGGGTCTTGACGCCGAGCTGGTGCAGCGCGTTGGCGGCCTCCAGACCGAGCAGGCCGCCGCCGATCACGGCCCCGGCCTTCGCCGTCTTGGCGGCCTCGCGGATCGCCTCGAGGTCCTCGATGGTGCGGTAGACGAAGACGTTCCCGAGCTCCGAACCCGGCACCGGCGGCACGAACGGTGCCGCTCCGGTGGCGAGCACCAGCTCGTCGTACGCCATCTCCTCGCCGTCGGCGAGCATCACCGTCTGGGCGGCAGGGTCGATCTCGACCACGCTCGTGCTGGTGCGCAGGGTGACCCGCGGGTCCTCGTAGACGCCGGAGGGGAGGAAGGAGAGGGCCTCGGCGCCGACCTCGAAGAAGCTGGTGAGGGCGACCCGGTCGTACGCCGGGCGCGGCTCCTCACCGAACACCACGATGTCGTGGGTCTCGGTGAGACCGCGCTCGATCGCGGCGGTCACGAAGCGGTGACCGACCATGCCGTGGCCGACGACGACGACCTTCTTGCGGAGGTGAGGGCTCATCACGTAGTTCCTTCCAGACTGAGCTGCGTTGCACTGAGCTGACTGCCACTGGGCCGGGTGGCCAGGAGCTGACGTACGGTCGACGCGCAGCCACCGCAGCCGGTGGTGGCGCGGGTGGTCTCGCGTACGTCCTCGAGGGACCGGCACGCCCGGATCCGGCCGGCGCTGACGCCGGCGCAGGCGCAGACCTCCGCGTCGTCGGGGAGCTCCGGACGCGGACTCCTGGAGGGCTCGGGCAGCAGCAGCTGCCCGGCCTCGTGCTCGCCGAGCACCGTCTGCCGGTCGAAGGCCTGGGTGATCAGACCGACCCGGCTCAGGTCACCGACGAGGGCACCGGCGACGATGCGGCCGTCGCGTACGACGAGCTTGCGGTGGGTGCCCTTGATCGGGTTGGCGATCTCGACGACCTCACCCGCCTCGTCCTCCGGGGAGCCGAGGACGCAGACGTCGAGGTCGGTGGCGCGCAGACGGGCGACGACGCGGTGTCCCTGATAGCTCGCGTCCTTGCCGGCGAGGACGTCGGCCAGGACCCCGGCTTGCTCCCAGGCCGGTGAGACGAAGCCGGTCACGTTGCCGTCGTGCTCGGCGCAGTCGCCGATCGCGTAGACGTCCGGGTCGTCGATGCTGCGCAGCTGGTCGTCGACGACGATGCCGCGGTTGACGGTGAGCTCGGCGCGGCGGGCGAGGTTGGCGCGCGGCCGTCCGCCCGCGGTGAGCACCACCAGGTCGGTCTCGAGGGTGTAGCCGTTGTCGAGCTTGAGCCCCTCGTCGGTCAGCCTGGTCGCGCGGGCGCCGAGGTAGACCTGGGTGCCGAGCTTGGCCATCGACCGCTTGAGCACCTTGCCGGCCGACGCGTCGACCTGGCTGCTGAGCAGGTGGTCGTGGCCCTCGACGATCTCGGTCTCGATGCCGCGGACCGCCAGGGCGCGGGCGACCTGGAGACCGAGCAGGCCACCGCCGACGATCACCGCGCTGCGCGGGTGGTCGTGCAGGGTGTCGAGCAGGCGCGCGCAGTCATCCAGGCTGCGGAACGCCTGCACCCGCGGGTCCAGCGAGCCGTCCATCCGCACCACGCCGCGGATCGGCGGCAGGGTCGGGATGGCCCCGGTCGCCAGCACGACGGCGTCGTAGGGGACCGTCGTCCGGTCGGCGAGCTCGACCGTCTTGGTGTCCCGGTGGATGTCGACGACGAGGCTGTTCAGGCGGAGGTCGACTCCCCTGTCGGCGTACCACTGCTTCTCGCGCAGCGCGAGTGCCCCGGGACGGTGGGTGCCCTCGAGAACGGCGGAGAGCAGGATCCGGTTGTACGGAGCGTGCTGCTCCTCCGCGAGCACGGTCGTCTGCGGACCGAGGCCGCGCGCGACCAGCCCTTCGACGAGGCGCGCCGCGGCCATGCCGCCCCCGATGACGACGATGCGCTTCTCACTCATGGGCTCGTTCATGCGCTCACCGCCGCCGCGCAGACCTTGAACTCCGGCATCCGGCTGGACGGGTCGAGAGCGTCGTTGGTGAGCTTGTTGGCGCCGACCCAGTGGAACGGGACGAAGACCGTGTCCGGGCGGATCGTGGTGACGATCCGCGCGGGCGCCTTCATCTCGCCGCGGGGGGTGCGTACGACGACCGGGTCGCCGTCGTGGGCGCCGACCCGGTCGGCCAACAGCGGGTGGAGCTCGACGAAGGCGCCCTCGTCGGGAAGGTCCTTGATCCGCCGGGTCTGGGCACCGGACTGGTACTGCGCGAGCACCCGGCCGGTGGTCAGGTGGAGCGGGTAGTCGGCGGTCGGCGCCTCGGCCGGGCCACGGTGGGCGACGTCGATGAAGCGGGCCCGGCCGTCGGCGTGGAAGAAGTCCTCCGCGAACATCCGCGGGGTGCCCTCGCTGCCCTCCGGGCAGGGCCAGAAGACGCCGTCCTCGTCGCGGATGCGGTCGTAGGTGATGCCGCTGTAGTCGGCCTTGCCGCCCTTCGAGGCCGCACGGAGCTCGTCGAAGACAGTGGCCGGGTCGGTCGGCCAGGTCGAGGCGGCACCGAGGCGGGTGGCGAGGCCGGTGATGATGTCGAGGTCGTTCTTGACCCCGCCCGGGGCACTGATCGCCTGGTTGCGCAGGATGACCCGACCCTCGAGGTTCGTCATGGTGCCGGTCTCCTCGGCCCACTGGGTCACCGGCAGGACCACGTCCGCCAGCGCGGCGGTCTCGCTCATCACCATGTCGGCGACGACCAGCAGGTCGAGGTCTGCCAGTCGCGACGCGATGTGGGTGGCGTTGGGGGCGGAGACGACGATGTTGGAGCCGAACACGAGCAGGCTCTTGGGGCCCTCGGGGGTGCCGAGCGCGTCGAGCAGCTCGTAGGCGGAGCGGCCCTTGCCGGGGATGGACGCCGGGTCTACGCCCCAGACCTTGGCGACGTGTGCGCGGGCCGCGGGGTCGTCGATCATCCGGTAGCCCGGGAGCTGGTCGGCCTTCTGGCCGTGCTCGCGGCCACCCTGACCGTTGCCCTGGCCGGTCAGGCAGCCGTAGCCGGCGTACGCCTTCCCGGGCATGCCGAGCGCCAGCGCGACGTTGAGCCAGGCCAGGACGGTGGCGGTGCCCTGGGCGTGCTGCTCGGCGCCGCGGGCGGTCAGGACCGTCACCTTCTCCGCGTTCGCCAGCAGGGCGGCGAGCTCGCGCACCTGGCTCGCCTCGACGCCGGTGACCCGCTCGACCATCTCCGGCCACCAGGCGGCCACGGAGCGGCGTACGTCCTCGAAGCCCGTGGTCCGCTCGGCGATGTAGTCCTCGTCGACCGCGCCGGCCGCGTCGAGCAGGTGCAGGACACCGAGCGCGAGGGGCAGGTCGGTGCCGGGGACCGGCTGGAGGAAGAGGTCGGCGCGCTCACCGGTCGGGGTCAGCCGCGGGTCGATGACGACGACCTTGCCGCCGTTCTCGCGCAGCCGGTCGAGGTGGCGGGCGGCCGGCGGCATCGTCTCGGCGAGATTGGAACCGACGAGCACGCAGACGTCGGTCTGCTCGATGTCGGCCAGCGGGAACGGCAGCCCGCGGTCGACCCCGAACGCCTGGTTGCCGGCCGACGCGGCCGAGGACATGCACCAGCGGCCGTTGTAGTCGATCTGGGAGGTGCCGAGGGCGACCCGGGCGAACTTCCCGAGCTGGTACGCCTTCTCGTTGGTCAGCCCGCCGCCCCCGAAGACGGCGTTGGCGTCGGCGCCGTGCTCGTCGCGGAGGGCTTCGAGCCGAGAGGCGATCAGGTCGAGCGCCTCGTCCCACGTCGCCGCGCTCCACTCCCCCGTCGCCCGGTCGCGCACCATCGGCGTGGTGAGCCGCTCGCGGCTGCCGCGCAGCCCCGCCGCCGTCCACCCCTTGCGACACAGAGCACCCTCGTTCACCGGGAACGATCGCTCACTGACCTCCAGCCGGGGCCCTTTGCGTGAAAGGGTCATCCCGCACTGCAAGCTGCAGTAAGGACAGTGGGTGTCGGTCACGCGTACTCACACCGTTTCGGGTCGGGGACTGGCGACCTCTACATTCCGGCGTCAACGTTTCACCCCGACCGGCCCTCCGTACCCCTTCCGTCAACTTCCTCTCACCACCTCACAACCCGATCCGGCCGAGGCGTCACTTACGTCGGCCGAGGCGTCGCTCCGGTCGGCCGACACGTCACCGCGCTGCCAAGTCGGCCAGCGCGAGCGACGCCTCGGCCGACGGGGCTGACGCCTCGGCGGTCAGGGAGTACGCCGCCGCAGCGTCGCCGAGCCGAGGGCGAGGCCGGCCACGACGAACCCGGTGACGACGGCCAGGTCGGTCCAGACCTCGCCGGTGTCGGTGGAGGTGACGAGGTGGGTCATCGCATCGACGGCGTAGGAGAGCGGGAGGAGGTCGGAGATGGCCTCGAGGACCGTCGGCAGCGACTCGCGCGGTACGAGCAGGCCGCACAGCAGGATCTGCGGGACCACGATCGCCGGCATGAACTGCACGGCCTGGAACTCGGTGGTGGCGAAGGCCGAGACCAGCAGGCCGAGCGCGGTGCCGAGGACGGCGTCGACGATCGCGACGACCACGAGCAGGGCGACCGAGCCGCTGATCTCGAGCCCGAGCAGGCCCACACTGACCCCGACCGCCACGCCGGACTGGACCGCGGCGAGCAGCCCGAACGCGAGCGCGTAGCCGAGCAGGAAGTCGCCCTTGCCCAGCGGCATCGCCAGCAGCCGTTCGAGCGTCCCCGAGGAGCGTTCGCGCAGCGTGGTCACCGAGGTGACCAGGAACATCACGATGAACGGGAAGATCGCCAGGAGGGCCGGGCCGATCCGGTCGAAGATCGGCGCGGGTGACTCCTTGTACATCCACCACAGCAACGTCATCAGCAGCGTCGGCAGCACGACCAGCATCACCAGGGTGCGGTGGTCCCGCCGGATCTGGGCGAGCACCCGCCCCGCCACGGCCAGGGTTCGTCGCAGGCTCATGCCGCCTCCTTCACCAACGTCAGGAAGGCGTGCTCGATATCGTCCGCGTTCGCCTTCTGCTTGATCTCGGCCGGGCTGCCGTCGGCGAGGATCACGCCCTCGCGCATCAGCATCAGCCGGTCGCAGCGATCGGCCTCGTCCATCACATGGCTGGAGACGATGACCGCCGCACCCGCGGCGGCCAGGCCGTGGAAGGTGCCCCACAACTGCTCGCGGAGCACCGGGTCGAGCCCGACGGTCGGCTCGTCGAGCACGAGCAGCGACGGCGAGCCGAGCAGCGCCGCCGCGAGCGAGACGCGCGAGCGCTGGCCGCCGGAGAGGTCGCGTACGACCTGGTCGGCATGGGACACCAGGTCCACCGTCTCGATCGCCGACGTCACCGAGGACGCGGGCGCACCGAGAACCTTCGCGAAGAAGCGGAGGTTCTCGGTGACCGTCAGGTCGTCGTAGACGCTGGACGCCTGCGTGACATAGCCGATCCGCGAGCGCAACGAAGAAGACCCCGCGGGCTCGCCGTGGACGGTCAGCGTTCCAGTCACCTTCGCCTGGACGCCGACGAGCGCACGCATCAGCGTCGTCTTGCCGCACCCCGACGGCCCGAGCAGCCCGGTCACCTCACCTGCCCGGACGGAGAAGTCGAGGCCGTGGAGGACCTCGCTCTTACCGCGTACGACCCGGAGGCCGGACACCTCCACCACGTTATTCATCACATGATGAAATGTGGCACGACGCGGCTGCCCGCGCAAGAGGCACTAGGGCAAAGGCCCGGTCAGATAGCCCTGGACCACCGGCGCGTACGTCGCCACCAGCGTCTCCACCGGAGCCGAGGCGAGCGGCTCGATCCGGGCGATGTAGCGAAGCGCGACGAGCCCGACCAGCTGCGAGGCCACCAAGGTGATCCGCCGCTCCGGTTCGTCGAGCTCGAGCGCCTCGCCGACCGGCGCCAGGATCAGCCGGCCGAAGGCCTCCGGCACCAGAGCGCTCCCCTCCGGCTCGAAGGCGCTGCGCATCAGCGCCATCAGCGGGAGCCGGGACTCCTCGTCGTCCCAGATGCTCAGGAGCATTCGGATGAGCCGCTCCCCCACACCGTCGCGGCCACCGGCGGCGAGCACGGGCACGACGTCTCGTGGATCGACCCTCAGCTCCAGCGAGGCGACGAAGAGGTCCTCCTTGGTGCCGAAATAGTGGTGCACCAGAGCGGAGTCGACACCGGCGGCGGTCGCGATCCCGCGGACGGAGGTCGCGGCGTACCCCTGCTGCGCGAAGCGCTGCCGCGCCACCGCCAGGATCGCCGCGCGCGTGTCCGGCGAGCCGGGTCTGCGCCCTCGCCGCGGTGCCGTGGTGCTCATGGAAGCACGCTAACCCGACGACGACAGCTCGGGGCGGGGCTCCGTCCTCCGCAGCCAGGCCGCAGGGCGCCCGACGAGCCATTCGAGCGGCCCCGAACGACCCCACGCGGTGACGAGCGCGCCGATCCCCATCACGACCAGCACATGGAAGACGTACGTGTCGGGCGTCTCCCGCGGCCAGACCGCATCGGTCTTCATCACTACATGCAGCGTGTAGAGGGTGAGGGTCATCGTGCCGGCGCCGAACAGCACCGCCATCCCGGTGCGCCACCGGTCCGGCAGCCGCAGCGCGATCATCTGGCATGCCCCGATGACGAACATCGAGCTGCCGATCGTCTGCGCCAGGTCGAACGGCGTGGTCGAGTGCGGCGCCACGACCAGCAGCCATTGCCAGCCACCGTCGACCGGGGTCTGCCCGTAGAGGCCATGGCTCATCGCGGTCAGCGCCCCGTCGATGTCCAGCCCGGGATAGGTGCGCAGCAGCACCTCGGCCACCGACGGCAGCCGGACCAGTCTGTCCGAGAGCCAGGTGGCCGAGACGGAGATGATGACGCCGCCGGTCCAGAGCATCGTGACCACGAGCCGGTTGCGCAGGTCGATCCGGCCGATGGCCATCCCGATCAGTACGTACGCCAGCCACGGGACGGCCGGGTAGTAGCCGGTGAAGAGCAGCTCGGCGAGCAGCTGGCCCGGCTCCAGCAGCTGGGCCGGATCCGGACTGGCGAACTGCCGCGCCGGCAGCAACGGCCGGACGGCCTGCGACAACAGCGGCCCGACCACGATCCAGACCACACCGAGAAGCCACAACCACCGCGACCGCAGCCCGAGGAACGGGATCGCGAGCAGGAACAGCATCCCGTAGTAGGTCAGGATGATCGCGATGTTGGTGCCGAGCGACCCGAGCACCAGCCCGAGCGCGGCGATCAGCACGGCCCGCGCGACCAGCCCCAGCGACCTCGACGCGAGCACCTGCCCGCGCACCGGCACCTGACGTCCGGTCATCAGCGCCAGGCTGACCCCGGCGAGCACCGCGAAGAGCGCCGCGGACCGGCCCCCGGCGACGGCCTGGATCCTGGTCAGCTCCCCGGACGCGTCGACCGGGTCGAGCACGTGCGTCGCCATCATCCCCAGCAACGCCAGGCACCGCGCCACGTCGACGCCGACGAGGCGCGTCGAGAGTCGATCGGACAGCGCAGACATCGCCCCCAGAGTAGAGATATCTCACGTACGCCGTGGCTTCACCCACCCACAACACCTGCTTTACCGTGAGAACGATGTCCGTCGATGCCTCCCTGACCCGCCCCTGGGTCGGGCACGATGCCGGCAGCAGCGGCTACCGCCGGATCCTGATCGGCCTCTTCGCCGCCGGGATCGCGACCTTCGGGCAGATGTACTCCACCCAGGGCATCCTGCCGACCGTCGCGCACGCGCTCGAGGTCAACGAGGCCTCCGCCGCGCTCACCGTCTCCACCGCGACCCTCGGCCTCGCGGTCAGCGTCCTCGGCTGGTCGTGGGTCGCCGACCGCATCGGCCGGGCGCCGGCGATGAAGATCGCGCTCTCGATCTCGCTCGTCCTCGGCCTGCTCACCCCGCTCGCCCCCGGCTTCACCACGCTTCTCGTCCTGCGCAGCCTCGAAGGTCTCGCGCTCGGCGGCGTACCCGCCCTCGCGGTCGCCTACCTGGCCGAGGAGATCCACGTACGCCACGTCAGCCTCGCCGCGGCCATCTACATCTCCGGCACCACGGTCGGCGGCCTCCTCGGCCGGGTCATCACCGGGCCGTTCGCCGACCTCGGCGGCTGGCGCCTGGGCGTCACCGCCGGCGGCGTCCTCTCGGCGATCGCCGCGGTCATCGCGATCACCCTGATCCCGCGTGCGCAGGGCTGGGTCCGACCGGTCGGCAGGCCGACGACGTCGGTACGCGAGGGGGTGCTGGCCAACCTCCGCGACCCGGGCATGCTCGTCCTCTACGGGCAGGCAGCGCTGCTGATGGGCGGGTTCGTGGCGACGTACAACTATCTGGGGTTCCGCCTCGAGCGCGAGCCCTTCGGGCTGCCGGTGGCGATCTCGAGCCAGATCTTCTTCGCCTATCTCGGCGGCACCGTCTCGTCGTCGGTCGCGGGCCGGCTGGCCGCCACCCACGGGCGGAGAAAGGTCATGCTGACCTGCGTCGTCATCACGATCGTCGGCGTCGTGATGACCTTCCCCGACAACCTCGCGATGGTCCTGACCGGCCTCGTCGTCCTCACCACCGGCTTCTTCGGTGCCCACGGCGTCGCGTCGGGGTGGGTCGGCGCCCGCGCGAAGGTCGGCAAGGCCCAGGCCAGCGCCCTCTACAACCTCTTCTACTACGGCGGCTCGAGCCTCTTCGGCTGGCTGCTCGGCTATGCGTACGTCGTCGGCTGGTGGGGCGTCGCCACCGCCGTCCTCGTCCTCGCCCTGACCTCGCTCACCTGGTCCTGGCTCGCCGCCCGCGACTGAGGCCCCGCCGGCTCGACCAGCAGTGACATCAGGACTCGAAGTGCTTGCGCGCGAACTCGAGCGACTCGCGGAGGTCGGCGACGCGCTCCTCGCGGGAGTGGGCGCGGCGGGTGCTGATCTCCAGCACGATCTCGCCGTCGAAGCCGGTGGCGGCGAGATGGCGCAGGAAGCGGTCGGCGCCCATGTGGCCGCGGCCAGGGACGAGATGCTCGTCCTTGGCCGAGCCGGTGCCGTCGGTGAGGTGGATGTGCCGCAGCCGCGGGCCGAGCCGCTTGGCCATCTCGATCACGTCGTCGCCGGCGATCGCGGCGTGAGAGAGATCGATGGTGGTGTTGGCGTACTCCTCGGTCGAGGGGTCCCAGTGGGGCAGGTACATCGGCGTCGAGCGCTTGGCCGCCCGCCACGGGTACATGTTCTCCACGGCGAACCGCAGCCCGGTCGAGCGCTCCAGCCTGGCGATCCCGTCCACGAACCCGGCCGCGTACTCGCGCTGCCAGCGGAACGGCGGATGTACGACCACTACCCCCGCACCGACCTCGATGGCCATCTCGGCCGACCGCTCGAGCTTCCCCCAGGGCTCGAAGCCCCACACCTGTTGGGTGAACAGCAGCGTCGGCGCGTGGATCGCGACGATCGGCAGACCGTGGTGCTCGGCGAGCTGCTTGACCGCATGGGTCTGCTGCGACAGCGCGTCGATGCCGACCATGATCTCGACCCCGTCGTAGCCCACCTCCGCGGCGTACCCGAAGGCATGAGCGGTCGACTCGGGATAGGTAGAGGACGTCGACAGCGAGATCATCGCGGGGCCTCCTAGTCGGGGCTTCCAGGATTGGAACTGCCGATGAAGGACAGGTGGTCGAGGCGGTCGAGGATCAGGCCCTCACGCAGCGCCCATGGGCAGATCTCGAAAGCAGGCAGGTCGAAGATGTCGAGGCAGGCCTCGGCGACCAGCGCGCCGGGCACGATCTGATGGGCCCGTGACGGGCTGACCCCGGGCAGCTCGGAGAGCTCCTCGAGCGACATCTCGAGCAGCTTCGGGATCCAGTCGCGCAGCTCGGCCAGCGGCAGCTCGCGGCGCACCCGCAGACCCTCACCGCTCGGCGCGGCTCCGCAGATGCGCGCCAGCGAGCGGAACGTCTTCGAGGTCGCCACCGCCATGTCCGGCTTGCCGTCGCGCAGTATCTTGCCCGCGTCCTCGGCGATCGAGGCGCGGATCGTCCGGCGCAGCTCCCGCATCTCCTCCTCCGTCGGACGGTCACCGAAGTAGCTGCGCGCGAGCCGGCCGGCTCCCAGCGGCAGCGACCAGGCGACGTACGGCTGCTCGTCGAGACCGGCCGCGATCTCCAGCGAACCGCCGCCGATGTCGAAGACGGCGAGCCGTCCGGCGGACCAGCCGAACCAGCGGCGTACGGCCAGGAAGGTCAGCCGCGCCTCGTCGTCGCCGGGCAGGACCTCGATCTCGACCCCGGTCTCGGCATGTACGCGGTCGAGCACCTGCTGCGAGTTGCCGGCATCGCGCACCGCCGAGGTCGCGAACGCCAACATCTCCGAGACGCCCTTCTCCTCCGCGACCGCCACCGATTCGCGGGTGAAGGCCTTCAGCGCCTCGATCCCGGCCTCGGTCACATCTCCGGCCTCGTCGAGGTGCTCAGCCAGCCGCAACGGTTGCTTGAACGAGTACGCCGGTAACGGGGCCGCCCCGCCGTGGGCGTCGACCACGAGCAGGTGTCCCGTGTTCGATCCGATGTCGAGTACGCCCAAACGCATAGGTTCGACTTTAGTGGCTCGCCATCGCCCACGCGGAACTCCTCTCCAAGCAAGAGATACGCAGGAGGATGACCCCATGAAGGAACTCGACCGGATCCGCCGAGAGATCGCGGCCCATCCGAGCAACGCGTGGGCCGTCGAGGCCGGATACGAACCCCTCTACGTGGCCCATCCGGATGCCCGGTGCCTGATCATCGGTCAGGCACCGGGCATCAGGGCTCAGCAGAGCGGCATCCCCTGGAACGACGCGAGCGGGCAGCGCCTCATCGGGTGGCTCAGCGTCGACGAAGCCACCTTCCGCGACCCGGCGGCCTTCGCGATCCTGCCGATGGACTTCTACTACCCGGGCAAAGGCACGACCGGCGATCTGCCGCCGCGAGCCGACTTCGCGCCGACCTGGCACCCCCGCCTGCTCGAGCTGATGCCACAGATCAGCCTCACCCTGGTCGTCGGCGACTACGCCCAGCGCCACTACCTCGGCGGGAAGAGCTCGCTGACCGAGCGCGTACGCGGCTTCCGCGACTATCTGCCGGATCGGTTCCCGCTCGTCCACCCCTCACCGCTGAACTTCCGCTGGCAGGCCCGCAACCCGTGGTTCGTCACCGACGTCCTGCCCGAGCTGCGGATCCGGGTCGCCGAGGCGCTCAGCGGCCGGCCGTAGCCGCCTCGCGCTCGGGACTGGCGGCGACGGGCGCGGAGGGCTCCCCGATCCGGGCGTTGACCGCGCCGGCGACGACAACCACGAGCGCGGCAGCGGCGGGCAGCAGGAGCGCCGCCTCGGTGCCCCAGCGCTCGGCGACGTTCCCGGTGATCGCGGAGGCGAGCGACTGCCCGAGGATGACGGCGGAGCCGAGCATGGTCATCACGGTGGCGGACCGGCCGACGGGGCTGCGACGGGCACCGAGGCCGTACTGGGTGACCAGGGTCGGCCCGATACCTAGGCCGACGACGAGCAGCGCGAGCACCATCCCGGTCACCGAGGACACTCCGGGCAGGGCCAGCGCGCCGACGAGCATGACCCCGCCGAAGACCAGCCAGCGTGCGGCCGAGGTGAAGCCCGCCGGGAAGAGGGCGACGCCCATCGCCAGCGCGGCCGACCCGACGCCCATCGCGGCGTAGACCAGGCCCGCCTCCTCGGGACGCCCGTGGTCGCCCATGAACGCGGTCAGCGAAGTGAGCATCGAGCCGAAGAAGAGGCCGACGCCGAGGATGCCGACCACGATGACGACCACACCCGGGCGGGCGAGCTCACGCACGGAGCCGGCAGCCGGCGTACGTCCGGCAGCGGCCTGCGCCGCCGCGGCGCTGGGGTGGAGCGCGAAGGCGGAGACGAAGACCAGGGTGAGTGCCGCGGCGGCGACGACCGGGGCCCACGGGTCGATCGTGACGGCGAGGACGCCCGCGACGACCGGGCCGACGATGAAGACGATCTCGTCGGCCGCCGACTCGTAGGCCATCGTCGAGTCGAGCACCCGGACGCGGCGTGCCGGCGGGATGCACGCCGAGATGATCGCGACCAGCCGGGACCGCGACAGCGGCGCGATCTGAGGCGCGGTCGCACCGACCAGGAACGCCACCGCCAGCACGGCCGCGTCCGGCAGCGGGCTGTAGACCACCCAGGCCATCGCGCCCAGCGCCGCGCTGCTGGCGACGCTGATCACCAGCAGCACGCGGCGCTGGCCGAACCGGTCGACGGCGGCACCGAGAAGCGGGCCGCACGTCGCGGCGCCGATCCCGACCATCGCCGAGTTCAGACCCCCGAGCGCCAGCGAGTCGCGGCCCGCGACGACGAGCGTCAGCACGCCGACGACCATCATCGCGTACGGCATCCGCGCGACCAGCGCGAGCGGGAAGTACGTTCCTCCGACGGCGCGCACCAGACTCTGCTCGCGCTGCTCTGACATCTCTTTCGAACCTCCCGCTGCGAACCGCGGCTCTGTGCCGCCTTGGTCCGCCGGCGGGGCCAGCGCGAGGTGATACACGATGGATACGAAGCAGTCGCTTCGCACCTACAAGAATACGCCGCCCGCACCGGCCATCCGGAATCGCCGAGACGTCATCTCCGTCACGGTTCGAGGTCGGTCACCCCGTTGCCACTGAGGATGTCGAACGGCACCGAGACCTGGTCGTGGACGATCCTCCAGGTGCCGTCGATCCGGCGCAGCCCGTAGGTGACCCGGACCCACATCCCGGTCGTCGCGACCCCGTTCTTCATGGTTCCGCTGAGCCGGCCGAAGGCGTACCCGAACGCGACGTCCCCACCGATGGTGAGGGTCAGGTCCCGGAGCTCGTAGTCCACCTTCTCGAAGACCTCGAAGACCCTCGCCCAGTTCGCGAGCTTCGCCTCGATCCCGACGTGCTGGAGCGGCGGCTCGACGTCGAAGGAGACGACGTCGGGGGCGTACGGCTCCCGGAGGACGTCGAGGTCCTTGGCGCGCAGCCCCTCGATGACCTTCCCGATCTGCTGCCGGATCGCGGCCTCCTCGACCGCGCTCATGACCGACCTGCCTCGGCCCCGACGAGGATGTCCTCACGCAGCGGCGCGAGCGCGGTGCTCCACGAGACGACCTGGTCGAGCGTGGCGGTCAGCGCGACTGCGTGCCGGTCGCCGGGCACGAAGGTGGCGTGGTTCTCGAAGTCGGTGAACAGCGAGAGCTCCACCGGACGGCTCACATCGGCCATGCCCAGCGTGCCACACACCGTACGCAGCTGGGCGACCGCGCGAGCGCCGCCGCTGACCCCGTACGAGACGAACCCGACCGCCTTGTTCGTCCACTCCGCACAGGCGTGGTCGATGGCGTTCTTCAGCACCCCGGGCATGCCGCCGTTGTACTCCGGGGTCACGATCACGAACCCGTCGAACGGGGCGATCCGCTCGGCCCAGTCGCGGGTGTGCTGGTTGGCCGAGGGCCCGAACATCGGCGGCACGGGCTCGTCCAGGTGCGGGAGCGGATGGTCGCGCAGGTCGATGAGCTCGAAGGTCGCGTCGTCACGGCGCGAGGCGAGATCATGGACCCAGTGAGCGACCTGCGGGCCGTTGCGGTTGGGACGGGTGCTGCCGAGGATGATGCCGATCCTGATCATGTTCCGGACTCCTTGAAGCTGTCGTGGGTCTGTTGTCCCTCCGACGAAGCAGGCGTACGGAATGTCAGGCGGGTCTCACAGATCGGGTCGCTGTTTCGTCGGATCGGTTGTAGACATGCAGACCGAAGGAGCCGCCATGACCGACCCGCACCTCTCCGAGGTGATCGGCGAACGCCGCCAGCTGATCAACCTCGCCTACCGCCTGCTCGGCTCGCTCGCCGAGGCCGAGGACGTGACGCAGGAGACCTACACCCGCTGGTACGCCCTCTCCGATCGGCAACGGGACGCGATCGAGAACCCCGGCGCCTGGATGACGACCGTCGCCAGCCGGATCTGCCTCGATCTGCTCGGCTCGGCGCGCGCTCGGCGCGAGCAGTACGTCGGCGACTGGATCCCGGAGCCGGTGCCCGGCGGCTGGCTCGACGGCTCCGCTCCGGCCGATCCCGCCGACCGGGTCACCCTCGACGAGTCGGTCAGCATGGCGTTCCTGGTGGTCCTCGACTCGATGACCCCCGCCGAGCGGGTCTCCTTCGTCCTGCACGACATCTTCCGCTACACCTTCAACGAGATCGCCGACGTCGTCGGGCGCACCCCGGCCGCCTGCCGCCAGCTCGCCTCCCAGGCACGCCGCCGCATCGACACCTCGCGCGACCACTCCAGCACCGAGCGGGAGGATCTCGTCCGGAGCTTCAAGCAGGCGTGGGAGGCCCACGACATCGAGGCCCTCGTCAGCCTGCTCGACCCGCAGGCGGTCGCGACCGCCGACGGCGGCGGCCTGGCCCTGGCCTTCCTCGAGCCGATCAGCGGCGCCGAGCAGATCGCCGGCGCCTGGATGGAGATCGCCTCCCGCGCCCCGGCGGTGACCCTGCGGGAGTGCGAGGTCAACGGCCAGCCCGGCCTGATCGGCGAGCTCGACGGCACCACCGTCTCCGTCTACGCCTTCGACATCGCCGACGGCCGCATCACCCGCATCTGGGCCGTACGCAACCCCGAGAAGCTGCGTCCGTGGGGCGTCGCCTGAGCATCGGGGCGTCGATCGACAACGTAGGCTTGCGAGGTGCCCGAGGTACCCCTGGATTTCCCGCGTGCGTGGGTGGAGTTCGTCAATCCCGACGACACCGACGAGCGGATGCGATGTGACCTGACCTGGTTGACGTCGGCGTACTCCTGCATCTTCGGCGACGGCTGCCCGGGGATGTTCAAGAGCTCGCCGGACGTGGGGTGCTGCACGCTGGGGGCGCACTTCGCGGACGAGGAGGACGAGGCGCGGACGGCGGGGTTCGTCGGCAAGCTGACGCCGGAGATCTGGGAGCAGCACCCGGGGCGCGAGGTGGAGACCGACGACTGGGTCGAGCTCGACGAGGACGGCGAGCGGAAGACCCGCGTAACGGAGTTTCGTGGGCAGGAGTCCTGCGTCCTGGCCAACCGGCCGGACTTCGCCGGCGGAGCCGGATGCGCCCTCCACATCCTCGCGCAGGCCGAGGGCCGCGAGCACTTCGAGACGAAGCCGGACGTGTGCTGGCAGCTGCCGATCCGGCGTACGTTCCGTGACGTCGAGCTCACCGACGGGACGACCTACACCGAGGTGACGATCACCGAGTACGACCGGCGCGGCTGGGGCCCGGGAGGCCACGACCTGGACTGGTACTGCTCCGGCAACACCGAGGCCCACGTCGCCGTCGAACCCGTCTACCTCACCAACGCGGCCGAGCTGACCGAGCTGATGGGCAAGGCGGCGTACGCCGAGCTCGTCCGCCACTGCGAGGCGCACGTCCGGTCGAGGTCCGCCCTGGCCCTCCACCCGGCCTCCCCACACTGACGGCCTGAAGAGGTCAGGCCCAGGCCTCGAGCAGATCGGCAGCGGTCCACACATGGTCCAGGACGCCACCTTCGGCTCCGGCCGGGCACACTCCGACCGCGGTTACGCCGGGCTCAACACCCGGAATCGACAGCGCATCGGCCTGCAACTGAGCGGCGTCGCGGGCAGTGAGGGGCTTGTCCGGCCGCCACTTGATGGTGCCGACGAAACCGATGTTCTTGGCCGGACGGGCATCGGCGCCGACGAGGTCGATCTCGGGACGATTCGTACGCGGCCACCAACCGCCGACCTCGGTCACCTGCGACCAGGCACTTCCCGGCATCAGCCGCCAGACGGCCTCGCGGACGACCGGCTCGATGGCTCGACCGCGCCACCGCGAGAAGTCACGTACCGCCGCCGCCTGACCGATGTCGCCACGACCCGCGTCGATCGCGCCGAGATGCGGCTCGACATAGGCAAGCCAGAACCGCAGCGCGGGATCGTCGATCCGATAGCGGCGGTCTTTGGTCGACGACTTCATCGAAAGCGGCTCGTCGGCAGCGACGACTCGCTTGTCCCGAAGCATCCCGAGCGTGCGCGTCAACGAGGTCGACGAGATCGGATCAGCCCCGGACACTGCCTGCTGGATCGCCGTGAACGTGCGTTCCCCGCGGCCCCCGATCGCGGTGAGTACCCGGCGCGCCAGCGAGGTCTCGCTGAACTCAGAGTCCAGGATCCGAAGCCCATTGACGACCATGGCGGTCGTGGAGTCCTCGTATTGATCGCGCAGGAAGTCCGCCAGATTCATCCCTGCCTCCCACGTTTCGGCCACGAGCGGCTGACCGCCCGTCACCAGGTGAGCATCGAAGGCATCGACTCCGCTCGTCCCGGTGAACTCGGCGATCTCGCGGGGATTGAGCGCGCCGAGCACCAGCTCCACAGCCCTGCCGTGGAACGGCTGGTCGTGTCGCGTCAGGTTCTCCATCATCGCCAGATCGCTCCCGAGGAGCAGGAGCAGAACCGGCTTACGCGAGAGTGTGTGGTCCCAGACCCGTTGAAGCTCCCCTGATCCGCCTGCGAAACCTTCGAGGAGCCACGGCAACTCGTCGATCACGACGATCGACGGCGAGTCGTCGGGGATCGCGAGGGCAAGCAGTTGCAGCGCCGCGGTCAAGGTGGTCGGAGCAGCCTCGGGCACCGCGGAGGCATTCGGTAGGTCCGAGGCGGCGGCCACGTCCCGGAGATGACTCAACTCCTCGATCTGTGGGGCATTCCTGGACGCCTGGAAGTGCAGATGAGGCAGTCCGGCGCGGCGTACGAACTCTCCGGCGAGACGCGACTTCCCAACCCGTCGACGGCCGCGGATGATCACGGCGACCCCCTTGTCGAGCCGGCGACCACGGCGCACCCGGTCCAAGTGCTTGTTGAGAATCGACAGCTCCCGATCCCTGCCAACGAATGTCACGGCGACTCCCTGTCACAGGCCCAGTAATGTTAGTGCCAATTTTGGTAGTAACATTCTTGGCACCAAAGTCTGGAGGACGCAAGGCGACTCGCAGGATGGTGTTTCTCTCGACATCAAGAGATAGTGACCCTGGATTGGTCTCCCTCTCAGCGAGAGTTCAGAATCGTTACATGCGCCTGGACCATGTTTCGTACGCTGCAGGACCCGATGGCTTGGTACAGACCGCCAAGCAGCTCGGCGAGCTGCTCGGCCAGGAGTTCGTCGACGGCGGCGTCCACCCCCGCTTCGGCACCCGCAACTACATCCTCCCGATGCGTGGCGGCCTCTACCTCGAGGTCGTCGAGGCACTCGAGCACCCGGCCAGCGACAAGGCCCCGTTCGGGCAGGCCGTCAAGGCCCGCTCGGCCCTCGGTGGCGGCTGGATCGGCTTCGTGATCGGCGTCGACGACATGACCCCGATCGAGGAGCGGCTCGGCCGCAAGGCGGTCCCCGGCAACCGTCACCTCCCCGACGGCCGCGAGCTCCACTGGCAGCAGATCGGCATCAACGGCCTGATCGCCGACCCGCAGCTCCCCTACTTCATCAAGTGGGAGACCCCCGACCTCCACCCCGGCAACGCCGGCTCCGACATCACCCTCACCGACCTGGAGATCTCCGGCGACCCCGAGCGGGTCAAGGACTACCTCGGCGATGAGCTGAAGGAGCGGGTCGACCCGTGGACCGGCAAGCCCGCCGAGAACGTCCACATCGACTGGGTCGCCGAGCACGGCACCCCCGGCCTGCTGGCCGCGAAGTTCGTGACGCCGCGCGGCGAGGTCCGGATCTGACCAGGCTCGACCTGCCGGGGGCGACGGGAGCGATCCCGAGCCCCAACATCTGGAACCACACCGCGACGTACGAGATCGAGAACCGCGCCCTCGACCCGCACGGGCGGCTCTGGGCTGCCATGGCCGAGACCGCGCCGTGGGCCGGGCGCGACGTGCTCGACCTGGGCTGCGGGACCGGTTTCTACCTGCCGAAGTTCGCCGAGACCGCCCGCAGCGTCACCGGGATCGAGCCCCATCCGGATCTGGTGACGTTGGCCCGGCGGCGTACGAAGCGACTCCCGAACGTCACCGTCCACAACGGGATCGCGCAACAGCTCCCGCTGCCGTCGGCCTCCGTCGACGTGATGCACGCCCGCTGGGCCTACTTCTTCGGTCCGGGCTCCGAGCCCGGGCTCGGCGAGCTCGACCGGGTGATGCGCCGCGGCGGCGTGGCGATGGTGATCGACAACGACGGCTCCCGGTCGAGCTTCGGCGCCTGGTTCCGCCGCGGCTACCCGAAGGTCCCGCCGCCGGAGGAGCAGGAGCGGTTCTGGTCGATGCACGGCTGGACGCGGGTCCCGGTCGAGATGGACTGGTCGTTCGCCTCCCGCGCGGACCTGGAGGCGGTCGTACGCATCGAGTTCGACCCCACCACGGCCGCCACGATCCTGGCCGAGCACGAGGGGACGTACGTCGACTACGCCGTCAACCTCTGGTGGAAGACCTTCTGATCAGCAGGGCTAGAGCCGGGTCGCGGTCCGGACGAGGGCGGCCAGGGCGAGCGAGCGGCTGTGCGGCGGCCAGGCGATGACCGTGGTGACCTCGGGAGCGTCCAGGACCGGGACGGTGGCGATGCCGTGGTGCTGCTCGGCACGCGCGGACTCCGGCAGGATCGCGTACGCCCGGCCGAGCCCGATCAGCTGGTAGAGCTGCGTCGAGTCGCGGACCTCCGGACCGGGACCGCCGGCCGTGTCACCGCCCGAGGGCCAGCGCATCGGCGGGACGTCGGGGATGTCGTCGAGGTCGGCCAGCCGCAGGTGTGAACGGGTCGCCCACGGGTGATTGGAGGGCAGCACGGCGACCTGGCCCTCGGTGAGCAGGTCCTCGCTGTCGAGCCCGTCGGTCGAGTCGAACGGTCGGTGCAGCAGAGCCACGTCGGCGCGGCCGTCGCGCAGGTGCGGCCCCTGCTCTCCGATGCCGCAGAGGGTGACCTCGACCTTCACCGAGCCGGGCTCGGCGGCGTACGCGTCCAGCAGCTTGGTCAGCAGCTCGGTCGCGGCGCCTGCCTTCGAGACGAGGACCAGCCCGGGCTCGTCGTCGCTGCCCGCGGCCCTGCGGGTGCGGCGCTCGGCGGCCTCGACCGCGTCGAGCGCGGCCCGGGCCTCGGCCAGGAGCACCCGACCCGCATCGGTCAGCGAGACGCCGCGGCTGTTGCGCTCCAGCAGCGGCCCACCGAGGCGCCGCTCGAGCTGGCTGATCGCGCGCGACAGCGGCGGTTGGGCGATCCCCAGACGCGCCGCCGCACGGCTGAAGTGCAGCTCCTCGGCGACCGCGACGAAGTAGCGAAGCTCCCGGGTCTCCATGGCTTCAACCCTACTCCGACCAGGAAACATACCTGATCGGTATAGGCGGCCACCGAGGTGATATTGGAGTGTTCCGCGGTCGCTGGCCAGGCTGGAGACATGAGCGAAAAGACGATCGCGCTGGTCACCGGCGCCAACAAGGGAATCGGCTACGAGATCGCCGTGGGCCTCGGCGCACGCGGCTGGAAGGTCGGCGTCGGCGCCCGCGACGACGGCCGCAGGGAGGCCGCGGTGGAGAAGCTGCGGGCGAACGGCGTCGACGCCTTCGGGGTGCCGCTGGACGTGACCGACGACGCCGGTGTCGAGGCCGCGGCCCGGCTGATCGAGGAGGAGCACGGCCGCCTGGACGTACTCGTCAACAACGCCGGTGTCACCGGCGGCATGCCGCAGAACCCGACCGAGGTCTCGATCGACCAGATGCGGGTCGCGGTCGAGACCAACGTCTTCGGGGTGGTCCGGGTCATCAACGCGATGCTGCCGCTGCTCCGGCGCTCCGCCTCGCCGCGGATCGTCAACATGTCCAGCGGCGTCGGCTCCCTCGCCCGGCAGACGGCGTCGGACGACCCGCTGGCCGTGGGGCCGATCTCGGGGGCGTACAGCCCGACGAAGACCTACCTCAACGCCGTCACGATCCAGTACGCCAAGGAGCTGCGTGACACGAACATCCTGATCAACCTCGGCTGCCCCGGGTTCGTGGCCACCGACCTGAACGGCTTCCGCGGCGTACGCACTCCCGAGGAGGGCGCCCGGATCGCGATCAGCCTCGCGACACTGCCCGACGACGGCCCGACCGGCGGTTACTTCGAGGACGCCGGCCCCATTCCCTGGTGATTACATTCACGCGAAATCCAAGTACACGACGTCAAAGAAGGCCACTCTAGGGAGCGACTCGGGTCCTCTCGGACCTCTCGGAAAGATAAGGAGCTCCACAGATGCGCCTCACATCACGTCCCGGGCGTCGCCTCGGCACGGTCATCGGTTCTCTCCTCGTCACGTTGGCGACCAGCCTGGTCGCCATCACCTCCACGGCCGCCCCCGCCCACGCCGACGCCTGCTACACCTGGAGCGGCACCCTGCAGCAGGGGGCCACGGGCAACGCGGTCACCCAGCTGCAGATCCGCGTCGCCGGATGGGCGGCCTCCGGCACGATCTTCTCGATCGACGGGTCCTACGGCCCGGCGACGACCACCGCGGTCCGCAACTTCCAGGCCGCCTACGGCCTCTCGGCCGACGGGGTCGCGGGGACGAACACGTTCAACAAGATCTACGCGCTCCAGGACGACGACTGCACCCCGATCCACTTCGCCTGGAGCGAGGTCGACGACGTCTGCTACGGCGGCTGGCCCACGCCGATCTCCGGGGTGACGGTCGCCCAGGTCAAGGCCAACCTCATGCAGGCGATGTGGCGGGCCGAGGCCATCCGGCACCGGCTCGGCGACAACCCGCTGCGGGTGACCTCGGCCTACCGCTCGAGGGCGTGCAACGACGCCGTCGGCGGCGCCTCCAACAGCAACCATCTCTATGGCCGGGCCATGGATCTGGTGCCCGGCAGTAGCGCGACGACCATGTGCGGCATCGGGCGTGCCTCACGCCAGTCGTTCCCGCAGGTGCTCGGGCCGGGCTACCCCGACCACAGCGACCACATCCACCTCGGCATCCAGTCGAGCGTGTTCCACAGCGCCTCGCAGTGCTTCTGATCCGCTGACCAGGACCTAGCGGTTCAGGACATATCGGTGAGCTGGTCGGGATCGGCATCGGTCCCGACCAGCTCGCGGAGCCTGTCGTTGACGTCCCAGATCCCGACGTTCATCCCGGCGGTGACGGTCGCACCGCGCCGCCAGTAGGCGATGAACTCGTCACCCTCGGTGTTACCGCGGAGCAGCACCTCGTCCTCGGGCGCGGAACGGCCGACGTACTCCATCGAGAACTCGAACTGGTCGGTGAAGAAGTAGGGCTGCCAGTCGTAGGCGCCGTCCTGGCCCAGCATCGACCGGGCCGCCAGCCGGCCCTGCTTGATCGCGTTGTCCCAGTGCTCGACCCGCAGCGGGCCGAGCACTGTGTGCTTCGCGAGCGCGACGTCGCCCGCCGCGAAGACCCGAGGGTCAGACGTACGCAGCCGCTCGTCGACCACGATGCCGTCGCCGACCTCGAGGCCGGCGTCAGCGGCCAACTCCGTGGCCGGTGCCGCACCGACGGCGACCAGGACGATGTCGGCGGGGATCTCGCCTTCGCTGGTGCGTACGGCTCCCGGCTCGATCGACTCGACGGTCGTCCCGGTGTGGATCTCGACGCCGTGGCGGACGTGGAGGTCGGCGACGTGCTCGGCGAGGACCGGGCCGAGGACGTTGAGGAGCGGCTGCGCGGCCGCCTCGAGCACGACCGCCTTCCCGCCTAGCGCGGTCACCGACGCGGCGACCTCGAGCCCGATCCAGCCGCCACCGACAGCGACGACCCTGGTGCCGGGATCGATCGCGTCCTTGAGGCGGCGGGCGTCCTCGACGGTGCGGAGGGTCGTCGCATTCTCGATGCCGGGGATCGGCGGCGTCTTCGGCTCGGCGCCGGTCGCCAGGAGCAGCGTGCCGAAGGACAGCTCATCGCCGTTGTCGAGCGTGACGGTCCCAGCGTCCAGGTTCAGGGCGGTCGCGGTGGTGCCGGTGAGGACGGTGACGTCCTTCTCGGCGAACCACGCCTCGTCGTGGGAGAGCTTGAACTCCTTGGCGCCGGAGAGGAAGTCCTTGGAGAGCTGTGGTCGTTCGTAGGGCAGCTCCGGCTCCTTCCCCACCAGGGTCAGGCGGCCGGCGTACCCCTCGTCGCGGAGGGTTTCGATGGCGCTGACCGCTGCGAGACCAGCACCGATGACGACGATGTTCTCAGTTCCCATGACGCCATCGTCGCGCGGATCGGCGCTTCTATGAAGACCCTCGCACCGTCAGGACGGGTTTCAGCATCACCCCGGGCGCGGCGTAGGACGGGGTGGCGAGCAGCTCCTCGAGCGCCTTGACCAGCTCGCGCGCGGCCTCCTCCAGTGGAGGACGTACGGACGTGATGCCCGGCGGCACCGTCTGAGCGACCTGGGAGTCGTCGAAGCCGACGACCGCGATGTCCTCGCCGAGCCGCAGCCGCCGCTCGAAGAGCGCGTGGAGCACGCCCATCGCGAGCGTGTCGGAGGCGCAGACGAGCGCGGTGGGCTCGGTCTCGTCGAGGATCGCGTCGGCGGCGGCCTTGCCGGAGCCGATCGAGTCCTCGGTGCGCGAGGCCAGGCCGGTGGTCGAGAGGCCGTGGGTGTGCATCGCGTGGATCCAGCCGCTTCTTCTCTCCTCACCGAGGAGCGAGTCCTTGTGCCAGCCGATCCAGGCGATCTTCGAGTGACCGCGCTCGATCAGGTGCTCGGTGGCGATCTCGGCGCCGTAGGCGAGGTCGACGTCGACCCAGGGATGCTTGGCGTCGGGCTGGGTCCACGGACGCCCGAAGGAGACGAACCGGGCACGCCGCGACTGCAGCCAGGTCGTCTGCTGGCCGCCGAGGTGGGTGTCGGTCACGACGAACGCGTCGACCGCGGTCGACCGGAGCAGCTCGTCGTAGCCGTCGAGCGGGTCGGCGGGGTCACCGTAGAAGAGGAGTACGTGGTAGCCGGTCTCGGCCGCGGCCTCGACGAAGGTGTGCACGAACCGGTCCATCATCGCGTTGGCCGTGCCCTCCTGGAGGGCGGGCATCCGCAGGCCGATCAGGTGGCTCGCTCTGGTCCGGAGGCTCCGGGCGGCGCGGTTGGGCTGGTAGCCCAGCTTGTCGATCGCGTCCTGCACCCTGGCCAAGGTGTCGGCGCGCAGCAGATCGGGGTTGTTGACCGCGTTGGAGACCGTCTGGCGGGACACGCCGGCCAGCTCAGCGACGTCCGCCAGCGTCGGCGGAGCGGCCGAAATATGACCGCCGGAACGCGGCACCGCCACGCTCTGCCTCCCTTGATGCCGACGTGGAACTCTGGATCGTTCCAAGCCATGGTAACGACTGCCGGTCGCTTGGGATGCTTTCGCCCCTATATCGGTCTCGACCCGCTCGGTGGGGACGATCCTCGAAACCTACCCGGGTCTCGACCCGCTTCGCGGGTTCGCTTCGCTCACCCGGCTGCGCTCGCTCGACCTTCTCCCGTTGCGCCCCCGCTCGTACCTCGCGGGGACGCAGGCTCGAATGTCGGTGCCGTGCTCTAGGTTGCTGGCCATGGCTACCGCTCGTTCGTCCAAACGCGCCACCTACCGCTGCTCCGAGTGCGGATGGGAGACCGGGAAGTGGGTCGGTCGCTGTGGCGAGTGCCAAGCGTGGGGTTCGGTCGCCGAGGCGGCCACCCCGATCGGACGTACGCAGGCGGCCCCCGTCTCGACCGCGGCGGTGCCGATCGGGACCGTGTCGGTGACCGAGTCGGAGCGGCGTACGTCGGGAGTGCCGGAGCTCGACCGGGTCCTCGGCGGCGGGCTGGTGCCGGGAGCGGCGATCCTGCTTGCCGGCGAGCCGGGCGTCGGGAAGTCGACGCTGCTGCTGGAGGTGGCGGCGCAGACCGCGCGCTACGGGCGCCGGGCGCTGTACGTGACCGGCGAGGAGTCCGCCTCGCAGGTGCGCCTCCGGGCCGATCGGACCAACGCGATCCAGGACGAGCTCTACCTCGCCGCCGAGACGGATCTCGGTGCCGTGCTCACCCACATCGAGGAGACCCGGCCCGACCTGATCGTGGTCGACTCCGTGCAGACCATCGGCGCGTCCGGTGTCGAAGGCGTTCCCGGTGGGGTGACCCAGGTGCGCGAGGTGGCGGCGGCGTTGATCCGGGTGGCCAAGACCCGCAACATCACGACCGTCGTGGTCGGCCACGTGACCAAGGACGGGGCGATCGCCGGGCCGCGGGTGCTGGAGCACCTGGTCGACGTGGTCCTCCACTTCGAGGGCGCGCGCGACTCACGGTTCCGGATGGTGCGGGCGATGAAGAACCGCTTCGGCCCGGTCGACGAGGTGGGCTGCTTCGACCTGTCCTCCGACGGCATCGTGGCGGTCACCGACCCCTCGGGACTCTTCGTGGAGACCCATCACGTCTCGGTCCCCGGCACGTGCGTCACCGTGACGATGGAGGGTCGCCGGCCGCTGCTCGCCGAGATCCAGGCGCTGACCGTGCTGGGCGCGGAGGAGCGGGCGAAGCGCACGACCTCGGGGTTGGACGGCTCCCGGCTCGCGATGATCCTCGCCGTGCTGCAACGCCACGCGAAGGTCGGCCTCTCCGGTCGCGACGTGTTCGCCTCGACCGTCGGCGGGGCCCGGATCAGCGACCCGGCCGCCGACCTGGCGATGGCGCTCGCGGTCGCCTCGAGCCACACCGGCACACCGACGCCACGCGGGGTGGTCGCGCTCGGCGAGATCGGTCTCGCCGGCGAGCTGCGTCGGGTGCGAGATCTCGACCAGCGACTCTCCGAGGCGGCGCGGCTCGGGTTCACCGTCGCCGTCGTCCCTGCCGACCCAGGGGCACCGGTGCCCAACCGCCCCAATGAGCGCGAAGTCGACGGGATGCGTGTCTTTGAGGTGCACAGCATCAGTGCTGCGCTGGAATTCCTGCGCTTGGTGTGATCGGCTTGGTGACTCGTGGCCGAACGTTCTCGGCGTTACGGTTGGATCCACGGCTAGAATCGCCCCATCCCACTCCGAAAGGTATCCCGTGCCCGCCGACCGCACCGCGGACTCCATCCGACTGCGCGAGACGCTTGCTCTGATCGCGCCCGGAACACCGCTGCGTGACGGGCTCGAGCGGATTCTCCGCGGCCGCACCGGCGCACTGATCGTGCTCGGCTACGACAAGATGGTCGATGAGATAGCGACCGGTGGCTTCACTCTCGAGGTGCCGTTCACCTCCACCGGCCTGCGTGAGCTCGCCAAGATGGACGGGGCGATCATCGTCGACGACTCGCTGAGCCGCATCGTGCAGGCTGCCGTCCACCTGATGCCCGACCACACCATCCCCTCGACCGAGACCGGCACCCGGCACCGCACCGCCGACCGGGTCGCGAAGCAGACCGGTCACCCGGTGATCTCGGTGTCCCAGTCGATGCAGATCATCGCTGCGTACGTCGGGGAGACCCGCCACGTCCTGGAGGACTCCGGCCAGATCCTCTCCCGCGCCAACCAGGCTCTGGCGACCCTGGAGCGCTACAAGCTTCGCCTCGACGAGGTGGCCTCCACCCTGTCGGCGCTCGAGATCGAGGACCTGGTGACCGTGCGCGACGTGGCCGTCGTCGCCCAGCGCCTGGAGATGGTCACCCGCATCGCCCGCGAGATCGAGGACTACGTGCTCGAGCTCGGCACCGACGGCCGGCTGCTGTCCCTCCAGCTGGAGGAGCTCATCACCGGCGTCGACGCTGAGCGCGAGATGGTCATCCGCGACTACCTCCCCCGCGGCCGGCGCGCCCGTTCGCCCGAGGAACTGCTCGCCGAGCTCGAGGCGCTCAACTCCGCCGAGCTCGTCGACCCCGCCGCCACCGCCCGGGTCCTGGGCCTGACCACCTCGGACGCGTTGGACGGCGCCGTAGCCCCGCGCGGCTACCGCCTCCTCGCCAAGGTCCCCCGCCTCCCACCCGCCGTCGTCGACCGCCTCGTCGACCACTTCGGCACCCTGCAGAAGCTCCTCTCCGCCAGCGTCGACGACCTCCAGGCCGTCGAAGGCGTCGGTGAGCTCCGCGCCCGCTCCGTACGCGAAGGCCTCTCCCGCCTCGCCGAGTCCACCATCCTCGAGCGCTACGTCTGACCCTGCCGAGGCGTCAGCCAGGTCGGCCGAGTCGGCAGTTACGTCGGCCGAGTCGGCAGTTACGTCGGCCGAGTCGGCAGTTGCGTCGGTCGAAGCGTCAGTTACGTCGACCGAGTCGGCAGCCTGTGGCGTCTCGGCCGACGCGAGTGACGCCTCGGCCGACGGGGGTGACGTCTCGGCCGACGGGGGTGACGCCTCGGCGTCTAGTTGGCCGGGGAGTCGGGTTCCGTACGCGACAGGGCGGTGCCCGGCTTGTAGAGGCCGAAGGTGGCCGATGACGGTTCGCCACCGAGGGCGGCGGCGACGATCACGAAGAAGTTCGGCTTCACCCACGGGCCGTGACCGGTGCACTCGCCCGCGACGACACGTCGGCCGCTCCAGGTCAGGGGCAGCGTGGTGACGACGTCGCGGCGTACGACGATCTCCCTGGTCGGCACAGCCTTGGGGCAGTCGACCGTCGACCAGACCAGGTCGCCGCCCTTCTGCGAGATCCGCACCTGGAGCGCGTCAGCGGACAGCTTCCAGGTGCACGCAGACGCCTTCACGGTGCGCAGCTGCAGCGGGATGGTGACGTTGTCGTAGGAGTAGGCGTCGGTGACGGCCGGCTCGACGATGATGTCGGAGGGTGCGCACTCGCCGGTCGGCTCCGGCGGCGCGCTGCTCTTCGGCTTCTTGGGCTTGTCGGGCTTGTCGCCGCCCGCGTTGCCTGCTTCCTTCGACGGCTTCGCACTGGGCGTCGGCGTGACCGTCACGGTCGCCGTGGGTTCGTCGGCCACAGGTGTTGCGGTGTCGTCCGCACCATCGGAACCGCTGAAGAAGAACCGCGAGATCCCGACGATCAGGAGCAGGACGATGCTGAGCACCGCCAGCCGCCGGCGCCAGTAGACCGAGGCCGGCAGCCGTCCTCCAGTCCTTCGCGAGCGGGCCATAGGCGACACCGTAATGATCAGGTGCGCAGGTTTCGGGGTGCCACTCCGTGGCAATACCTGTCGCACGGCACAATCTGGGTGTGACAGTTCTCCACGACGCCGTCCTGGACTGGTACGACGCCAACGCCCGCGACCTCCCCTGGCGCTCCGCGACCGCGACACCGTGGTCGGTGATGGTCAGCGAGTTCATGCTCCAGCAGACCCCGGTCTCCCGCGTGCTCCCGGTCCACGAGGCCTGGATGGAACGCTGGCCGACCCCGGCAGACCTGGCCGCCGAGCCGACCGGCGAGGCCGTACGCGCCTGGGGCCGCCTCGGCTACCCGCGTCGGGCGCTCCGGCTGCACGCGGCCGCCACCGCGATCGTCGAGCACCACGGCGGCGAGGTGCCGGCGATGTATGACGAGCTGATCGCGCTCCCGGGCGTCGGCGACTACACCGCGGCGGCGATCGCCACCTTCGCCTATGGCAAGCGCCACGTGGTCCTCGACACGAACGTACGCCGCGTCTTCGCCCGGACGCTGGGCGGCGTCGAGTTCCCCGCACAGTCGGTCAACAAGGCCGAGCGCGAGCTCGCCGCCGGCGTACTCCCGCAGGACGAGCCGACCGCCGCGACGTGGTCGGTCGCGGTCATGGAGCTCGGCGCCCTCGTCTGCACCGCGGCCAACCCGTCCTGCGCCCGATGCCCGGTCGCCGACCAGTGCGCCTGGCGCGCCGCCGGCCACCCGGCGTACGACGGCCCTCCTCGTAAGGTCCAGACCTGGGCCGGCACCGACCGCCAGTGCCGCGGCCGCCTCATGGCCGTTCTCCGCGACGCCGACTCCCCCGTCCACCGCAGCCGTCTCGACGTCGTCTGGTCCGACGAAACCCAGCGGCAACGTGCCCTGGAAGGCCTCCTGAAAGACAACCTGGCCACCGAGGTGGAACCAGACTTCTTCGCCCTCCCCTAACCACCCGCCGAAACCGCAGAAATGGCGGACGAAACTCTACTTTCGTCCTCCACAACTAACGACTCGGCCGCCAATTCGACCTTCTCGGAAAAGGCAGCGCCCCGGCCGCTACGGCCGGGGCGCTGCTTTGTTGCTTTGTCGGACTACTCGGAATCCGGCTTCGACTTCTCGATGTTCGTCGGCTCGTCCTGGTCGGGGAGCTCGATATCGGAGACGGTCGCACCTTCCAGCGGAGGTACGTCCGGGATGGAGGAGCGCTTCTGGCCGGTGAAGGTGAACTGCGCGGCAGGACCCTCGCCTTCGACGTCGACCAGCACGATCTCGCCGGGGCCGATGTCGCCGTAGAGCATCTTCTCGGCGAGTACGTCCTCGAGCTCGCGCTGGACCGTGCGGCGCAGCGGACGAGCACCCAGGACCGGGTCGAAGCCGCGCTGGGCGAGCACCTTCTTCGCGGCCGTGGTGAGCTCGATGCCCATGTCGCGGTCCTTGAGACGGACCTCGACGGCCGCGATCATGTTGTCGACCATCGCGATGATCTGGTCCTGCGACAGCGGCGGGAACACGATGACCTCGTCGACACGGTTGAGGAACTCAGGCCGGAAGTGCTGCTTGAGCTCGTCGGAGACCTTGGCCTTCATCCGGTCGTAGGAGCCCGCGGCGTCGCTGGCCTGGGAGAAGCCCAGGTTGACCGACTTCGCGATGTCCCTCGTGCCGAGGTTGGTGGTCATGATGATGACGGTGTTCTTGAAGTCGACCACGCGGCCCTGGGAGTCGGTCAGGCGACCTTCCTCCAGGATCTGCAGCAGCGAGTTGAAGATGTCCGGGTGGGCCTTCTCGACCTCGTCGAAGAGGACCACGGAGAACGGCTTGCGGCGCACCTTCTCGGTGAGCTGGCCACCCTCCTCGTAGCCGACGTAGCCCGGAGGCGAACCGAAGAGCCGCGAGACGGTGTGCTTCTCGCCGAACTCCGACATGTCGAGCTGGATCAGCGCGTCCTCGTCGCCGAAGAGGAACTCGGCGAGCGTCTTGGACAGCCAGGTCTTACCGACACCGGACGGACCGGCGAAGATGAACGAACCGCCGGGGCGCTTCGGGTCCTTCAGACCGGCACGGGTGCGTCGGATGGCACGGGACAGGGCCTTGACCGCCTCGTCCTGGCCGATGACGCGCTTGTGGAGCTCGTCCTCCATGCGCAGCAGTCGCGCGGACTCCTCCTCGTTGACCTGCACGATCGGGATGCCGGTCGCGACGGCGAGGACCTCGGCGATGAGCTCCTCATCCACCTCGGCGACCTCGTCCATGTCGCCGGCACGCCAGGCCTTCTCACGCTCGGCCTTCTTGGCGATGAGCTGCTTCTCCTCATCGCGCAGACGGGCCGCCGCCTCGAAGTCCTGGCCGTCGATCGCGGCCTCCTTGCGCTGGCGCACGTCGGCGATCTTGTCGTCGTACTCCCGCAGGTCGGCGGGGGCCGTCATCCGGCGGATGCGCAGGCGCGAGCCGGCCTCGTCGATCAGGTCGATCGCCTTGTCCGGCAGGAACCGGTCGGAGATGTAGCGGTCGGCCATGGTGACCGCGGCGACCAGGGCCTCGTCGGTGATCGTGACCCGGTGGTGGGCCTCGTAACGGTCGCGGATGCCCTTGAGCATCTCGATCGCGACCGCGATCGTCGGCTCCGGAACCTGGATCGGCTGGAAACGACGCTCGAGAGCGGCGTCCTTCTCGAGGTACTTCCGGTATTCGTCCAGCGTCGTCGCACCGATGGTCTGCAGCTCACCGCGAGCCAGCATCGGCTTCAGGATGCTCGCCGCGTCGATCGCGCCCTCGGCTGCACCGGCACCGACGAGCGTGTGGATCTCGTCGATGAACAGCACGATGTCGCCGCGGGTCTTGATCTCCTTGAGCACCTTCTTCAGGCGCTCCTCGAAGTCACCGCGGTAACGCGAACCCGCCACCAGCGCGCCCAGGTCGAGCGTGTAGATCTGCTTGTCCTTCAGCGTCTCGGGAACGTTGCCCTTGACGATGTCCTGGGCCAGCCCCTCGACGATCGACGTCTTGCCGACGCCGGGCTCGCCGATGAGGACCGGGTTGTTCTTCGTACGCCGCGAGAGCACCTGCATCACGCGCTCGATCTGGCCTTCGCGACCGATGATCGGGTCGAGCTTGCCCTCGCGGGCGTCCTGGGTCAGGTTGCGGCCGAACTGGTCGAGCACGAGGCTGGAGGACGGCGCCTCGGTCGAGGTCGTGCCGGTCGACGCGGTGGCGCCGGAGGTGCCGGCCTGGCCCTCCTTGCCCTGGAATCCCGAGAGCAGCTGGATGACCTGCTGGCGGACCCGGTTGAGGTCGGCGCCGAGCTTCTGCAGCACCTGGGCGGCGACGCCCTCGCCCTCGCGGATGAGGCCGAGCAGGATGTGCTCGGTGCCGATGTAGGAGTGGCCGAGCTGCAGCGCCTCGCGCAGGGACAGCTCGAGCACCTTCTTGGCGCGCGGCGTGAACGGGATGTGCCCGGACGGTGCCTGCTGGCCCTGGCCGATGATCTCCTCGACCTGGTTGCGCACCGCCTCGAGCGAGATGTCGAGGGACTCGAGGGCCTTGGCAGCGACGCCTTCGCCCTCGTGGATCAGGCCGAGCAGGATGTGCTCGGTCCCGATGTAGTTGTGGGAGAGCATGCGGGCCTCTTCCTGGGCCAGCACGACCACCCGGCGGGCTCGGTCAGTGAACCGCTCGAACATGTACGCATCTCTCCTAAGAATTCTGGGGCGTCACCAAGATTCAACCCCGCAGACAGCCTACGCGTTCCCGACAACACAACGCGATCCGTGCGCTGAGAGCGAACACGCGTTCCGAAGGCCGGACAGACGCCTCTGCAGAGCCGACCTCACACAAAGGCGGCTGCCGCGCCCCGGAGGGCGCGGCAGCCGGACGTTCGGTGCGGTCAGACCAGTTTGTCAGTGGGCCGCTTCGAAAGCCGCACGGACGTCGGCCGGAATGCGACCACGGTCGGGAACGGTGTAACCGTTGGCCTTCCCCCACTCGCGCATCACCTTCGGGGTCGAGCCACCGGCGGCGGGCGCCTTCTTGGCACTGCCGCGACGGCCGCTCACCTTCTGGGCGTGACCGACGAAGAGCGCGAGAGAATCACGAAGCTTTGCCGCATTGGCATCGCTGAGATCAATCTCGTAGGACGTGCCGTCCAGGGCAAAAGACACCGTCTCCGCAGCTTCCGAGCCATCGATGTCATCCTCGAGGAGGATCTGAACCTTCTTAGCCATGTTCCTACCTTCACTGCTCTTCACCCGGAAACGGGTCGAATATCGCCATCGCCGTAAAGCGAGATGCCCATAGCATTACATACGATCCGGATGAATCAACAGGTCGCCATACTGAAATGACTAACGAATGGCATTTCGCTGGAATATGAGTTCCAGTCCTTGCATCGTCAGCCACGGAGAATGCAACGAGAAACATTTACTCTCGTCGAGAACGAACTCCGCCAGATAGCCGGTCGCAATCACCGTCACTTCGTCGGTGGAGACACCCAGCTCGGCGATGATCCGAGCGACCAGACCCTCGACCTGCGCGGCGACTCCGTAGACCATTCCGGACTGCAGCGCCTCGACCGTGTTCTTGGCGATCACCGACCGCGGGCGAGCGAGCTCGACCTTGCGCAGCTGCGCACCACGCCGCCCCAGAGCCTCCAGCGACAGCTCGATCCCGGGCAGGATCGCGCCACCGACGTACTGTCCGGCGGCGTTGACCACGTCGAAGGTCGTCGCCGTGCCACGGAAGTCGACCACGATCGCCGGACCACCGTGGAGCGCCACGGCCGCGACGGCGTTGGCGATCCGGTCGGTGCCGACCTCGCGCGGGTTGTCCATGAGGATCGGGATGCCGGAGCGTACGCCCGGCTCGACCACGACGCTCTCGACCGAGTCGAGATGGCGGGCGAGCATCTCGCGCCACTCGTGCAGGACCGAGGGCACCGTCGCACACACCACGACACCGGAGACGCCCGCCACCAACGAATCACCCATGGTCCCCCGCAGCAGTGCCCACCATTCGTCGGCGGTGCGGTGCTCGAGCGTGGAGACCTTCCACTCCGCGGACACCACGCCATCGGCGATCAGCCCGAGACCCGTGTGGCTGTTGCCGATGTTGACGGCGAGCAGGGACATGGTGGGCCGCCTCAGCCCTCGGACAGGTCGAAGCCGATGTCGAAGACCTTCACCGAGTGGGTCAGCGCACCGACGGAGAGATAGTCGACACCGGTCTCGGCGACCTCGCGAGCCCGGTCGAGGGTCAGTCCACCGGAGGCCTCGAGCACGGCACGTCCGGCGGTGATCTCGACGGCCTCCTTCATCGTCGCGGTCGACATGTTGTCGAGCATGATCCGGCCGCACCCGGCGTCGAGCAGCGAGGTGAGCTCCTCGAGCGTGGTCACCTCGACCTCGATCGGCACGTCCGGGTAGGCGAACTTCACGGCCTCGTAGGCCTGCACCGCGCCACCGGCGGCGACGATGTGGTTGTCCTTGACCAGCGCCATGTCGGAGAGCGACATCCGGTGGTTGGCACCACCGCCGCAGCGCACGGCGTACTTCTCCAGGGACCTGAATCCCGGAAGCGTCTTGCGGGTGTCGAGGACCTGCGCGCCGGTGCCCTCGAGGGCCTCGGTCCAGGCCGCGACACCGGTGGCGACGCCGGAGAGGTGGGAGGCGTAGTTGAGCGCCGTACGCTCCGCGGTCAGCAGCCCGCGGGTCGGCCCGGCGATCTGCATGATGACGTCCCCGGCCTTCACCTTGGAGCCATCCTTGACGCGGTCGGTGACCGTGACGGAGTCACCCATGACGTACGCGAAGACGAGCTCGGCCACGCCGAGGCCGGCCACGACGCCGTCCTCCCGAGCGGCGAAGACGCCGATCCCGGTCGAGTCGGGGGCGATGGTCGCCACCGAGGTGACGTCCTCGCTGGGCATCTCACCGGGTGCGGACGTGGGCAGGTCCTCGTCGAGAGCGAGTTCCACGGCGTCGTAGACCTCGCCGGCGTCCAGGCCGGCCTTGGTCAGCTCGTCGCGCAGAGACTGCGGGATCTCGTCGAAGGGCACGCGTCGGATGGTCATCAGGCTCCTGCCATGGTTGTGGTCTTCGGGTCTGTCGCCGGGGCCGGGGTGAAGCTGGCGACAGTCTCGCCGTCCCGGAGTCTCAGGTCGAAATGGCCGGCGAACCCGGCGTCGTCACGCTCGGCGAAGTCTTCGCGCCAGTGGGACCCGCGGGTCTCCTCTCGCAGCAGCGCCGACTTCGCCAGCGCGAGCGAGACGGTCAGCAGGTTGGTCGCCTCCCAGGCGGCCGGGTCGATCTCGGTCGCCGGGGTGTCACCGAGCTGCTCGAGCTCGTCGATCGCCTCGGCGAGGCCGGTCGCGTTGCGGAGGACTCCGACCTTGGTCGTCATCGTCTCCTGCAGCTGCTTGAGCGCTGCGCCCGGGACGAGCGGGCGCCCGGCACCGAGACCAGGGGCCGGATCCTCCAGCTGACGCAGCTCGCCGGGCAGGACCTCGGCGATCCGGCGCGAGAAGACCAGCCCTTCGAGCAGCGAGTTGGAGGCGAGCCGGTTGGCGCCGTGGACGCCGCTGCAGGCGACCTCGCCGGTGGCGTAGAGGCCGGGCACGTCCGAACGGCCCCACAGGTCGGTGCGTACGCCGCCGGAGGCGTAGTGGCACGCCGGGGCGACGGGGATCAGGTCGACGGAGGGGTCGACGCCGTGCTGCTCGCAGGAGGCGAGGATGTTGGGGAACCGCTTCTCCCAGAACTCACGACCGAGGTGGCGGGCGTCGAGCCACATGTTGGGGTGTCCGGTCTCGAGCATCCGCTTCATGATCGCCTTGGAGACGATGTCGCGCGGAGCCAGGTCGCGGAGCTCGTGGACACCGTCCATGAGCCGAGCCCCGTCCCAGTCCACCAGGAAGGCGCCCTCGCCGCGTACGGCCTCGGAGATCAGCGGCTGCTGGCCGCGGGAGTCTTCACCGAGGTACATCACGGTGGGGTGGAACTGGACGAACTCCAGGTCGCGCAGCGTCGCACCGGCCCGCAGCGCGATCGCCATCCCGTCGGCGGTGGCGACGGCGGGGTTGGTGGTCTGGGAGAAGACCTGGCCGAGGCCGCCCGAGGCGAGGACTACAGCCCTCGTACGCACGATCCCGACGCCGTCGGCGTCGCCCTCGCCCATCACGTGGATGGTCAGGCCGGCCACGCCGCCGTCGGTGGCGGTCAGCAGGTCGACGACCATGGCGTGCTCGAAGACCAGGATCTCGGGGGCCCGCCGGACCGCCTCCATCAGCGCACGCTGGATCTCGGCGCCGGTCGCGTCGCCGTCGGCATGCGCGATCCGGTCGCGGCGGTGGCCGCCCTCGCGGGTGAGCGACAGGTTGCCGTCGGGGTCCTTGTCGAAGTCGGCGCCCCACTCGATCAGCTCACGGACCGCCTCGGCGCCCTCGCCGACCAGGACGCGTACGGCCTCCAGGTCGCACGCACCGGCGCCGGCCACGAGGGTGTCGACCTCGTGCTGAGCCGGGGTGTCACCCTCGCCGAGAGCCGCAGCGATGCCGCCCTGGGCCCATTGCGTCGACCCGGCCTTGAGCTCGTCCTTGGTGACGACGGCGACCCGCTCGACCTGGTCCTTAAGCCGTAGTGCCGCGGTCAGTCCGGCGATCCCCGAGCCCACCACGATCACGTCTGCCCACTCGGTCCAGCCCGGATCGCGGGCAGACAGGAGCTCCAAGTTCATGACCGCACGCTACTGCGTGAGAACGAGCGGTCCACGCATCTGGTCGGTTCCTGGAACCGGCTCGCTCCGGTCGGAGCCGAGCGCGATGATGTGGTTGGCCTCGTCGACGTGGACGACGTGCGGCTCGAAGGCCTTCGCCTCCTCGGTGGTCATCTGCGCGTACGCGATGAGGATGACCAGGTCCCCCGGGTGGACCAGGTGGGCGGCGGCGCCGTTGATACCGAGTACGCCGCTGCCGCGCTCGCCCGCGATCGTGTAGGTCTCCAGGCGGGCACCGTTGGTGATGTCGACGATGGAGACCAGCTCGCCCGGGAGGATGTCCGCGGCGTCGAGGAGGTCGGCGTCGACGGTGACCGAGCCGACGTAGTGGAGGTCTGCCTGGGTGACCGTGGCGCGGTGGATCTTGCCGGTCATCATGGTGCGCAGACGAGTCATCGGGATGCTCCGATCGTGAGGCTCATGTTGTCGATGAGTCGGGTCGTGCCGACCCGGGCGGCGATGAGGATCCGGGCTTCGGTGGCCGGCTCCGGGTGGGTGGACAGCTCAGCGAGCGCAGGGTCGGTGACCACGAGGTAGTCCACGTCGACCCCCTTGGCCCGGCGCAGCTCGGAACGGGCCGCCTGGAGCGCGGCCTCGACACCGTGCGCTGCCTCGCGCTGCGCGGCGTAGAGCGCCTGCGACAGCGTCGTCGCCTCCTCCCGCTGCTCGGGCGGGAGGTAGCGGTTGCGCGAGGAGAGGGCCAGGCCGTCGGCCTCGCGCTGCGTCGGTGCGCCGACGACGTCGACGCCGAGGCACAGGTCGGCCGACATCCGGCGGATCAGGGCGAGCTGCTGGTAGTCCTTCTCGCCGAAGACGGCGACGTCGGGCTTGACCAGCCCGAACAGCTTCGCGACGACGGTGAGCACACCACCGAAGTGGCCCGGCCGGGTCTTGCCCTCGAGCACGTCAGCGAGCGGCCCTGGGGCCACGGTCACCTGCGGCAGCCCACCGGGATAGACCTCGTCCACCGACGGCGCGAAGACGACGTCGACGCCCTCCCGCTCGCAGACCTCCAGGTCCGCCTCGAGCGTGCGCGGGTAGCGGTCGAGGTCCTCCCCCGCGCCGAACTGCAGCGGGTTGACGAAGATCGACACCACGACAGGGCCCCCGCCGACCCGCTCGCGGGCGACGCGCATCAGCGACGCGTGTCCCTCGTGGAGAGCGCCCATCGTCGGTACGAACCCGACGCTCTCGCCTTCGCGGCGGGCGGAGTCGAGGAGCTTCGCGAGCTCCTCGCGAGTGCTTGCGAGGTGGGTCATCACTGGTTCCAGAGGTGGATCGGGCGCGGAAGCGGCTGCACGGCAGCCCGGTCGGCCTCGTCGAGCAGGTTCTTGATCTTGAGCGCCCGGATGGGCAGCAGCCGCCCGTCCGAGACGGCCCGGTCGAGCGTGGCCCGCGCCATCGAGACGTACGACGCCAGGGTCTGCGGAGCGTTGGTGCGGATGTCGTCGAGGTGGGCGGCCACGGTGCCGACGTCGCCGCGGACGATCGGGCCGGTCAACGCGGCGTCGCCGTGGTCCAGGGCGTTGTCGAGGGCGGCCGTCAGCAGCGGCCGCAGGGTGCCCGCGGGGTCGGTGGCGCCGGCGGCGGCGAGGATCTCCATCGCCTCGGTGACCAGGGTGACCAGGTGGTTCGCGCCGTGGGCGAGCCCGGCGTGGTAGAGCGTCCGCATCTCCTCGGGCACCCACATCGGCTTCCCGCCGAGGTCGAGCACCAGCGACTCGGCGAAGGCCCGGTCGGCAGGGGTCGCGGCGGTGAGCCCGAAGACGCAGCCGGAGAGTCGGGCGAGGTCGACCGAGGTGCCGGAGAAGGTCATCGCCGGGTGGACGGCCATCACGTGGGCGCCGATCGCGGCGGCCGGCTCGAGGATCGCCAGTCCGTGGCGGCCTGAGGTGTGCGCGACGTACATCCCGGGCCGGATCGCACCGGCGTCGGTCATCGTCTTGACGACGTTGCCGAGCATGTCGTCGGGGACGGTGAGGAGAAGGAGGTCGCACGCGCGAGCGACGGCGGTCGGCTTCTCGACCGGGACACCCGGGAGAAGCGAGGCGATGCGTGCGCGAGAGGCGTCGGACTCTCCGGCGACCGCGACGATCTCATGACCGGCGGACCTGAGGGCTGCTGCAAGGACGGCCCCGACGCGACCCGCGCCGACGACGCCCACCCTGAGTGGGTTCATGGTTGTAGACCTTTCGTTCCAGTCCCTCCGACCACTCCCCCGTGTGAACGGAGCCGGGATGGGTACCAGACGTTGTGCCTGCCTGCTCGGCCACCGTGACCGAGCTGAAACAAAGGTACGCCGCCGGTCACTCTTCCGAAACATCAAGCTGACGTGACTGCGATCACACGGGCGCGGATCACACCTCGGGGCAACGGCTGGGTATCACCTCGTCCCCAGCATTGGAGTCCGCAGCGCGCATCATGGAAGAATCCGCTCCCTCCTCGTCATCTATCAAAGGGTCAGAGTTCAGTGCTTCGTAACGTTGCCGTGCTGCTTGCCGGCGGTGTGGGCTCCCGCGTGGGTCTCGACATCCCGAAGCAGCTCATCAAGATCGCCGGGATGCCGATCATGGAGCACACCCTCGGCGTGCTCGACCGCCACCCGCAGATCGACGAGATCATCATCCTGATGGCCCCCGGCCACCTCGACGCCGTGCACGCGATGACCCGCGACGGCCGCTACCCGAAGGTCTCCAAGATCCTCGAGGGCGCCGACACCCGCAACGAGACGACCAAGCGCGCCCTGGCCGCCCTCCCCGAGGGCGAGGACTGCAACGTGCTCCTCCACGACGCCGTACGTCCGCTGCTCAGCGAGGACGTGATCACCGACTGCTTCAAGGCGCTGGTGACCTACCAGGCCGTCGACGTGGCCATCCCGTCCGCGGACACGATCATCGAGCTCAACGACGACAACACCATCTCGCAGATCCCGGACCGCTCGCGGCTGCGTCGCGGCCAGACCCCGCAGGCCTTCCTCGCCTCGACCCTGAAGCGGGCCTACGAGATCGCCGACCAGGACCCGGAGTTCAAGGCGACCGACGACTGCAGCGTCGTGCTGAGGTACCTGCCCGACACCAAGATCTGGGTGGTCGACGGTCACGAGCAGAACATGAAGGTCACCGAGCCGATCGATGTCTACATCGCCGACAAGCTCTTCCAGCTCACCGCTCACCAGCAGTTCCCGCAGAAGGCCGAGGCCGACTACCGGGCCGCCCTCGAGGGCAAGAACATGGTCGTCTTCGGCGGCAGCTACGGCATCGGGGCCGACATCGCGGAGCTGGCCGAGTCCTACGGCGCCAACGTCGCCTCCTACAGCCGCTCGGCCACCAGCACGGACGTCGCCAAGCGGGCCGACATCGTCGCCGCGGCGGCCGACGCCGGCAAGCGCTTCGGCTCGATCGACTTCGTGGTCAACACGGCCGGTGTGCTGCCGCGCGGCGAGCTCGCCACCGTCTCGGAGGAGACGATCTACAACGCGACCGAGATCAACTACATCGCGCCGGTCCTGATCGCCCAGGAGTTCTTCCCCTACCTCGCCCGGGCGAAGGGCTCGCTGCTCTTCTTCACCTCGAGCTCCTACACCCGCGGTCGCCGCGGCTACGCGCTCTACTCCTCCGCGAAGGCGGCCACGGTCAACCTGACCCAGGCCCTCGCCGACGAGTGGGCCGACCAGGGCGTACGCGTCAACGCGATCAACCCCGAGCGCACCGCCACCCCGATGCGCACCAAGGCGTTCGGCCAGGAGCCGTCCCACACGCTCCTGGAGTCGAAGGCGGTCGCGCGGGCGTCGCTGGACACCCTGATCGCGTCGAGCACCGGCCACGTCATCGACCTGCGCCGCATCGACCCGATCCAAGAGGCCCTGGACGCCGCGGCGGGGAACTGACCCGATGACCAGCGCTCCCACGGTCTCCGAGGACACTGCCCCCGCGTCCACCGCCGCGCCCGCGCCGAAGAAGGCCGTACGCCGCTCCCGGCTCGGCGCGCTGGACGCGCTCCGCTTCATCGCGGCTGCGGTCGTCGTGGGCTACCACCTCACCGGCATCGCGACCCCGTACTGGGGCCTCGACCCCCGGGAGGTCTTCCCGACCCTCAACCACGTCACCCGCTACGGCTACCTCGGCGTGGAGCTCTTCTTCATCATCAGCGGCTTCGTGATCCTGATGACCGCGTGGGGTCGCGACCTGCCCCGCTTCGTCTCCTCCCGGGTCGCCCGGCTGTTCCCGGCCTACTGGATCGCTGTGATCATCACGCTGGTCCTCCAGGCCTACTGGAAGGGCGGGCGTGACCAGGGGTTCGTCGGCGGCCTGATCAACCTGACGATGACCCAGGACGGCTGGAACGTGCTCAGCGCGCAGGGTGCCTTCTGGACGCTCTGGATCGAGCTCAAGTTCTACCTGCTGATCGGGGTCTTCCTGCTCGTCGGGATCACCAAGCAGCGCGTCATCGCGGTGGTGTTCCTGTGGCCGCTGCTGGCCCAGATCGCCCGGGCGACCGACTCCGGCGTGCTCAACTCGCTCCTGTTCGCCGAGTACGCCCCGTTCTTCGCCATGGGCATGGCGCTGTTCCTCATCTACCGGTTCGGCAACTCGTTCATCGCCTGGCTCGCGGTGGCCTACAACGTGATCCTGGGCATCCGCCAGGCGACCGAGTACGCCGACCGTGCCACCGAGCTCGTCGGCGCCACCGTCTCGCCGGCGGTCACCGGCTGGGCGATCGTGGGGTTCGCGGCGCTCGTCTGGCTGGTCTCGGCCGGCCCGCTGGGCCGGGTGGAGGCGCGCTTCCTGACGACGCTCGGGGCTCTGACCTATCCGCTCTACCTGATCCACGCGCAGTTCGCGTTCTGGGTGATCGACATGTTCCACGGCCGCTACGACGAGTACGTCGTCCTGGCTGCTGCCGTCTCGACCGCCCTCGTGCTGGCCATCGCGCTCCACTACCTCATCGAGCGCCGCCTCCACGACCCGGTGCGCGACGCCGTCTTGCGTGGTTTGCGGGAGACTCCGCTTCAGGGGCGCTAATGTCGCTCCATGTGGCCCAGAGGCCGGCAGGATCGCGCTAGAACGGTTCAGCCCCGGCACATCAATCCATCCCGCGTACGTCTCCGTCAGGAGATGGCGCGCTTCGCCAAGGGCACCAAGCGTGGCATGCGCGTGCTCGACGCCGGCGCGGGTCGCTCGCCCTACCGGAAGCTGTTCAAGCACGCCCGCTACGAGGCGGCCGACTTCGCCCAGCTGAGCTCGGCGTACGCTCCCCTCGACTACGTCTGCGACATCACCGACATCCCGGTCGATGACGGCAGCTTCGACCGGGTGATCTGCAACCAGGTCCTCGAGCACGTACCCGAGCCGGAGAAGGCCATCGCCGAGCTCTACCGGGTGCTCAAGCCGGGCGGGCGGATCTTCCTCTCCGCGCCGCTGTTCTTCGCCGAGCACCAAAAACCCTACGACTTCTTCCGCTACACCCAGTTCTCGCTGCGGAAGATGTTCGAGGAGGCAGGCTTCGAGATCGCCCGGATGAACTGGCTCGAGGGCTACTTCGGCACGGTCGCCTACAGCTACCAGATGATGGCGAAGAACCTTCCCGCAAGCACCGGTGAGCTCCGCGGGCGGGGCCTGCGCTGGAAGCTCGCCTACGTCGCCCCGATCGTGCTCCTCAACCAGAAGCTCGCGGTCCACCTCAGCCGCCTCTACGCGCGGCTGGAGGTCTCCGGTCGCCGCCTCGAGCGAGGGATGCCGAAGAACTACGTCGTGGTCGCACGCAAGCCCGCCGACGGGATGCCGCGCGCGACGAAGCGGCCCGAGGCAGAGACGAAGACATCTCCGACCACCGCTGAGCTCCAGGCCGAGGTCGAGCGGCTCAGGACGGAGACCGTACGCACCCGGGAGTCCGTACGCGACCCACTGGTCGACCTCGCGCTCCCCGCCGAGGTCCGCACCGTCCTCGACGCCGTCCGCGCCGAGCACCTCACCTACCTCAAGCCCGAGAACCTGCAGGTGCTCGCCCGCCAGGTGCTGGACGCCGACATCCAGGACCGGCCCGGACTGATCATCGAGACCGGTGCGGCGCTGGGTGGCTCCGCGATCGTGATGGCGGCGGCGAAGGACCCGAAGCGGCCGATGCGGGTCTACGACGTCTTCGGGATGATCCCGGAGCCCTCCGAGCGCGACGGCGAGGACGTGCACCAGCGCTATCGGAAGATCGTCAGCGGCACCTCGAAGGGGATCGGCGGGGAGACCTACTACGGCTACCGCGACAACCTCTACGACGAGGTGGGCGACTCATTCAGCAGGCACGGGATCGACCCGGCGCAGCACAACGTCGAGCTGGTCCAGGGCCTGTTCCAGGACACGCTGAAGATCGACGAGCCGGTCGCCTTCGCCCACCTCGACGGCGACTGGTACGAGTCGACGATGACCTGCCTGGAGCGGATCGCCCCTCACCTGGTCGTGGGTGGACGGATCGTGCTCGACGACTACTTCCACTACAGCGGGTGCCGCGACGCGGTCGACGAGTACTTCAAGGACCGTCCCGGCTTCCGGCTGGAGCGGCGTACGAAGCTCCACGTCGTCCGCACGCCAATCCTGACGACCGCCGGTCAGCGCCGCTGCAGGTGAAGGACGTCGTTCGGGCCGAACGACACCTCGAAGTTCGGGCGGACCTCGCGGGGCCGGCCGAGCCTGGTCTGCCAGTTCCAGTTGTGGACGGTGAACCGGAGCCGCAGGTCGAGGTTGCGCGCGTCCTCGGAGAACTCCTCGAAGACCTCAGCGAGGTCGAACCTCGAGGCGAGCCGGAACTCGCCCCGGCCCCCGGGTGAGACGTCGAGCGGCAGCGCGGCCACCTCGCCGGTCTCGTTGCAGACGGCGTCGAGGGTGACGATGCGGTCGGCCATCACGCCCTTCGGCCACTCGCCCATCACGTTGAGCGTGGCGTCGAAGCGGAGCGTACGAGAGTCACGGAAGGCGGCAGAGCTCGCCTGGGTGCGACCCAACCGGCCGGCGGGACCCGGCAGGCGGGTCGCGACGCCCTCGGGCATCGGGCGCGCCCAGCCGAGGGCGTGCACGTCGAGCCGGGCACGTGCCTTCTCGATCCGGCCCGGCCGCTGCGCGACCGCACCCTCGAAGGCGACCCGCCAGTCCTCGAGGAACGCGCGCCAGTCGTGCTTGCTCGCCTTCTCCAGGGCCTTGCGGGACATCTCGGCCACCTTCGCCGGGTCGTCGATCATCTGGATGCAGCGCTCGGCGACCGCGTCGATGTCCTCGGCCTCGACGATGAAGCCGTCGACGCCGTCGGCGATCTGCTCGCGCGGACCGTAGTTGATGTCGTAGCTGATCACCGGGCAGCCGAAGGAGAGCGACTCGAGGGTGGCGAGGGGGTAGCCCTCGTTGACGCTGGTCATGATGAAGCCGGTGGCGTGCAGCAGCGCTTCCTTGGCTCGCGGGTCGTGGCCCATGAGCTGGACGTTCTTGCCGACGTCGAGGGTCTCGATCAGGTCCGCGAGCGGCTTGTAGAGCTTGCCGTCGCCGTAGATCTGGAACTTGGCCTCGGGCCGCTTCTCGATCACCTTCGCGAAGGCCTTGATGGCGTGCTCGAGGCGCTTCTGCGGCTCGAGGCGAGCGACGGTGACGAACGTCGCCGGCTCCCGCTCGGGCATCGTCTCGGGCAGCTCCGGCAGCTCGACCGGGTTGGGCACGACGAACCGGTGCGAGGTCGAGCCGTAGCGCATCGCGAGGTGCTCGGACTGACGATGGGTCAGGTTGACCAGCGCGTCGTACTCGTGGATGTTGTCGAGCAGCGGCGCGTACTTGCCCGAGAGCTGCGAGTTCCAGCGCCGCTCCTTCACGACATGGTTGTTGTGCATGAGGTGGAGGAAGTAGAAGCGGTCGTCCTGGCGGGGCATGACGTCGCGCAGCGCGAACCGGGAGTCGGTCACGAAGAAGACCCGCTCGGCGTCGCCGGCGAGCAGCTCGAGCCAGTGCCACAGCCAGCCGCCCACGGTCTCCCACGACCGGATCGGGAGCCCCTCGGCGTCGGTGAGGATGTAGGGCACCCGGGACGCGGCCGGGGCACCCGGACCCGGCGCCCGCAGGTAGATCGACCCGTCGGCGCGACGGTAGTCGCGCGCCAGGTCCTTCCCGGACTGCGAGTGGGCGGTGTAATAGACGGTGCCGTCGGGGTGGAGTACGTCCGAGGTGGTCGTGCCGGCGACCTCGGCCAGCCGGCCCCCGAGCGCGGCCACGGACTCGTCCGGCGCGTCGGTCGGGGTGTTGTGGCGGTACCACTCGTAGAGGTTGAGGAGGTCCATGCCCTCGACCAGCTGGCCCGAGTCGCGCAGCACCTGGCGCACCTCGTCGTAGACGGGCTTCGACTCGGTGGTCAGCAGCGTGGTCGGGATCCCGGTGTGCTGGGTGATCAGGCGGTTGCGCATGATCATCGCCCGCGTCTGTCCGCCGAACTTGGTCGCGATCTCGTTGCACATCGTGAGGTAGCGGCCCTCGGGGAACGCGACCTGCTCGTGGGGGTTGGGGATCGGCATGCGCAGAGATTAGTCGGCGTCTTTGGGGATTGCCGATTCTTCGGGCAGGATATCCGGCCTGGATCATAGGGGGAAACGTGTGAACGGACCGCGAACATCGCGGCTCCGCCCGACGACACTGCGTCGAACCATCAATGAAGGAGTCCCATGGCCAGCCCAGCTCGACGACTCGCTCGCCAGCTGCTTCCCGAGCGCCTGCGTCAGAGCCTGACCGCTCGCGTCCCGTCCATCTCGGAGGGCGCACCGCAGGCGGCGGACTCGGCCGGCAAGCCGGCGCCGATCTCCATCGAGGTCGAGCCGCTCGTCGTCGCTGCTGACCTCGACGGTGCCGTGAACGCCGCCGGTGGCGGCTTCTACGAGCGCGCCTGGGCTCTCTTCCAGGGCATCCCGGTCGAGGAGTGGGCCGCCAAGGCCGCCGACGAGTACGTCATGTCCGGCCTCCACGTCGACCCCGACGCGACCCGCGCCGCCCTGCGCGACCTCGCCGAGTCCGGCGCTGCGTACGTCCCGGGGCGGGCATGGCTCGCGATGACCAGCCGTGTCTTCGGCTTCGGCGACCAGGAGCTCGCACGCAGCCTCTACGCCCGGCTCGACGAGGCCATCGGCGACGGCACCAACGGCGACACCAAGTGGACCGTCGAGAGCCGTGACTGGCTGCGCTCGTGGGTGGCTGCCGACAACGACGAGCCCGACGCCCCGGCCGCGCCGGAGGGCACCGTCTCCTACGCCGTCGTCGACTACGGCCACCCCGGCCGCTCCCGTGCCTCGGCCAACATCGGCGACCACGTCCAGACCGTCGCCTCCCTCGGTCACGTGGTGCGCCACAAGGACCTCGAGTTCACCGGCGAGTCCGAGCTCGACGACCTGGCCAACCGGCTGCGCGACCGCGTCCGCCCCGAGCGCGTCCGCGAGGGCCTCTCCGCCAAGGTCCAGCTGATGACCCTGCAGCGCGACGCGTCGATGTACCAGCCGGTCCCGAAGGACACCTGGATGCTCGGCTTCGGGTGGTACATGCACCCCATCTTCGAGATGCGCTACGGCATGCCGTTCCACAAGAACCTGCGCCCAATCTTCGTCTCGTTCCACTGCAGCACCCGCGCGATGATGACCGACGAGACGATCGAGTACCTCAAGAAGTACGCCCCGATCGGCTGCCGCGACTGGACGACCGTCGACATCCTGCTCTCCGTCGGCGTGCCCGCCTTCTTCTCCGGCTGCCTCACCACCACGGTCTCGACGGTCTTCCCGGACGCCGAGGAGCTCCCCGGCCCGGACGCGCCGGTCGGCTACGTCGATGTCTTCGACGGTTCCATCCCCGAGGGCGCCCCGACCTACGCCCAGGGCGGCCTCGACGAGGTCCGGTTCCGGCCGTTCGTGCAGAACATCGACGACGCGATCTCGATGCTCGAGGGCTACCGTCGCGACCACCAGAAGCTGGTCACCAGCCGCCTGCACTGCTACCTGCCCGGTCGCAGCATCGGCATCGACATCGACTTCCGCCCCAAGAACCTCTCCGACCCGCGCTTCGCCGGGCTCAACCCGCTCACGCCGGACGAGTTCGACGGCATCCGGGAGGGCATGAACGACCGGCTCGAGACGATCCTCACCAAGATCTTCTCCGGCGCCGGCGTCGAGGAGGTCTACACGCTGTGGCGCGAGATGAACGCCGCCGACGTCGAGATCGCCCGTGAGCGCCGTGCCGGTGCCCGCAAGGTGGGCGAGCTGGTCAGCTCGATCGCCGAGGACGTACGCAGCAACCCGGTCAGCACCCCGGAGCAGGTCCCGGCCGACGCGATCCACGTCGCCGTCTCGGCCCGCCCGAAGCAGCGCCCGAAGCTGCGCCGGCTGATCAAGTCCATCGCCGCCCACTCGTCCCGTCCGGTCCACCTGTGGGTCCACACCGGCGGCACCGACCTGCGGCTCGACGAGCTCGCCCGGCCGGGGATCACGCTCAGCGCGCTGGACGTGTCCGGCTTCGACGGCATCAAGCAGCCCGACGGCAGCACCCTGCCGATCGGCCAGGTCGAGCGGCTCGTGGTCGCCGACCTGCTCCCCGACGTCGACAAGCTCGTCGTCCTCCCGGTCTCCGCCGTGCTGACCGAGGACATCGCCGGGCTCGCCGACACCGACCTGCAGGGCAACCTGCTGGCTGCCGCCGACGTCGTCGGCACCCGTGCGGTCAGTGGTTTCCAGCAGATCCACGCCGCCGCCAACAAGCAGGCCGAGCGCACCACCGAGGCGGCCGACCTGCGTCGTGACGGCCACCAGCGGCACGCCTTCGACTTCGACGCCTTCGACACCGACGTGCTCGTGCTCGACGCCGCTCAGTGGCGTGCGAAGGACCTGCTCGCCTCGCTGGCGCCCTACGTCGAGACGTACGGGATGACCTACCGCAACGTGGTCCTCCTCGAGGTCGGCCCGCACCGCGCGGTCCTGCCCGAGCGCTGGAACGCGATCCCCGACAAGACCTCGGTGGCCAAGCCGGCTCTCGCCCGGCTGCCATGATCTAGCAGGAAAGCGATGGCGCCGCCCCTACGGGGACGGCGCCATCGTTGCTTTGTGGACCCCGATCAGGGCTTGTCGAAGAAGGCCTCGACGACCCGCTCGGTCGCCTTGCCGTCCTGGGTGTACTGGTACTTGGCGTTGAACTCCGCGATCCGGTCGCGGTGCTCCGCCTCGAGCCGATCCAGGTCGGACAGGGCCGCGACGACCTCCTCGGCGGTGTCGAGCATCGGCCCGGGGGCGGTGTCGGCGTAGTCGTAGAGGAAGCCGCGGATGCCGCCCGTGTAGTCGGACAGGTCTGGCACCAGGAACACCATCGGCCGCCCGGTGAGGGCGAAGTCGAAGCGCAGGCTGGAGTAGTCGAGCACCGCGGCGTCGGAGGCCAGGATCAGGTCGTTGATCTCCGGGTAGTCGGTGACGTCGATGATCCGGGCGGTGCGCTCGCTGCGCTCGCTGCCCTTGGAGTTGAACCGGTGACCGCGCAGCAGGATGACGTACTCGTCACCCAGGGCCTCGCTGGCCGCGACCACATCGAGGTGCTCGACCATCTTCGCCGAGCGGTAGTTGAGCGCCAGGTGGTCGCGCCAGGTCGGGGCGTAGAGGACCACCTTCTGGTGGGGGCCGATGCCGAGCAGGGTGCGCGCACGCTCGCGATCCTCCGCCGCCGACGGGCCGACCAGCGCGTCGTCGCGCGGGTAGCCCTCGCTGTGGATCGGGCCGTCGTAGGCGTACTCCTCGCGGTAGTAGCGGTCCATCTCCGGCGTCGGGGTGAGGATCAGGTCCCACCCGGCGGTCGTACGGTCCAGCTCGGCCTCGCAGCGCAGCGGCGAGAACATCTTCGCGCGCCACATCCGCAGGCCCATCGACTTGGCCGGGTAGCCGTGGAAGGTCTGCAGGAAGCGCTGGCCCTCCCGCTTCTTCCACCAGCGGTCGAAGTCGATGTTCTGGACGAGGTATTTCGCGGTGCCGATGACCCGGTACCACTCCGGGCTCTGCAGCACGACCGGGATGCCGCCCTCGGGGACCCGGGAGGCGTGGTCGGCGACGCCCCAGTAGAGGGTGAGGTCGGGCCGGGTGCGACGCAGGTGCTCGTGGATCGCGAGCTGGGAGTCGGTGCCGGTCGAACCGGCGTAGGTCGAGAGATAGACCGCGGACTCGTCGATCGGCTCCTCGGCCGCCAGGACGCGCTCGCGGGCGAGGTTGTGGGCGTAGCTGCCGGCGTGGTCGACGGGGATCGGCGGCTGCAGGGTGACCCCCGGGCCGTTGCCGTTGACCGGACGCAGCCGGACCTCGTCACTGGTCTGGAACTCGGCCTGGTGCTCGAGGAACGCGCCGGTGTGGCGTACGTTGCCGCTGCGCTTGGCCCCGCAGGTGAGCTGGAACTGGTAGATGCCGCTGGGCAGGACGGACTCGCCCAGACCCCACTCGTCCCAGCGCAGCGTGAAGACGACCTCGAACTCGGCGGAGCTGCCATCGCCGGTGTCGATCTTGACGGTCTCGCTGTGCCGCGAGCCGGAGAGGGTCAGCCGGGCGTGCTTCGGGATCGAGCTGAGCCACTCGCCCCGCACGGTGATCCGGCCGTCGCCGAGCTCGACGCGGTCGATCGCGACGGTGTCGGCCACCTCGATGACCTGGGCGTAGCCCCGGCCGTCTCGCGAGGCCAGCACGCTGCCGCCGCGTTGGCCGGTCCACGGCTCACCGACCGCGTCGGTCCAGACGATCCGGCCCGAGGTGCCGTCCTGGAGGGTCTCCAGCCGCCAGGCGGCGGGCACACCGGGCTCGACAGCTCCATGGGCGGGGAGGCTGAGCGTGACCGTGGCGTCCTTGACGGGCGCCTCGATGTGTACGCCGCCACCGATCGCCCGCACGGCCTGCGGAAGCTGACCGGCGAGGGTGAGCGAGATGCTCCGGCCCTCGACCCGGACCTGCTCCACGGTGGTGGTGGTCGTCGTCGGGACGGCGCGGAAGCTGAGCTGGTCCTCGAAGCGGTCGCAGGCCACGGACAGGCCGGCGGAGGTGTGGACCCGCGGCCGGTAGCGCGTGGCCAGGTTGCCCGCCGGGCCGCGGGTGTCGACCTGGACGTCGCTGGTGGTGCGGACGACGCCGTCGACGGCGACGGTGACCTCGAGGTGCCAGCGCCCGGCGGTGAGCCGGGTGAGGTCGATCTCGGTGCGGCAACCGGCGGCGCGGTAGTCCTGGTACTTGTGACCGATGGTCATGTTGGCCTGCGCGTCGCGCCGCGGCGTGACGGTCAGGTCGATCGGGTCGGGCAGCACCGTGTCGGGGTCCGACGCGAAGCCGTCCTCGTCGTCCATGTCGACCAGGTCCGGCACCAGGCGTGCGGTGAAGAACGGGGTCGTCTCGGCGAGGTCGACGAGCTCGATCCGCGCCACCAGGTCGACCACGACCCGGTCGGAGTCGAGAGGACGTACGTCCCGCACCAGCACCCGCGCCGGGGTCTCGTGCTCGTTGAGCGTGGTCACGGCCGTGGGCAGGTCCGTGTCGGGGAAGATCCCGTGGACCTGGCCTCCGGCGACCCGCGTACGCAGGTTGCCGCGCTCGAACCAGCGCGACGCGACGAACGCGGTCAGCTCCTCGCGCCGGTCGGCAAGGAGGTAGGACAGCCGGGCCCGCACCTCGACCGGGAGCTTGAGCCACACCTCCGGAGCGACGTCACGCTCGATCTCGACGACGAGGTCGCGCAGGGCGGTCCACTGCTCCGCGCCCATCCGCTCGACGTCACCGAGGATCGTGTTGGCACGGCCGGCGAGCCCGCCGAGCGCCCAGTGGTCACGCAGGCCCGAGGCCAGCTCTCCGATCGCGACCCACGTCGACCGGGTCTGCTCGATCCACTTCTCCATCCCGAGGGTCTGGTCGTGGAGCTGCTCGACCGGGGTGCCGTCGGCACGATCCATGTCGACGCACACCGGCGCCGTGACCACGTCGAAGCGGTTGGCCTTCAGGTAGCCGTCGAACCCGACCGCGTCGGCGCCGCCACGGCCGCCGAAGCTGAAGCCCTGCCGGCGCCAGAACGAGGTGCGGAAGAGCCGGTTGCTCACCCCGACGTCGCTCAGCGCCACCGGGAACTCGTCGAGGGTGAGGCCGGAGCGGTTCTCGGCGTGCACGAGGTCGTAGGCCGGCACCACCGGCGGGGAGAGCCGCTGGCGGCTCTCGATGCGACCGACCGCGAGATCCGACCCGCTCCCCTCCAGGGCGGTGACCAGCGTACGCATCGCGTTCGGGGTGAGGAGGTCGGCGGCGAGCAGGAAGCAGACGTAGGCTCCCCGCGCCGCGCGACCACCGCGGTCGCGGGCCTCGGCCTGCGTCGCGGAGCTGTCCAGCAGCCGCAGGCGGTAGTCGTCGGGGAGGTCGGCGAGGATCTGGTCGCTCACCACGCTGGCCTGGCCGTAGGGAGCGATCAGGATCTCGAGGGACGTATGGGTCTGCTCGCGCACGGAGAGGAGCGACTCGGCCAGGTATTGCTTGTCCTGGTCGGTCACCGTCACCACGACCGAGACGAGCGCGCCACGCTCGTGCCCGAGAACGCGATGCCCGGCGTCACGAGCCAGTCGACGGACACCCTGAGGCATCCTTCGTTCGGCGCGACGCAGGACGTCGACGATTCCCTGACCCATGCACAATCCCTCTCGGTTCGGGGTCGTCCCGAATGACGCTCCCGCGAATCTGATCGAACTCAGAGGTTACAGGCGAACGAACAGTCTCCCGCACTCCGGCCGATACCCCTCAGGGAACCTTCGGCAGGGACTCTGCCGATCGAGACGACGATCCCGCCCCGCAGACGCAGGGTGCTCAGGCGTACGTCGGCGCTGGGCTCCTCGCCCGCCATCAGGGCCACGATGTCGACGACGCCGCGGCCGGTGAGCTTCACGACGCACTCGGCCCGAGTCCATCGCTCCCAGAACCCATCGGTGCCGAACCGCCTCGCGAGAGCCTCCGGGACCGTACGCTCCACCTCGGCGTCGACCGCCACCGGGACGTCGTCGGAGCTCGCCCAGGCGACCACCCGGCCGTCGTGGAGGTGGCTGCGGGCGCGATAGCCGGCGAGCTCGGCGTCGCTGCCGACCAGGAGCCGGCCGCCGGGCATCAGATCGAGCCGCCGCCGTCGATGACGATCGACTGGCCGTTGATGTTGGCCTGCTCGAGCAGCAGCATCCGGACGGTCGGCACGACGTCCTCCGGTGTGGTCATCGCACCCGAGGGCGTACGCCGCGCGATCGACTCGAGCTGGTTCGCGCCGAGCACCGCGGACATCTCCGAGGCGAAGAACCCGGGAGCGACCGCGTTGACCAGCACCCGGCCGCCGAGCTCGCGGGCCAGCGAGCGGGTCGCCGCGTCGAGACCTCCCTTGGTGGCCGAGTAGGCCACCAGGCCCTGGTAGCCGCGCTGGCCACAGATCGAGGTCACGTTGACGACCCGGCCCTTGAGGCCCTTGCCGATCAGGCGCCGCAGCACGAACCGGGTCAGCACCAGGGGCGCGGTCAGGTTGGTCTCGATGATCTGCGCGATCCGGTCCGACGAGGTGTGCACGTGCAGCGAGTCCTGCCCGATCGCGGCGTTGTTGACCAGTCCGTCGATGACGCCGAGCCTCGCCTCGACCTCCTTGACGAACGCCTGGGCCGCCTTCTCGTCGGTCACGTCGACCGAGCCGACGTGGGTGTCCTCGGGGTACTTCGAGGCCAGCGCCTCGAGCTCGGGGGTCACCGTGCGCGCGAAGGCCGCGACCTTCACCCCGCGCTCGAGCAGGTCGGTGACGATGGCGAGACCGAGGCCGCGCGAGGCACCGGAGACCAGCACGACGGATACAGGTGGGAAGGGTTGGAAATCAGACATCGCTCTTCAGCGTCTCCTTGGCCGGGATCTCGGCGAGCATCTTGATGCGCCGCGGCACGGCGTACTCGGGCAGTCGCTCGGCAGCCCAACGGGTCAGGTCGTCGGCGGTCACGCCCGAGTCCTGGCCGGCGACCACGTCGGCGACGACCATGGTCCCGACCAGGGGCGCCTTGCGACCGCGTACGGCCGCCCAGGCGATCGCGGGATGGGACTGCAGCAGGTCGCGTACGGCACCGGCCGACACCTTGGAGCCGCCGACGTTGAGCTCGTCGCGGTCCAGGCGACCGGTGACCAGGACCCGGTCGTCTTCGATGCGGGCGGCATCGCCGGTGCGTACGGCGCCGGCCATCTCCGCACCCGAGGCGTCGGTGCCGTGGTGGGGCGAGGTGATCACCAGCTCCCCGTCGACCACTGAGAGTCGCGGACGACCGGGGACGTCGAGGTCGAGCCACTGCGTCGGAAAGCCCGCGCGACCGTCGTGGACGACGATCGAGGCACCGACCTCGGAGGAGGCGTAGATCCAGGACACCCGCGCGTCCGGGAAGGCCTCGCCGAGCTGCGAAAGCACCGCCTGGTCGACCGGTTCACCGCCGAGCGTGACCTGCTCGAGCGCGAGCTTCTGCAGCTCGGCGCCGTGACGCATCAACGTACGTCGCCAGAACGTCGGGGTCCCGGACACCGCGGTGACGCCGTGCTCGAGCGCGGGCGTCACCCAGTCGTCCAGGTCGGCAGGGTCGACGAGCACCAGGTCCTGACCGGGTACGCCCAGCCCGAGCGTGATCACCTGCCACCATGCGTAGGTGCCGGGCGAGTAGGGGCACAGCCAGGTGCGCGGCGCCAGCTCGCCGGTCACGGTCGAGAGCGACTCCAGGGTGTGACCGACCCGCTTGGGCCGGCCGGTCGACCCGGAGGTGAGCAGCCAGACCCGGCCGTCCTCGGCCGCCCGGGGGCTGGTCGCCGCCTGGATGTCGTCGCCGGCGACGAGGTCGAAGCCGGCCCCGCGCAGCTCCGCGCGGAGGGCCTCGTCGAGCCGTCCGGCGGCGACGACGAGGAGCTCGCCGCCGTCCTTCAGCGCGGCGACCGCCGGCAGCGCATCGACGCTGTGCTCCACCACGCGGGCCGTCGGCTCCCGCCGTGGGCCGGCGGGCCGGACGAGCTCGCCCCAGGTGGCTCGCCTCCCCGTCCGGGCATCGACGACGAGGTTGTCGGCGATCACTGCCCCTGGATCTCCACGAGCAGGTCGAGCACGTCTCCGATCGTCTCGATCGAGCGCAGTCCGGCCGCCTCGAAGTTGAGCTCGTCGCCGATCTCGTCCTCGACCCGGAGCGCGAGCTCGGAGAAGTCGAGGGAGCGGAAGCCGATGTCGGACAGCTTCGCGGTGTCGTCAGCGGGCAGGGTCTTCCCCTGCACGGCCAGCACTTCGCCCATGAGCTTGCGGACCGCCGGTCGGTCGAGAGTCTCCATGGTCTCGGACCATATCGTGATGCCTATGAGGAGACCGATGTTGCGACGGGCGACCGACGCCGATCTGCCGAACATGCTCGCCTGGCGCAACCAGGACGCGAACCGCTCGGTGAGCATCAACCAGCACCTGATCGCCGCCGAGGAGCACGCCGCATGGTGGTCCCGGGTCGCCCAGGACGCGTCGCGCCGGGTCCTGATGTTCGAGTACGCCGGCCGCCCGCTCGGCGTGGTGACCTTCTTCGACCACGATCCCGTCGCCCGGTCGGCGTCCTGGGGTTTCTACCTCGACCACGACGGCACCACCGCCGACGGCACCGCGCTGCTGGCGTGGACCAAGATCATGCGCGAGGCCGTGGCGTACGCCTTCTCCCCCGAGCCCGACGGTCTCGACATCGACGTCCTCGAGGGCGAGGTGCTCCCCCACAACGAGGCCGTCCGCGCCATGAACCGCCGGCTCGGCTTCACCGAGGGCGAGCCCTACGAGCAGACCACCGACGACGGCCCGGTGACCGCCATCCCGGTCAGCCTGCGCCGCGAGGACCGACCCACCCGACGTTCCGGCAAGGAGCAGTGATGACCCACCACGAGATCACCGTCGGGGACCGCACGATCGGTCCCGACCACGAGCCGTTCGTGATCGCGGAGATGTCCGGCAACCACGGTGGTGACCTGGAGCGGGCACTCGACATCGTGCGGGCCGCGGGCGAGGCCGGCGCGCACGCGCTCAAGATCCAGACCTACACCGCCGACACCATCACCCTGGACGTCGACACCCCAGCCTTCCGGCTCTCGGCGGACCACCCGCTGTGGCCCGACCGCCGCCTCCACGAGCTCTACGAGGAGGCGCACACGCCGTGGGACTGGCACGAGCCGATCTTCTCCCTGGCGAGCGAGCTCGGGATGGTGCCGTTCAGCGCCGCGTTCGACCCGACGGCGGTCGACTTCCTGGTCGGGCTCGGCGTCCCGATGCTGAAGTCGGCCTCCTCCGAGATCACCGACCTGCCGCTGGTCCGCGCGATCGCCGAGACCGGGTTGCCGACGATCATCTCCTCCGGCACGGCGACGCTCGCCGAGATCGACGCGGCGGTGCGTACGGCACGAGCGACCGGCAACGACGATCTCGTCGTGCTGGCCTGCACCGCGTCCTACCCTGCTCCACCGGAGGCCTCCAACCTCCGCGGGATCCCGGTGCTGCGCGACGGGCTCGACGTCGCCGTCGGCCTCTCCGACCACACGCTGGGCATCGGCGCCTCGGTCGCGGCCGTCGCGCTCGGCGCGTGCGTGATCGAGAAGCACATCACGCTCTCCCGCGAGGACGGTGCCGTCGACTCCGACTTCTCCCTGGAGCCGGACGAGTTCGCCTCGCTGGTCAGCGAGACGCGGATCGCCTGGCGGGCGCTCGGCGAGGCCCGGATCGGCCCGAAGTCGGCCGAGCGCGAGGGCCTGCGATTCCGCCGCTCGCTCTTCGTCACCCGCGACGTGAAGGCCGGGGAGAAGGTCTCCCCCGACAACGTCCGATCCGTACGTCCCGCCGACGGCCTCCCGCCGGCCGACATCGACATCGTCCTCGGTCGTCAATTCACCCAGGACGCCGCCGCCGGCACACCTCTGAGCTGGGACCTGGTCTGACCCGACGCCGAGTCGGCTCGTCATGACGAGCCGACTCGGCGCGGCTTGTGGTCAGGACGCGCCGACTCGGCGGGTTCGGACCAGGGAGAGCAGGGCATCAGCGACGCGCGCAGCCCCTCGGCCATCCACCATGGCCCAGCAGGCTGCGCGCAGCCGCTCCCGCAGGCGTACGTCACCCAGGAGGTCACGCATCCGAGCCACGGCGTCCGCGGAGTCGCCGTCGAGCTCGGCCAGGGTGGCGATCCCGACGGCCAGCCGGTCCCGGTCCATCCGGACGTACGCATCCTGCTGGTTGTCGGCGACGCAGACGAACCCGACCGCCGCGCCGAGGCAGAAGAGCTCCCAGGCCGAGGTCCCGGCGGCGCTGAGGACCACGTCCGAGTCGGCGACGAGCTCGGCGAGGGTGTCGGTCGGCCCGATCACGTGGACGGCTTGGCCCGGTGCCGGCACGATGCCGGCGATCTCCTCGGCCAGCTCCGCGGTGGCCGCGACTGCGGTCAGCTCCACGGCGATCCCCGCTCGCGCGACCAGGCGTACGACTCGTGGGGAGACGCCGAAGGCGTCCGTTCCGCCGAAGAACGCCAGCACCCGCAGGGGCGTGTGCTCGTCGGCGGCGACCTTGGGCGCGCTCGGACGCTGCCGGACGATCTCACGTCGCTGCTGGGCGTAGTCGAGCCCACCGAGATGCCTGGCCCCCTCGGGGAGTGCCCAGGTGGAGGCCTCCGCGCCGAGGTTCTGGTCCAGGTACAGGTCGGCGGCCCGTCCGCGCGGATCGCCGTCGGTGAGCGCGAGCAGCGGCCAGCGATCCCTCAGGTCGGCATAGACCGAAGCCGGGAGGAGATAGGAGTCCACGACCACCGATGACGGCTCGAGGCGGGCGAGAACATCGCGAACATCGCCGACGTCGCCCGGGCCCGGCGATGCGATCTCGATCCCCCGGCGCCGCACCTGCTCCGCCGCCCACGGCACCCGGTCCAGGTCCGCGACCATCACGACGCGTACCCCTCGGGCGACGAGCTCCTCCCCGAGGGCCAGGCAGCGCATGACGTGCCCGATGCCGACATCGGGGCCGGCATCGCACATCATGGCCACGCAAAGGCCTTCGGCCTCGACCGATCCCACGGGCATGTATGCGCAACCTCTCGGATTCGTCCGTTTCGGCGGGCGGCACGGCAAGTGTCACCTTTTGCGCGCCGTGTCGTTGGCGCACCAGTGAGGCCCAGAGTAGAGAGCATCCCTGTGACCGTGCCCAATTCGGACGTTCGAGAGTCCGACGCCCCGACCGACCATCCTCTCGATGGCGCCAGCATCCTGGTCACCGGCGGGACCGGATCGTTCGGGAAGGCGTTCATCCGCCATCTCCTGGACAACCTCAACCCACGGCGCGTGATCGTCTTCTCGCGTGACGAGCTGAAGCAGTACGAGTGCCGTCAGCTGTTCGGCAACGACCCGAGGCTTCGCTGGTTCATCGGCGACATCCGCGACCGCGACCGCCTGCACCGGGCGCTCCACGGCGTCGACTACGTCGTACACGCCGCGGCGCTCAAGCAGGTCGACACCGGGGAGTACAACCCCTTCGAGTTCATCAAGACCAACGTCCTGGGTTCGCAGAACGTCGTCGAGGCCTCCATCGACGCCGGCGTCAAGAAGGTCGTCGCGCTCTCGACGGACAAGGCCTCCTCGCCGATCAACCTCTACGGCGCGACCAAGCTGACGGCCGACAAGATCTTCATCCTCGGCAACAACTACGCCTCCTCCTACGAGACCCGGTTCTCCGTGGTGCGCTACGGCAACGTGACCGGCTCGCGCGGTTCGATCATCCCGAAGTGGAAGGCGATGGCCGAGCGCGGTGAGGCGCTCGGGATCACCGACATGCGGTGCACCCGGTTCCTGATCACGCTGCCGCAGGCGGTGCAGATGGTGCTCGACACCTTCGAGATCATGCAGGGCGGCGAGCTGCTCGTCCCGCACATCCCCTCCCACAAGGTCGTCGACCTGGCGGAAGCGGTCGCGCCCGGGGCCAAGCTGGTCGACATCGGGCTCCGCCCCGGCGAGAAGCTCCACGAGGAGATGATCAGCCCGGAGGAGGGCCGCCGCGCGGTCAGCATCCGCGACGGGAAGTACTACGTGATCGAGCCCGAGAACCCGCAGTGGGGCTACAAGCCGATCATGGATGCCGTCCCGGTGCCCGACGGCTTCCACTGCGCCTCGGACAAGAACGACATCTGGTACGACGCCGAGGACCTCCGCAAGGTGCTGGAGTCGGGGATCTGAGCATGCTGCCCTACGGCCGCCAGTCGGTCTCCGAGGAGGACATCGAGGCAGTCACCGCGATCCTGCGTGGCGACTGGCTCACCACCGGGCCGACCGTCGCCGCGTTCGAGCAGGCGCTCTCCGACCTGGTCGGCGGGCACCGGGCGGTCTCGTGCACCTCCGGCACTGCTGCCCTCCACATCGCGTACGCCGCCGCCGGAGTGAGTGCCGGTGACGAGGTCGTCACCACGCCGATGACGTTCGTCGCGACCGCTTCGGGGGCCTCGCTGCTCGGCGCGAAGGTGGCCTTCGCCGACATCGAGGAGGACACCGCCCTCCTCGACCCGGCCGCGGTCGAGGCGCTCGTCACCGACCGCACCAAGGTGATCGCCGCCGTCGACTACGCGGGCCATCCGGCCGACTACTCCGCGCTGCAGCCGATCGCCGACCGGGTCGGCGCGCTGACCCTCGGCGACGCCGCCCATTCGATCGGTGGGTTCTCGGGCGGGCGCCCGGTCGGAGACCTGGCCGACCTGACCACGCTCTCGTTCTTCCCGACCAAGAACCTCACCACCGCCGAGGGTGGCGCCGTCGTCGCCAAGGATGCCGCCGTCGCGCAGCGGGCCCACGAGTTCCACTTCGTGGGGCTCATGCGGGACGCCGACCGGTTCCGGATCAAGGACGAGGGCCCCTGGCACCAGGAGGTCCACGAGTTCGGGCTCAACTACCGGCTCACCGACCTGCAGTGCGCCTTCGGCCTCTCCCAGCTCAAGCGACTGGCCGGGTTCAAGCAGCGGCGCGCGGAGATCACCGCCCGCTACAACGCCGCGCTCGCCGACGTCGACGGGCTGCGGCTGCCGGTCCGGCGGGAGGGCGTCGACCCGGCCTGGCACCTCTATCCGGTGCGTGTCCTCGAGGACCGTCGGCGCGAGGTGTTCGAGAAGATGCGGGCGGCCGGCATCGGCGTACAGGTCAACTACATCCCGGTCTACTGGCATCCGGTCTACGCCGACCTGGGCTACCGGCGCGGGATGTGCCCCAACGCGGAGGCGTTCTACGCCGAGGAGCTGTCCCTGCCGCTGTACCCGGACCTGACCGACGACCAGGTCGACCAGGTCGTCGAGACGCTGGTCGGAGTCCTGTGAAGACCGCGGTCATCACCCAGGCCCGCATGACCAGCACCCGCCTGCCCGGCAAGGTGCTGCGGGAGGCGGCCGGCGTCACCATGCTCGAGCATCACCTGGCCCGGCTCACCGCGGCCGGGCTCGAGGTGATCGTCGCGACCACCACCAACCTCGACGACGACCCCGTCGCCGTCCTGGCCGACAAGCTCGGTGCGGGGGTGGTGCGTGGCAGCGAGCCCGACGTGCTGTCGCGCTTCGCGCTGGCGGTGCGGGAGTTCGAGCCCGACGTCGTCGTCCGGGTGACCAGCGACTGCCCGTTGATCGACGGTGAGGTCGTACGCCGCGGCATCGACGCCTGGGCCGCCGCCGACGATCCCGCGCTCTATGCCAGCAACGCCCTGGAGCGCACCTACCCGCGAGGCCTCGACTTCGAGGTCTTCTCCGCTGAGGCGTTGCTGGAGGCCGACGAGCTCGCGACCGAGACGCCCCACCGCGAGCACGTCACCCCGTGGCTCTACACCGACGACGCCCGGCCCACGCTCAACCTGCCGTGGGAGCGGGACGCCTCGGCGTACCGGATCACCCTCGACACCCCCGAGGACCTGCGGCTCCTGCAGATCCTCATCGAGGACCACGACGCCCACCGGCTCGACACCGGTGGCCTCGTCGCCCTCCTGGAGACCCATCCCGAGCTGGTCGAGATCAACGCTCAGATCGAGCAGAAGAAGCTCGGCCAATAAGCCCCGGCGGGTAAGATCCGTGCCACGCGGGACGTCGCGCCGCACCCATCCCAGCAGCGACATTTGGAGCGGTGCATGCAGAAGACTCTGATCGTCCATTCCGGCACGTTCAAGACCGGGAGCACGGCGATCCAGACCTTCCTTGCCCGCGCGAGCCGCGAGGGAAAGCTGCCTCCCGAGGTCGCCTATCCCACGATCGGCCGAGGCACGCACAGCGTCCAGCACCAGAACCTCTACTCCCAGCTCCTCGGCGAGGTGCTCTTCACGCCCGCCCTCGGCACCTGGGAGCAGCTCGTCGAGTCGATCGCCTCGGGCAGCGCCGAGAACACGGTGATCTCGTGCGAGTCGTTCTCGCTGCTCAAGCCCGAGCACATCAGCGCGATCGCCGACTACGCGCGTCAGGCGGGCGCGAAGGTCCGTTGGGTCCATTACGTACGCGACCAGGCCACGTTCTACAACGCCTTCTACGTCGAGCGGCTGATGGTGATGCGGCCCGAGCACGCCGAGCTGGTCGATCTCCCCTTCGAGGAGTTCCGCGAGTGGTCACCGCTCGACATGAGCTTCCTGCGCTACGGGCAGTTCGTGGACACCATCACCACCGCCATCCCCGACGTCGACCTCCGGCTTCGCCCCTTCATCCGCAAGGAGCTCCTCGACGGGAACGCCGTCGCGGACTTCCTCCGCACCTGCGAGCTTCCGATCCAGGGCAGCGGGGCGGGTTCGAGCAATGTCGGGTCGGGCTGGCGGACCGTCGAGACCGCGCGCCACCTGGCGCCGATCGTGGCTGCGGCCCCGATGCGTGGTCGGCTCAGAGGTGTCGACTCCTGGAAGGCCACCCGGCTGAGGTGGATCCAGATCCTCCGCGGGGAGTTCGTCACCAGGGCCACCCAGCTCGGCTGGAACGCCTCCAGCGCGGTCTACATGACCTCCGAGTTCCGCCAAGAGCTTCTCGACGACTATCGCGAGGACAACCTCCTCATCGGCAAGCTCGGCGGCTTCTCCTTCACCGAGATGATCGAGCAGAGCACCTTCCCCGACTACAACATCGGCGACTACTCCGAGATCCCGGGCGACGAGGTGATGCAGGTCGTGAAGCTGGTCATGCAGGGCCTGCACACGATTCCGGAGGAGATCCAGCAGGAGGTCGAGGACGCCCGCGCCCGCCGCAGGGAAGCGGCACCGCCCTCGCGACGGGAACGGCTCCGCGCCATCCTGCGCCGCTGACCTGTCCCCCAGCGCCTAGCGCAGGTCGAACACGGAGTACAGCCCACCCTTGAAGCGCGGCTGACCGAGCTCGCGGCGCAGGCCGGGAAGATCGGCCTGATAGCGGCGATCGACGACGAGCCAGTCGACCCCGTGCTCGTCGCGCAGCGTGGCGATCGTCTCCGGTGACGGGTGCGTGATCGCCGCGTCGTTGGCCTCGAGCAGCTCCGGGTCCCAGAAGGGCAGGTAGGCCGAGTTGTTGAGATCGGTGGAGGGCAGGCCGACCACGAGCGGGTCGATGTAGGCCCATCCTTCGACCAGGACCCGCCGTTCGGCGTACGCCGCGATCCAGAAGTTCCGGCGGTCGCAGTCGGGCACGGGCAGCCCGATGCAATGCGCGTTGGTCGCGATCAGGTCATCGGTCTGGGAGTGCTCGCGGACGAACCGTGCGGCGGCGACCCCACCCGGGCCGATGATGTCGGTCGCGGCGGCCCGAGGAACCGACGGGCCGGTGACTGCGAGAGCGACGGTCTGCGGTGCCCCGGCGAGCACGACCCCCAGCATCAACGCCACGACGGCCGGGAGCGTCGCGATCGTCGAGCGCCTGGCGTACACGAGCACGACGGCGACCGCCACCGCGAGCACGAGCAGGCCGATGGCGAGCTGGGTCAGCAACGTCGACGTGAAGACCTCGCCGCTGGCCGGCATCTCGCTGCCGACCATCAGCCTCACGGCCACGACCACGAGCCCGCCGAGAGCGGCGCAGCCGACGATCCGGACGCCGTCGCGCCACGACAGGTCGACGGGGACGATGTCCGACAACGAGACGGCCATGACCACGGCGAGGAACCCGCTGGCGCCCAGGAGGAAGTAGGCCTGGCTCAGCGCCGGATGGCTCAGGACCATGAACGCGCCGGCACCGGCAGCCGAGGTGCCCGCCAGGAACAAGAAGTCGGGCCGTCGCCAGCCGCCACGCACCAGGGCCACGATCACCGGCACGGCGAGGAGGACGAACCCGACCGTGAAGGAGACCCAGATCGCCAACGGCGCGGACCCGGGCAGGGTCTCGCCCTCCGGCAGCATCAGGATTCCCAGCCGCTGGACGGTGCTCCCGTTGAGATCGATCCCGGTCGCCCGGGTGCCGCCGCCGTAGAACAGCTGCTGGGCGACCAGGAAGACGGCGAGAGCCGATCCGAGCAGGACGCCGAGGGTGCGGACCATCCGCATGCGACGCAGCACGGCCGAGACCACCAGCGCCAGGAACAGGCCGGCGATGATCGTAGGCAGGGCGGACGACTTCGCGCCGGCCACGGCGACCATGACGACCACGGTCAGCATCCACGGCCCCCAACGCCACCGCTCGCGCCGGATCATCTCCACCACCAGCACCATCAGGACCATCTGGAGCGGGATCACCAACGCGTGCGTCGGGCTGTCGAACGCGCGTGTCACGGAGTCGAAGGCCAGCTGCGCAGGGCTGACCAGGCTGGTCCAGCCGAAGAAGTCGGGGGTCGCCCCCGTCGCGAGGACGAGGGCAGCGACGAACCCGGTCCACTTCCGTCCCGTGAGACGGGTGGCCGCGGCGTACGCTCCACCGACCGCGAGCAGGACGAGCAGCGCGATCGACATGCTGCGCATGAGCACGATGAGCTCGATGTGCGTGACCGTCGCCGCCGACGCCAGGTGGACGTAGACGAGCCAGTGGTAGAAGAGCGGGGTGCCGTCCACCCACGGCATCTGGGCGGGAAAGTGGTGCAGCAGGTCGCCGGCGATCGCGAGGTGGAAGGGCTCGTCGACGTACGGCGCCCGCAGGGCGTCGACCGGTCGCTGCGTCCACACCTGGTTCGCCACCAGAAGAATCTGTACGGCCGCCACCGCCGCACCCGCCCACGACCACGCGCTCGCCCGTCCGATCACCACCGGACCGACCCGTCGGCGGCGCCAGACGACGACCAGCGCGCCGACGAGCACCGCTACCGGATACCCGTAGATCAGCTCGGTGAGATCGAAGAGCCGCAACAGCACGTAGAGCGGAGCCTCGAGGACGAGCCCGAGGATCGTGCCGAGCACCAGGTCGTTGCCGAGGCTCGGTCCCGGCTTGGCGACCGCTCGCCACACCACGGTGCCCGGGAAGGTGAGGAACGCCAGGACGTACCCGGTGAAGAGCAGCGCGTCGCCGAGGTCGACCCCGGCGACGCGGATCGCGAGCACCAGCGTCACGCCCACGACCAGCACGCCCGGGAGCAGCCCGGACCAGGAGCCGGCGGAGAAGACGCGGTCCGAGAGCGTGCGGTCCGAGGAAGGCTTCGCGTCAGGTGCGGCGCCTACGGTTGCCGGGTCTGCAGTCACGCGGGCGATCATGCCAACAAAACGCCTACACGGAGTACACCGAAGCCCCTCCGGATGCGCTATTTTCCTAGCGATGTCCCTCACCCACACCGTCTCCGTCGTCATCCCGGTCTACCGCGGTGCCGAGACGCTTCCGGAAGTGGTGAGCGAGGTCGCCGACCTCGCGGAGCCGTTCGTCACTCCGGACGGGCACCAGGGACGTGTCACCGAGATCCTCCTGGTCCACGACCACGGCCCGGACGCGTCCGATCTCGCCATCCGGCAGCTCGCCGAGAAGTACGACATCGTTCGCCCGATCTGGCTGAGCCGCAACTTCGGCCAGCACGCCGCGACCCTCGCCGGCCTGGCCTCCTCGGGGTCGGACTGGATCGTCACGATGGACGAGGACGGCCAGCACGACCCGGCGTACATCCGGCCGATGCTCGACACCGCGCTCAGGGAGCGCGCCGCCCTCGTCTACGCCCGCCCCACCAACGCGGCGCCCCACGGTCCGCTGCGCAACCTGACCTCGCGCGGCTCGAAGGTCGTCATCGACCGCCTCATGCCCGGTGGCAGCGCCCGGCAGTTCAACAGCTTCCGGCTGATCCTGGGCGAGTACGGCCGGAGCGTGTCCGCCTACGCCGCCAACGGGGTCTACCTGGACGTCGCACTGAGCTGGGTGATCTCGGACGTGGCGACGTGCCCGGTGAAGCTGCGCGAGGAGGGCGAGCGGCCCTCCGGCTACAACTACCGCTCCTTGATGTCGCACTTCTGGCGGATGGTGCTCACCGGCGGCACCCGTCTGCTGCGGGCGGTCAGCATCTGCGGAGCCCTGCTCGCCGCCGCCGGCATCGTCCTCGCGGTCGTGCTGGTCGTCGCTCGTCTTGCCGGCGGGGTCCCGGTCCAGGGCTGGACCTCGTTGATGGCGGCCGTGCTGGTCTGCTCCGGCACCATCATGCTCACCCTCGGCGTGATCGCCGAATACCTCGGTGTCTCCGTCAACATGGCCATGGGCAAGCCGCTCTACGTCATCGTCAGCGACCCCGCGAACGGCCCGCTTCGCGAGACGCCCCAGCCGGGTCACCCCGAGTGACCGGCGCTCAGCGCCCGTCCCGACCGCCCACGCTCGTCGTCGGTGGTGGCGGTCTGCTCGGCCGCCACGTCTGCAGCGCGTTCGAGCGCTCCGGGGCGTCCGTGCGGACGACGAGCGTGCCCTGGGATGCCCCGGCCGCCGCGCGCGCCGTCCTGAGGTCCGAGCTCGCCGCATTCCTCGGCTCGTCCCCGGACGGCCGCGTCAACATCGCCTGGTGCGCCGGCGCGGGCGTGGTGGCCACCCCGGCGGACGAGCTCGAGACCGAGGTGACGCTCTTCCGCGGCGTACTCGAAGACCTGCGTGCAGCCCTGCGGCCCACGAGCCGGCTCGCGTTCTTCTTCGCATCTTCGGTGGGTGGCGTCTACGCCGGTTCGGCCGATCCCCCGTTCACCGAGCTCTCCGAGCCTCGACCGCTGGTGGCGTACGGCAGGGCCAAGCTGGCCATGGAGGAAGCCCTGGCCGCATTCTGCGTCGAGACCGGATCGGTGGCGCTCATCGGTCGGATCACCAACCTCTACGGGCCCGGCCAGAAGCTCTCCAAGCCGCAGGGCCTCGTCTCTCAGCTGTGCCTGGCCCAGCTGCGCGGTACGCCGCTGCCGGTCTGGGTCTCCTTCGACACCATCCGCGACTACCTCTATGTCGGCGATTGCGCGGAGATGGTCGTCGACGCCCTCGACGGTCTCCACGAGCACGTCCGAGGCACCGGGTCGAACGCCGTCGTCAAGATCCTGGCCACCGGCACCGGGACGACCCTCTCGGCTGTCGTCGGCGAGATCAACCGGGTCTTCAGACGGCGGGCACGGCTGCGCATCCCGGGAGCCGGCACGCCCGGCCAGGCGCGCGACCTGCGGGTCCGCAGCGTCGTCTGGCCGGAGCTCGACAAACGGACACAAACGCCCTTCTCCGTCGGCGTGCGTCGCATCGCCGATGAGATCGCGCTGGCTTACGCTGCTGGTACCTCCGCACCTCCGACGCACGTGAGCGAGATCTCCATCCGATGACCGAAACGGGCATGCTGCCGGGCAGCACGACAGGCGGCTCTCCCTCGATCGCGCAGAGCGACTACTGGTGGTACCGAGCGCGCACCCGGATCCTCGAGACCGTCATGAAGCCGTACGTCGGGACGCCACGCCGCCTCCTCGACGTCGGCAGCGCCGACGGGCCCAGCGTGACCTGGCTCGAGGGCACCGCCGAGCACCACGTCTCGCTGGACGTCGACCCGCGCGGCCTCGCCGACGGCGGCGTGTGCGGCTCCGCGACCCGGCTTCCGTTCGCCGACGGCTCCTTCGACGTGGTCGCGGCCTTCGACGTCATCGAGCACTGCGAGCCCGAGGCCACCGCTCTGGCCGAGATCGAGCGGGTCCTCGCCCCCGGCGGCCGCTTCCTCATGTCCGTGCCGGCGTACAACTGGGCCTGGACCCGCCACGACGACCACAACCACCACCACCGGCGCTACACCCTGCGGCGGGCGGTCGCGGCGATCACGGCAGCCGGGCTCTCGCCCGTGCGAGCGACGTACGGCTTCACGGGTACGTTTCCGATGTTCGCCGCTCAACGCCTGGTCACTCGGGTCAAGGAGCGCGGTCCGGCCCACCCCCGACAGCTTCCCGACGGCGGCGTCGCACCGCTGCCCGAGGTCTCGCCCGGGATCGAGAAGGTCCTGCTCGGCGCCACCCGCATCGACGAGCGGCTGCTGCCACGACTGGACCTGCCGTTCGGGTCCTCGGTGCTGGTCGCGGCGGTCAAGACCGACTGAGAATGCTTACACTTCTATGGCGGGACGGTCGCCGTTCACCAGACCGTGGAGACTGAAACTTGGACACGAGCAATCACTGGTACGGACACGCCCACATCCTCTCGGAGTACTGCGGACTGCCGTTCGAACAGCCGCGCCCGATCTGGGGTGTGCTCCAGCACGGCTGGAACCTTCTGCACGGCTTCGGCCCGGGCCACGAGCCGCCGTACGGCTTCCCCAAGTTCGTCTGGTCCCACGCGAACCTGCGCCGGGGTCAGGCGGTCGGCTGGCGCGACTATGCGGTGATCGGCGCTCCCTGGAACTACCTGCTCGAGCTCAAGAAGGACGTCGAGCCCGTCCCCCCGGCCGACGAGCGCGAGGGCACGATCTTCTATCCGTTCCACACCTGGGACCACGGTGAGATCAGCGGCGACCACGACCGGCTGATCGCGGAGATCCGGGACACCGAGGAGGGCCCGGTGACCGTCTGTCTCTACTGGATCGAGTACGACATGCCCGAGATCCGGCGCCGCTACGAGGACGCCGGCTTCCGGGTCATCTGCCACGGAAAGCGCGGCACGCTGCGTCAGGGCACCGACATCCGCTTCCTGCACAAGCAGTACGCGGAGCAGATCCGCCACCGCCGGGTCGCGTCGAACCGCCTGACCACCGCCATCTTCTACGGCGCGTCGGTCGGTTCCGAGGTCGCGGTCTACGGCGACCCGATGACCTTCGCCGACGTCAGGGACGCCAGCGTCAGGGACGGGAACGAGCAGGCCAGACGTCTGTTCCCCGAGTTCCATGGCGTCGAGACCGACGCAGAGCAAGTACGCGCCACGACCGTGCGTGAGCTCGGGCTGGACGCCATGGCGTCGCCTGCTGAGCTCCGCGCGCTCTTCGGATGGGAGACCACAGCATGAACGACACCGACACGCCCTCGAAGACCGACGCCTACAGCGTCGTGTCGGGAGACATGTACGACTGGTCCGACATGGTCGGCGCTCGTGCGCTCCCCCGCGGACCGGTCCTGACCCGATTCGCCGTCGCGACGGCGAGCGACGCCTCCCACCTCCTCGTCGTCGGCCCGCACGACCTCGAGCTGCTCGATGAGGCCATCGGCCGAGCCGCGACGACGACCGTCGTTCTCCGCACACATCCCGACGCGAAGCTCGTCTCCGAGCGGTACGCCGACAGGGCCGTCGATGTCGTCTGCGGCGATCTGCGTTCCTGGACCCCCGATCGGCCGGCCGACGCCGTGCTCGCGCTGGACGGGTTCGGGCGGGTCGCGACGATCGACGCGGCCCCGACGGACTGGCACGCGATCGCCGAGCACGTCGTCGGCCTGGCGACACCCGGCTCGCGGCTGGCGGTGGTCGTTCCCAACCCGGCATCGCCGCTCGCCCAGCTCAGGACCATCGCCCCGGAGGCCTCGAACGAGGACGCCGACTGGTCGTTCCCCGTCCACGATCGTGCGAACCCGCCGAGCCTCGCGGACGCGAGCGCACGGTTCACAGGTCGCGGCTACACGCTGTGGCCCGACGTCGGTTCTCCGACCCTGGCCGCGGCTCCCGAAGCCTGTTCGGTGGCGCTCGCGGTCGCCCACGGCCGACCCTCCGACACCCCCACGCTGCGCGAGGTCCAGCCCGCCCTGGGTCGGACGCTCGACACGTTGGGGGCCGAGGCCGCTGCCGGCGGTTGGCTGGTGACGCGGGGCCTGGACCCGATGCCGGCTGTCGTCGGTGTCGATCGGACCGGTGACGAGACCTCCTGGACCGCCGCCGAGCGGTCCTGGCTGGTCGAAGCGATGCGCGACTCGGCACGCCGGGACGCCTCGGGCCTTCGCCACCACGTACGCCTGCTGCGCGAGGCGGTGGCCGGCGCGCCCGAGCTCTGGTGCGGTCTTCAGGTCGACGAGATCGGCCTCGACGCCGGCCGCGTCGTCCCTGTTCACGAGTCGACGGTGAAGCTCGGCGAGTCCGCCGACGAGATCGTCCTGGGGCTGCTGGACGAGCTGGCCGCGTTCATCTGCGCGGCGGGATGGCGTCACCCCTGGCCCGCCGGTCGCGGCCGCGACGAGCTCACCGTCCTGCTCGCGGCGACCATCGATGTCGCGGTGACTCCGGCGGACGTACGCACTGTGCGTCAGCAGCGGGAGTCGTCGCTGGCCTCGACCGGCATGACACCCGTGGTCGCGCCGCGGCAGGCATCGCAGGTCGCCGATCCGGGCGAGCTCCGGAAGCTGACGGACGAGAACGAGGCGCTGCGCGGTCAGGTGACCTGGTTCAAGCAGCAGATGCGTCAACGTCAGACGATGACCCACGAGGTACGCACCGCGGCCCGACGCGACGTCGCGGCGCTGAACGATCGCATCAAGGAGCTCGAGGACCAGCTGAGCGCTCGGCAGGCCCCGGCCGTCAACCGGGTCGCCAGGCGCGCCTCAGCCGTCCCCGGGCGGGCACGTGCCGGCTTCGGACGCGTCCCCGGCGTCCGGCCCGCGGCCCGTCTGCTCAGAAGGGCTCTCCGCGCGATCCGACGCGTGGCCCGGCGCTAGGAGGTCAGCCGGTCACGCGTCGGTGGGCACCCACGGCGCAAGCCGCAGGTGGATCTCGTCCGACCAGCCGAACTCGAGCTTCGCCGCCTCGTCAGCGGCGGGCTGAGGTACCCGTTCGGAGAGCTCACGGGCGACGACGATCGGCTTGTGGTCGCGGCCGTCCAGCAACGACCACTGCGACGTCTCGCACGCATCGTGCTCGGCCGCGGTGCTCCGCAACTTGGCCGCCGGCACGGTGATCAGGAAGACCCCGTCGCGGTCGGTCACGTTCAGGGAGACGTCGAGAGGCTTCTCCGGGGTCGGCCAGGTCCGGAGCACCGCTCCGGTGGACTCCAGCCGGGGACCGTCCGGACCACGCAGGATCAGGTCCTCACCCTGCCACCACGCATCGTGAACGACGGGACGGTCGGGCGTCGCGGTGATCACGAAGGAACCGTTCGGGTCGCGGGTGGCGTTCACCGCGCGCCCCTTCAGCAGAGATCGAGACCCGAGGAAGTCCGGATGCACCGGCAGCGGAGACGTACGTCCCTTCCGGGACAGCTTCACCCGGGTCGGCACGATCTCCTCCATGGGCATGTCCAGTCCGGACTTCTCGAGGACGGCCTCGACGGGCACCGTCAACCGCCACGGGGTGATGCCTCGCTCGCCCCGCTCGCCGATCGTCAGCGGGTGGGTCACCACCGAACCGCTGCGGTCGGTGAGCGTCAGCTCCGCATGCTCCGGAGGAGCGCCTCGGAAGGCGCCCCGGATCTCGATCTCGTCGCCGAGGTCCGTGGTGTGATCCACCCAGGCGTCCGGGAGATCGCGAACGGTGACCCCGAAGCCCCCGGGGAGGCGTCCTGGGCGACACCAGCGATTGCCGATCCGCCGCCAGCCCTGCCACCGCTCCCGACCGTCTCCCGACGTCGAAACCTGGATGACGTCGCGGACATCGCGGTTGCGGATGCTGATCATGAGGCGCCACTGGCGATCCCCCGCCAATCGCGCCGGATCGATGCTCAGCTCGAGCGTGGATCGGTCCACCTGGCCGAACGGGATCGTCCGTGGCCGCGCGACGTGGTCCACCGGGATCTTGGTGCCGGCGGGGCTCTGCAGCCACACCTTGAAGCGTGTCCGGGGCGCGAACGGGAGGGTGTTGACGCCGATGTTGACGCGGACCATGACGCGGGAACCGCTCCACCAGGCCTCGGTCGCCACCGCTTTGGCCTTCATGTACGCGGGGGCAAGGCGGAACACCGAGTCCGGGACGCCCACGGAGGCGTCCTCGAAGGACGGGAGCTTCGCGTACCAACCGTCCCTGCGGCGGGCCAGCGGCGCCACGGTCCCGTTCTCGGCTCGATACCGGGTCAACGACGACAGCGCATCACGTCGACGGCGCTTCAGCAGGTCGAACACGAGTCGCTCGAACGGTCCCTGCCGGTCGAGGATCTGGTCGTCGATATGCGCCAGGTAGCGCTCCGCAAGGTCGAAGATGCGCCCGGACTCCTCGGCCGGGTGGTCCTCGATGGACCGCGCCAGCACCTGGACGTCCGTCGCCGTGAGATGTGACTTCACCAGGTCGGCCAGGTAGGGGGCGTGCTCGTCGACCATCTCGAACAGCATCTCGGCCGAACGTACGCGGTCGCTGAGGTTGTCGAGGTTCCAGTGGCTCTGGGTGATCGACGCCTCACCACCGTCGCGGTGCCGCCAGTAGTAGACCGGGTCGGCGAGGACGTCGACCTGCCGGGCACGGATGTGCGCGGCGAGGGCGACCGGGTAATCCTCGTAGAGCATGTCCGGGTAGCTGAGGCCGGCGGAGTCCCAGAAGTCGCGCCGGTAGACCTTGTTCCAGATGTAGCGATCGATGCCCAGGATGTGGGTGCGGCTGCAGTGGGTCGCGATGCGGGTGGTGACGAACGGTCGGCGGTGCGACCACGACTGCCAGACCGACACCGAGTCAAAGCGTCGGGCGTTGCCGGCGACGAAGTCCGACCCCGAACGCGCCAACGTGTCCGTCATCAGCTGGTAGGCGTACTCCGGCACGTAGTCGTCGGCGTCCACGAAGGCGAGCAGGTCGCCCCTGCTGTTCTCGACACCGATGTTCCGTGCGACACCGACACCGACCTTCGTCGAATGGACCACCCGGAACCGGGGATCGCGCGATGCGAACCGATCCGCGATCTCGGCGGATCCATCGGTGGACGCGTCGTCGACCATGACCACCTCGAAGTCCGAGAAGGTCTGTGTCCGAAGCGACTCCAAGCAGGTCTGGAAGTAGGGCTCGACGTTGTGAAACGGGATGACGATACTCAGCGCAGCCTGCGATGCACTCTCAGCCAACGCGGTTGCCGTCCTCGAGGCGTCGGAGCCGCTCCTCGAAACGCGTGGCAGCGGTGATGCGGGCGCGAATCTGCTCTTGCTGCCGCTGGATCTCGGCCCAGACCGCGGCGGTATCGGCGTTGCCACCGGCCGCAGCGCCCGTCGCGACGTTGCCCCGCTCTACGGCGTCGCGCAGCGTCTCCAGACGCGCCTCGAGGGCCGCGACCTGCGGGCTGACCCGAGCGAGCTCGCGCTCGAGGTCGGCGATGCGGACCCGCTGCCGGTCCGTGATCGCACGGAGCTCCTCGATGACGGCCCGAACCCTCTCCGCGTCGGCGGCGGACCGGACCTTTCTGATGACCTCGCCGCGCAGTCGGTTCAACGCCATAGAGACACCCGTTCCTCCTTGAGCCAGTCAGTCATGACACGCGCCTCTGCCTCGATCCGATGCTCCGGACCCACCGGCGAGGTGCCGCCGACCTGGTAGTTCCACTCCCTCTGCCCGGGATTGTCGATGAACGAGAACCCTGAGAGCCGGATCTCGGAATCCGGGAACAGATTGACCGCCAGCCATGCGGCGGTGAACCCCGTGGTCGGGGCGAGCTTCTCGGCGCGCCAGGGGATGTCGAGCTCGTCGCCGATACGAGGGAGCACCTCGGCGTTCGGGATGGGCACGAAACCCAGGTCGGGCGGCCAGGACATCGGCCACACCTCGGGACGGCCGTGGAAGCGCATCGGCTCCGCGAGGAGGTAGAGACGCTCGCGGTAGCGGTCGAAGGTGAACCGCGTCGTGCGGGTGATCCGGTTCCAGAGCACCACGTCTGCCCGCGACCCCTGGACGCGCGCTTCGCCGGGCAGGTCCAGCACGAAGCTGTTGACCCGGATGACCAGGTCGGATTCATCGATCGCCTGCGCCCGGGCAGCACTGGGGCCCAGAGGAGCATTCCCGAGCACGGCGACCGAGGTCACCGGCGCCCTCTTGGCGTACGTGGTCATCAGGTCGCGCAGGTGGTCGAGGCCATCAGTGATCGTGACTGCCCTTTCGGCGATCAACGTCACCGGCTTCCCCTTTCGACGACCCTTGTCGCAGCATCACCAGAGATCGAGGGGACGCGACAGGCGCGTTACCCATTCCAGGAAATCATAACGAGCCAGTGCCCCCGCAGTTACCCACCGGAGTACCTGTTTGAGCGTCGCTGCGCATTTTCAGGCGTGCCCACGCGGACCGCGGTGACGACTGTTGGAATCCCGTCACCGTTCGTACATCTGCTTGTCGGCCAGGGGTCAGGCGGACTGAGCCCCGGTCCAGCTGGTGCGCTCGGCCTCGAGCTCGGCACGTACGGCGTCGAGCTCGGACTCCAGCTCGGCGACCCGGATCGCCGCCTCCGCGGCATCCGCTTCCACCGCCTGGAGCCTCGCCTCGAGCTGCTCGCCGCGCAGCTCGGCCTGGGCGGCCCGGCGGGCCTCCTCGCCGCGGCGACGGACGGCCTCGGCGGCGCGCTGGTGAGCGGCGGCCAGAGCGCCCTCGAGTTCCTCGACAGCCTGGACGCGTTCGGCGAGCTTGGCGTCCATGTGCTCGCGGAACTCGGCGTTCTCCTCGGCCCGCTTCTCGGACTCGACGCGGAAGGCCTGGGCCTGCTCGGCGCGGTCACGCGCCCAGTCGCGGCGGGTCTGAAGGAGCTCGGAGTGGGTGATCTTGGTAGCGGCAGCGCCGAGGGCGAGCCCGAGAACGGCAGCCAGCACGACAACCAGCCAGGACCCGGAGGCCACCGCGGCTGTGATCGTGATGGCGGCCAGCGCCAGCAGGGCTACAGCAACCGTCAGGCGTGTGCTGCGCTGACGCCTGCGTGTGACTGAAGTTGCGGATGGGGAAGGCATACCTTCACGGTACGGCTAGTTTTCCTCCGGTTTGCGGACCCGGCACGCGTGTTCGAGGAGTCGAGCGGCGACGAGGATCGCGGTTCCGGCCACGGCCGCGAGGGCCGAGCGCACCAGCCGCTCCCCTGCTGCGGTGTTGGCGTCGTAGCCCAGCCAGCTCACCGCGTATCCCAGATAGCCGCCGGCGAGGAGCGCGCCGACCAGGGTGCAGGCGCGGGCGAGCACCAGCCGGTTGACCGCTTGATGAGCCTCGATGCGTTCGCCGCGTACCTGCAGCTGGCGGTGGGTGATCCAGGCGGTCACGCCCAGGGCCGCCGCGATCAGCAGCAGCACGATCGGCTGCCCCCAGGTGATGACCGGGGCCACCCCGCGCCAGGACTCCAGCACGGGGTGAGCCAGCCAACCACCCACGATCCCGATCACGGCCCACGCCGTGATGGCTCCGCCCGACATCGGGTGGAGCCGACGCTCGTCGTCGGCGGGATCCTTCTCCGGACCCTGGTCGGGGTCCTCGGGTGCCGTGCTCAGATCCGGCTCAGAGCTCGAGGGCGAGGTCGTCGCGGCGGGTGATGCCGGACTGGTCGGACTGCTCCAGCAGCTCGGCGATCGGACCCACGCCGGGGAGATCGGCGCTCGGCTCCAGGTCGAGCCACGGCTTGAGCACGAAGGCTCGCTGGTGCGCCCGCGGGTGCGGCAGCGTCAGCGACTCCTCCTCGAGGATCTTGTCGCCGACCGAGATGACGTCGATGTCGAGCGTGCGCGGCTCGTTGAAGATGCCGCTGCGCGAGCGTCCGTACGCGTCCTCGATGGTGAGCGCACGCTCGAGCAGGCGCGTCGGGGTGAGCGTGGTGTCGGCGAGGACGATGGCGTTGAGGTAGAGCTCGGCATCCTCGGGCGAGTCGACCGGCTCGGTCTCGTAGACCGGCGAGATCGTGGTCACCCAGACGTCCGGGGTCTCGGCGAGGGTGTTCAACGCGTCCTGCAAGTTTGCCAACCGGTCCCCGAGATTGGAGCCCAGAGACAGCACCGCCCGCCGGATCGGCCGCATCTCCCCGGTGAGCGTGTCGGCGTCGATGATGTACGGGTTGGGTACCTCTGTCACGTGCTCTGCCTCCGGGTGATCGTCAGGGTGACGTCTTTGAACGTCGCTTCGATAGGCGCCCCCGGTTTGTGAACCGTAACACGTACCCAAAGTGCGCGGATGTCTGCAAGGCAGATGTCCGCGATCCGCTGGGCAAGCGTTTCGATGAGGTCCACCGGGTCGCGCTCAACATTTGTCTTGACCGCCATTGCGAGACTTCCGTAATCGACGGTGTCTTGCAAGTCGTCCGTCTCCGCGGCCTTGCGGGAATCGGTGCCGATGACCAGGTCGATGATGAACTTCTGCCCCTCGCGGCGCTCGAAGTCGAACACTCCGTGGTGGCCGAAGCACTCCAGACCGAGGATCTGAATTTCGTCCGCAGGTTCTGCGATGTTCATCGAATAGCCTCCAGCTTCGCTGCCGCCGCGAGCGCGTCGCTGGCAGCACGTACGTCATGAACACGCGTGGCCCAGACACCGCGTTGCGCGAGAAAGACGGTGATCGCATCGTGAGCGTTCTCACGTTCGGTCACCGGACGCAGCGTGCCGTCGGGCGCGGCCAGCAGGCGCCCGAGGAAGGTCTTGCGGCTGGCCCCGATGAGCACCGGGAAGCCGAGCTTGTGGAACTCCTCCACACCCGCCAGCAGCCGCCAGTTGTCGTCGGCCGTCTTGGAGAAGCCGAGCCCCGGGTCGACCACGATGTTGTCGTCCTGGATCCCGGCGGCCCGCGCCGCCTCGATCCGCTGCTCCAGCTCCGCCTTGACCGTCGCCACGACGCCGTCGGCGTAGACGAGATGGTCCTCGTGCTGCATCTCCGCGCCGTGCGCACGCCAGTGCATCACGACGTACGTCGCACCGTGGTCGGCCGCGACCTTCAGGATCCCCGGGTCGGCCAGACCGCCCGAGACGTCGTTGATGATCTTCGCCCCGGCCTTCAGGGCCGCCTCCGCGACCTCGGGACGCATCGTGTCGACCGAGAGGGTCGCCCCCTCCTCGGCCAGCGTCTCGATGACCGGCACCACCCGGGCCAGCTCATCGGCCACCAGCGGTCTGGTCGCCCCTGGCCGGGTCGACTCGCCGCCGATGTCGAGCAGGTCGGCTCCCTGCTCCAGGAGCGCGCGACCGTGGGCCACCGCGTCATCGGTCGCCAAGAACCGTCCGCCGTCGCTGAACGAGTCGGGCGTGACGTTGACGATTCCCATGACCTGCACGTCACGACCCTATCCGGCGACGTCGGAAGGCAGACTTGACCGGGTGGGCGCACTCAGCCAGGCTGCCCGCCAACTCATTTACCCAGGGAGGCATCGTGGCCAAGATCCTGCTCCGCTCAGCGAGGGACCCGTTCGACGTGATCGAGGCGGGCGACCCGCGTGCGTGGGGCATCGGGTTCTACGGCACGAACGTCGGCAACCTCCTCTTCGCCGACTCCACACACCGGCTCCTCAGCGTGCCCGGCACCGAGATCGTCGCGAACCGCTTCGCCCATGAGCGACGCGCGTTCACCACCGACGAGGTCGCCGCGACCAACGATGCGTACGACCACTTCGTGGTGCCGTTGGCCAACGCCCTCCGGCCGGAGTTCACCCGCCCCCTGACCCGTCTGACCGCTTTCATCGAGCAGCTCACGATCCCGACCACCATCGTCGGCATGGGCGCGCAGCTCTCCCTCGACGACCTCGACACCGCTCCCGACGACGAGCTGGCCGCGCTCCACCGCCGCTTCATGAACAGCGTCCTCGAACGGTCCTCGAAGGTCGGCGTGCGCGGCGAGATCACCGCCGCCTACCTGCGGCGGCTCGGCTACGGCGACGAGCACGTCGAGATCATCGGCTGTCCGTCGATCTACCTCAACGGCCCCGACCTCACCGTCCGCGACGAGCGCTCCACCCCGATCGCCGACGAGGACCCGATCGCCGTCTCGATGAGCCCGCTGACCGCGCCCTGGTTCGAGACGTACGTCGACGCCTTCGCCGACCGCCACCCGGGCATGACCTACGTCGGCCAGACCCACCACGACTTCGCGATGCTCCAGTGGGGACGACACCGTCAGCCCGAGATGGGCATCGACCGCGACCACCGGCTCTACGCCGAGGACCGGACCCGGATGTTCCTCGACGCCGGATCCTGGATGCGGTTCCTGGCGACCCAGCGGTTCGCCTTCGGCACGCGTATCCACGGCAACGTCGCCGCGGTACTCGCCGGGACCCCGGCCATGGTCGTCGCTCACGACTCACGCGTGCTGGAGCTGTGCGACTACCACGGCCTGCCCTACACGATGCTCGACTCGATCACCCCAGAGACCACGGTCGACGAGCTGTACCAGGCGGCCGACTACACCGACTTCCACAACCGCCTGGCCGACGGCTGGAAGCGGCTGACCGCGTTCCTGGACGACGCCGGCCTGGCGAACCTCGCGCAGCCCGACCAGTCGGCTGCCGCGTACGACGCCGAGCTCGCCGCACTGGAGCCGGCGGCACCCGTCGCCACGCTCCGCGGGTCGGGCGAGGACGCCATCCGGCGCATCGAGGATCGGATCCACGCCCTCAAGATCGCCTCCGAGCACGCCGACACCGCCGCGAAGCGGCGGGAGAAGGAGCTGACGAAGAAGCTCACGGCGTCGGCGAAGAGCCAGGCCAAGCGCATCGCGGCTCTCGAGTCGACCACCCGCAAGCAGCAGGCCCGGATCGAACGGCAGGCCGGCCGTCTGGACCGCCAGCGGACCCTGATCCAAGAGCTACGCGCAGACCTCGCTCGCCACCAGGAGCGAGCGGGCCTGCGCGGCTTCGTCCGGCGGGTTCGCCGCCGGCTGGGTCGCTCCTAGCGGGTCCCGCCCCGGATCAGGGCCATGGCCTCGGCCCGGGTGGTGGCGTTGGAGCGCATCGTGCCGCGTACGGCACTGGTGATCGTGCGGGCGCCGGCCTTCTTGACGCCGCGCATCGTCATGCACAGGTGCTCGGCCTCGATCACCACGATGACGCCGCGCGCCTCGAGGATCTCGGTGAGGGCGTCGGCCACCTGGGTGGTGAGCCGCTCCTGCACCTGCGGTCGCTTGGCGTAGACGTCGACCAGCCGGGCGAGCTTCGACAGACCGGTGATCTTGCCGGAGCTCGCCGGGATGTAGCCGACATGGGCGACACCGGTGAACGGCACCAGGTGGTGCTCGCACATCGACCACAGCTCGATGTCGCGGACCAGGACCATCTCGTCGTGGCCGAGGTCGAAGGTCGTGGTGAGGACCTCCTCGGGCGCCTGGTGCAGCCCGCGGGTCACCTCCTGGTAGGCGCGGGCGACCCGGGCGGGAGTCTCGAGCAGCCCTTCGCGGTCGGGGTCCTCCCCGATCGCGTAGAGCAGCTCACGCACGGCCGCCTCGGCCCGCTTCTGGTCGAACACCGGTACGTCCGCCACGTCCCGCTCGGGGACATGGACGGGCGCTACGTCATCGAAGTTGTCGGACATGTGCTCAGTATCAGGCGGGCGGGGTGCCCTCGGGCGAACCGGCCTCGGCCGGCTTGGCGAGGTCGACACCGTTGGCTGACTGGGCACCGGCCTGGGCGCCGGACTGCTTCCCGGCGGCGCGGATCGCCTTGGCGAGGTTCTCCTTGTCGCGCTCGACGATCCACCGCGGGATCTCGACCGCCGGGCGGTCGGAGGGGCGGCGGGTGTCAGAGCCGGTCCAGGCCGGACGCGGGTCGCGGCGACGCAGCGGCTCGAAGATCTCGGCGACCTCGTGCTTGGAGAGCGTCTCCTTCTCGAGGAGCTGCAGCACCAGGCTGTCGAGGACGTCCCGGTTCTCCTCGAGAATGTCGAAGGCCTCCTGGTGCGCGGTGGCGAGGAGCTTCTTGGTCTCGTCGTCGACGACGGCGGCGACCTCCTCGGAGTAGTTGCGCTGGTGACCGATGTCGCGGCCCAGGAACGGCTCCCCGTTGGACTCGCCGAGCTTGATCGCACCGAGGCGCTCGGTCATACCGAACTGGGTGACCATCGCGCGGGCGAGGTTGGTCGCCTTCTCGATGTCGTTGCCGGCACCCGTGGTCGGGTCGTGGAAGATGAGCTCCTCCGCGGCCCGGCCACCGAGCATGTAGGAGAGCTTGTTGAGCATCGAGGACCGGGTCTGGCTGTACTGGTCGTCGTCGGGCATGACCAGGTTGTAGCCCAGCGCCTTGCCACGCGGCAGGATCGTGATCTTCTGGACCACGTCCGGGCCCGGCAGAGCCGCGGCGACCAGCGCGTGGCCACCCTCGTGGTAGGCGGTGATGAGCTTCTCGGTCTCGCTCATCAGACGCGTGCGCTTCTGCGGGCCCGCGATCACGCGGTCGATCGCCTCGTCGAGCGCCTTGTTGGTGATCAGCTTCTGGTCGCTGCGAGCGGTCAGCAGCGCCGCCTCGTTGAGCACGTTGGCCAGGTCGGCACCGGAGAAGCCCGGGGTCCGTCGAGCAACGCTGTCGAGGTCGATGTCGCCGGCCAGCGGCTTGCCGCGGGCGTGGACCTGCAGGATCTTCTCGCGACCGGCGAGGTCGGGAGCGTCCACCTGGATCTGGCGGTCGAAGCGGCCCGGGCGCAGCAGCGCCGGGTCGAGCACGTCGGGACGGTTGGTCGCCGCGATCAGGATGACCCCGCCGCGTACGTCGAAGCCGTCCATCTCCACGAGGAGCTGGTTGAGCGTCTGCTCACGCTCGTCGTGGCCACCGCCCATGCCGGCGCCGCGGTGACGGCCGACGGCGTCGATCTCGTCGATGAAGACGATGGCGGGGGCGTTCTCCTTGGCCTGCTCGAACAGGTCGCGGACACGGCTCGCACCCACACCGACGAACATCTCGACGAAGTCCGAACCGGAGATCGAGTAGAACGGCACACCGGCCTCGCCCGCGACGGCGCGCGCGAGCAGGGTCTTACCGGTGCCCGGCTGGCCGTAGAGCAGCACGCCCTTGGGGATCTTGGCGCCGACGGCCTGGAACTTCGCGGGCTCCTGCAGGAACTCCTTGATCTCCTGGAGCTCCTCGACCGCCTCGTCAGCACCGGCGACGTCGGCGAACGTGGTCTTCGGCATGTCCTTGGTGATCAGCTTCGCCTTGGACTTGGCGAACTGCATGACCCCGCGACCGCCACCGCCCTGGACCGAGTTCATCAGGAACAGGAACAGCACGATGATCAGCACGAACGGAAGCAGGAAGCTCAGGATCGAGCCGAGCACGGACGGCTTGGCGACCTCGGAGTTGAACTTCTCGAGGTTCTTGCCCTCGGCCTGGGTCTTGCGCACCATCTCGATGAGCGCTTCCTGGTCACCATCGACCCACGAGGTCGTGACCTCGGCGCCGCCATCACGGGTGCCCTTGACCAGGGTCGCCTTGATCTCCTGGTCGCCGTCGACGAACGTGATCTCCTTGACCTTGTCGTCCTGGATGTACGACGTCAGCTGACTCGTGGTGATCTCGTCGCCTCCGTTGCGGGGGGCGAGGTACTGCAGCGCCAGGATCACACCGAGCACTGCCAGGATGATCCACAGCCAGGGACCTTTGAATATGCGCTTCACAGGCTTCTTTCAACCGGTACGGGGTCAGATATGCACGCAGGGCAGCGCGCACGTCATTTAGAACGACGGTACACGCCAAATCGTGCCCGAACCCACCTGAGCGGTTCCGCCGTCAGCGAAAGCACAGCTCCTGCCGAGCGCTGACCCGGGGTGTGGATCGGCGTGCGTACGGCCGGCTGAGGCTCAGCTGTAGATGTGCGGCGCGAGGGTCGAGATGTCGCGCAGGTTGCGGTACTTCTCGTTGAAGTCGAGGCCGTAGCCGACCACGAACTCGTCGGGGATGTCCCAGCCGACGTACTTCACCTCGACCGGCATGCTGACCGCTTCGGGCTTGCGGAGCAGGGTGGCGATCTCGATGCTCGCCGGGCCGCGGCTGGTGAGGTTGGAGGTCAGCCAGGTCAGGGTCAGGCCGGAGTCGATGATCTCGTCGACGACGAGCACGTGCTTGCCGGTGACGTCGGTGTCGAGGTCCTTCAGGATCCGCACCACGCCGGACGACTTCGTGCCGGAGCCGTAGGAGGAGACCGCCATCCAGTCCATCTCGACGTGGCGGTTCAGGGCGCGGGCGAGGTCGGCCATGATCATCACCGCGCCACGCAGGACGCCGACGATCAGCAGCTCCTCGCCCTCGTAGTCCTTCTCGATCCGGCGGGCCATCTCCTCGACCTTCGCCTGGATCTCGTCGTGGGTGAACAGGGTCTTCACGAGGTCGTCGCCGACGTACTCGGTGTCCATGAGCGTCACTCTAATTGCTGGTGGTGAATGGGCCTGATTCGAAGACGATCGAGGAGTCCGTACGCCGCGCCCGCAGGTGTCCCGGAAGGTCGATCCAGCGCTGGCCGCGCCAGCCGGTGATCAGCTCGTCGACGGCCTTGACGTGCTCGCGGGTGAGCTCCGCGGGCGGGCTGCCGGCCTCGAGCGCCGCGATCCTGAGGACCCTGGTGCGGATGGCGGACGGATACCCGGCGAGGGTCTCGACCGGGAGGGATCCGCCGAGCTCGCGGTGCATCGCCTCGGCGATGTCGTCGATGAAGTCGGCGTCCTCACGGAGCTGCTCGGCCGTGCGGGCCAGCGCAGCGGCGACCCCCGGGCCGAGGTCCTCCTCGAGCGTCGGCAGGACCCGGTGGCGGATGCGCGCACGGGTGTAGGCGAAGTCGCGGTTGTGCGGGTCCTGCCAGATGTCGATTCCCTCGACCTGGCAGGCGGTCTCGGTGTCGATCCTGGTGGTGTCGAGGAGCGGTCTGCGGTAGCGGTCGAAGGCGGCTCGCATCCCGGAGAGGCTGCGCGCGCCCGATCCCCTGGTCAGCCCCAGGAGCACGGTCTCGGCCTGGTCGTCACGGGTGTGGCCGAGCAGGATCACGCTCGCGCCGAGGCGCTCGGCGAGCTGGTCGAGGACGGCGTAGCGGGCCTGCCTGGCCGCGGCCTCGGGACCTTCACCGTCGGCTTTGACCTCCACGGTCGCGGTCACGGTCTCGTCGACACCCATCTGGGCGAGCTGCCCGACGACCTTCGCGGCCTGTGCCCGGCTGCCGTCCTGCAGCCCGTGGTCGACGGTGGCGCCGATGATGTGCAGCCCGAGCTTGTGGCCCTCGAAGACCGCGGCGGACGCGAGCGCGAGGGAGTCCGCTCCCCCGGAGCAGGCCACGATCACCTTCTCGCCCGGCTCGAGCCGCTCGAGCGTGGCACGGACGGGGCGGCGTACGGCTGCGAGGGAGGGGTGCAGGCTCAAGCCGGACTCACAGGACCCGGGACACCCAGGCGTCCGGCTCGACGATCTCGGCCTTGGTCGGGAGGTTCTCGGGGCCGACGAAGACGGCGTTGAACTCCTCCATGCCGACCCGGTCGACCACGTGGCGTACGAACTTCGCGCCGTCGCGGTACTGCGCCATCTTGGCCTCCAGCCCGAGCAGGCGGCGCAGGAGGCGGTCGAGGACGCCGATGCCCTGGCGGCGCTTGTTGAAGGCCTTGCGGATCGTGGTGACGCTCGGGATCACGCCGGGGCCGACGTCGTCCATGACCACGTCGGCGTGGCCCTCGAGCAGCGACATCATCCCGGTGACCCGGTCGATGATCTCCTTCTGCTCGGGCTTGGCGAACGCGTCCACGATGCTGCCGTTGCCCTTGAGCGCATCGGTGACGCGCTGCATCCCGCCGTCGAAGATCGAGGCCGGGTCCATCGCTTCGGAGAGGCCCTCGATCTGGGCGAAGAGGTGGTCGCGCATCCACGGGCTGGCGGTGAACTGGACCCGGTGGGTCTCCTCGTGGAGGCAGACCCACAGCCGGAAGTCGGTCGGGTCCAGGCCGAGCTCGCGCTCGACGTGGACGGCGTTGGGCGCGACCAGCAGCAGCCGTCCCGACGGCCCGAAGAAGGGGTCGAACTGGCCGAGGATCTTCGAGGACATGAAGCCGAGCAGGCCGCCGACCTCGGCCGCGCTGATCTTGGAGCCGACCGCCTGGGTGAGGGCACCCGGGGCGCGCTTCGCCGTGATCCGGTCGACCACCGGCGAGATCACATGGGCGAAGGTGTCGGCGTTGGCCTGGATCCAGCCCCTTCTGTCCACCACCAGGACCGGCGCGGTGTCGCGCGGCGCGTCCAGACCGGTGAAAGCGCGTACGAACTCGGTCGCCTTGGCGGCGTCGGCGCGCAGCTCCTCGACGGCGTGCTTCGCCTCGCTGCGCGAGACGATCGGGCCGTCTCCGGCGACCGTCGCGCCGAGGCGTACGGCCAGGTCCCAGTCGACCATGGTCGCTCCGGACGGGGCAGGGTCCTCAGCACGATGGGTCATGCGTACGACCGTAGCCGACCCGACCTATGCCGAGCATCGACACGTCGCGACCGCCGTCATCGCGTCATCGAGGGCGTCGCGTACGTCCAGGGTCTGCTCCGGCTTGAACCCGTCGGCCATGAGTACGACGACGAACGGTGTGCCGCGGGCGTCGACCGCGATGCCGGAGAGCCCGGAGACCCCGGTGAGGGTGCCGGTCTTCGCCCGGACGCGGCCGCGACCCGGTTCGGCGTCGAAGTTGAACCGCCGCGAGAGCGAGCCGACCCAGCCGGCGACCGGGAGGCCGGTCAGCGCCGGCGCGAGCTCGGGACGGTTGGGCCTGGCGGCGGTCTGGAGCGTGCTCACCAGCAGGGTCGGCGGGATCAGGTTCTGCCGGGAGAGGCCGGAGCCGTCGCGGAGGACCAGGCCGGTGGTGTCGATGCCGAGATCCTTCAGCGTCGCCGTGATCGCCGCCGTCGAGCCGTCGAACGTCGGTGCTCCTTCGGCGACGCCGACGTGGCGCGCGAGGATCTCGGCGAGCTGGTTGTCGCTGTGCTGCAGCGTGTACTCGACGATCTCTCGGAGGGTGTCGCCCTGGTGCACGGCGAGCTGGGCGCCTGCCTTCGTCCCCTTGGTCGGCTTGCCGACGACCTTGATCCCGTGCTTGGCCAGGGCCTTCCTGAACTGCTCGGCGGCCTGCCTCGAGGGGTCCCGGCTGTAGCCGGTCGCCTGCGAGCCGCCGTGGTCGACGGAGAGCGCGGTGATCCCGCCGACCTCGCCACCCAGATAGGTCGCTCGCCAGGCCGGGCTGATCGTCGGGCCGCCGAAGAGGCTGTCGTCGTACGCGAGTCTCACCGTCTTGGTGGTGCCCAGCTCCCGGGCCGTCTCGGCGGCGAGGGTGTCGAGGTCGTTGCTGCTGAGAGATGCGTCACCGCCACCGACGAGGGTGACGGTGCTCCCCTCGAGCGTGGTGCTGGTCTCGAACCTGCGCTCCGGGCCGTACGCCTCCAGCACCGCGACGCTGGTCAGCACCTTCGTGACGCTCGCCGGGGTCGCGGCCCCGGTGCCGTGGGTGACCAGCGGGGCGCCCTCGAGCGGCGCGATCGCCGCCTTGAGGTGCTTGCCGAGTCGCTTGTCACGGACCATCTGCCGCATGACCTGCTCCACCGCGGCCTGATCGGGCTTCCCCGGGGCCCTGGTCTGCTCTCCCGCGACCGCCGCGGGACTGACCGCGGCGATGCTCAGCTGGGCAGGCGGAGGCGTCGGCGCGACGTTGCCGCGGGCGTAGCGGACCCACCCCAGGGCGTACGCCGCGGCCGCCGTCGCGACCAGGAGCGCGAGCACCAACGGCAGTACGATCACCAGCTTCCCGCGGGCCTCGTCCGTCTCCTCTGACGGCCACTTCGGCGGGGTGTCAGGCTCCACGGATATCCTCCTCGATGCCGGGTCTGACGCCGATCGGTGTCAGACTGTCCGGCATTCCGTTTTTGGGTTTGTCTGGAGGCAGAGAAGTGACGCAGGAGTTCGACGTACTGATCGAGGTCCCCAAGGGATCCCGCAACAAGTACGAGGTGGACCACGAGTCGAACCGGCTTCGACTCGACCGCGTGCTGTTCACCTCCATGATGTACCCCGCAGACTACGGCTACATCGAAGACACCCTCGGTGGGGATGGTGACCCGCTCGACGCGCTCGTGCTCACCCCCTACCCGCTCTTCCCCGGCGTGCTCGTCGAGGCCCGTCCGGTCGCGATGTACGTCATGGAGGACGAGAAGGGCCAGGACGAGAAGGTCCTCTGCGTCCCCTGCGACCCCCGCTTCGACCACATCCAGGACCTCGCGGACGTCGACGAGTGGACGCTCAACGAGATCAAGCACTTCTTCGAGCACTACAAGGACCTCGAGCCCGGCAAGTCCGTCAAGGGCTCCGACTGGGTCGGCAAGGCTGCTGCTGAGTCGGAGATCGCCGCCTCCATCGACCGGTTCAAGAACACCGCTCACTGAGTCCTGCTGGATGCTGACCGAGGTAACTCGGTCGGGCCGCGGATGTTGACCGAGGTAACTCGGTCGAGTCGCACTGCCTTCGTGGAGTTCCACGAAGGCGGTGTCTGTTTACCGAGGTAACTCGGTCAGCATTCACCGAGCGCGGCGCGCAAGGAGTCGTACGTCGCGTCCACCTCGCCCGCGATGCTCGGGACGACCTTGGTCGCGGGGCGTTGTGCCACCAGGTCGGTGAGCTCGGCAGCGTACGCCCGGAGGTGCTCGTCGCCACCGGACTCCGCGACGATCTCTCTGACGATCGGGTGCCATGGATCGCTGCCGTCGTCGCGCGCGTGGAAACGGCTCAGAGCGTCGTCCTCGACAGCCTCGAGCATGACCTCCACGAATTCGGCGCCGGCGTCGTTCGCCGCCCTCTCGAAGCGTTGGAGCTCGCTGACTCTGGCGAACAGCTGCGGAAGCACTACGTCGCCGGACTCGCTCAGGTAGCCCCGGATCAGCCCCAGCGCCGCCGGCCTGATCCGTGCGCCGGCGCCGATGAAGTCTTCTCGCCACCCGCTGATGTAGGTGCGCAGGAGGTCGATGTCACACACCAGTGTGCCGGGATGGTCGGCCGCGAAACACCTGGCAAGCGTCGACTTTCCTACCCCGGGCATTCCGTTGATGAGGATCAGCCTGGCCACGTCGCCAGTCAACCACCCGCTGGGGCTCAGCCGGCCATCCGCATCCGGGACTCGAACCGACCCAACGTCCGGCGGGGGCTGTCCAGGTCACCCCAGATGACGCGCACGAAACCGTAATCGGTGATCTCGCGGATCTCGTCCTCGCGCACCTTCTCCTCGAACACTGCATCGCTGGGCGACTGACCAGGCTTGAGCAGCTTTCCGTACTTCACCTTGCCATCGAACTCACCGAACAACCGGAACTGAGGCCAGGCGAAGTCTACGATGCCGACCAGTGAACCGTCCGCGCGATAGACAGGGACCTGAAGCTCTGGGCGTGGCAGGCCTCCGATGCGGAACAGCCACAGACACCGCGACTCCGCGATCGATCCCGATAGCGGGTCCGCGTGAGCGACAGCGAGTCCGAGCGGGTGACTGAAGGGCCACTGATTCATCCGCTCGTATTCGACGATCAGCTCCTCCTTCGTGAATGCCTTCGCTCTGAGTCCGGCATCGAGGAGGCACTGAGTGACCTCGTCGTTGGCCTGCAGGCTCGTCTCCAGCACGCATCGAACCGCAGGCAGCGTACGCAGCCCGTCGCGTGACTCGATCTCGTCCTCGCGGACAGCACCCAAGTGATGGATGACGTCTCCCTCGAGCGGTCTTCCGGCACCATCGAGCCTGGTCACATGCACCTTGGCAAGGTCGACGCCCCACAGGTCGATCCCGTGAGCGACCATGCCGGACACGTGGCTCAGCGCGATCTTGCCGCCCAGCGAACGCTGCACGGCTCGGGCTCGCACCCGATGACGTCCGACCGGGTCGAGCGCTGCCCATTCGTCGGCGAACACGTAGGCACCGCGCCTGATCCGATGCCATGCACCCTGACGGACGACCGCGGTGATCTCGCGGTCTGCGTAGCCGGCGTTCTTCGCTTCGCGGCGGGTGAAGAAGCCTTCGGTGGCGGTGATGATTCGTAGTGGATCCATGCCTCAAGGCTTCGTCCCCGCGCCGACATTTCCGACCAGAAAACGGCTCGCTGTGGATAACCCGGTCCTGAACGCCACCTGTGGAGAGCGAATGGCCCATACCCACAGGACGGGTGAGTGGATGCTCACCGAGGTAACTCGGCGAGCGACCACTGCCATCGCGGAGTTCCGCGAAGTCAGTGACACCCAACCGAGTTACCTCGGTGAGCATCCACCCCGCCAAACCTCAGCCGATCAGGTCCCTCGACCGCAGCAGCTCCTCCGGCACGCCGAAGCCGTCGACCAACAGCCGCGCGTCGGGGCGCAACTGGCGGCAGAGGCGGTTGACCTCGGCGGTGATGGCCTTGGAGCGCTCGGAGGAGAGGCGGCCGTGCTCCATGAACCAGGCGCGGTCGGCCTCGATGACCGAGAGGGCGCTGAGGTCGCAGACGGTGTCCATCAGATCCCGCACGGCCCCCGACGGCAGCCCGCGGACCTTCTCCCGGAACGCCTCGTGGATCAGCCGCTCGACGTGCGCGTGGGCGACGCCGATGACGTGGTCCTGCACGCTCGAGAAGACCGCCCCGGGCTCGCGTCCGGCCTTGACGCCCGACTGCAGGCGCCGGGCGACGCCGGCGAGCATGTGCTCCTCGCGGAAGCGCAGCATCGCCAGGTGGTAGTCGGCGTCGAGGATGTCCGGCTCCCGCTCGCCCGCGATCGGAACGACGTCGCGGACCCGCTCGAGCAGCTTGTGCACGGCGGTCCGCTCCAGGACGGTCTCGACGGCGAGACCGGCGACGAAGCGTACGAGGTCGAGCTGGTCCATCTCCTCGAACTCGCTCGAGTAGCCGGTGAGCAGCCCCTTGGCGACCAGCTGCAGCAGCACGGTGTTGTCGCCCTCGAAGGTCGTGAAGACGTCGGTGTCGGCCTTCAGGGCCGCGAACCGGTTGGCGGCCAGGTAGCCCGCCCCGCCGCACGCCTCCCGACACTCCTGGATCGTCCGGGTCGCGTGCCAGGTCGCCAGGGCCTTGGTGCCGGCCGCTCGCGACTCGAGCTCGCGCCGGGCGTGCTCGGAGGTCGTGACGCCGGAGAAGACGTCGTGCAGGTCGTCGCGTACGACCTCCTGCGCGAAGCGCAGCGCATAGGTCCGCGCGACCAGCGGCAGCAGCCGCCGCTGGTGCTGGCCGTAGTCGAGCAGCAGCGACTCCTCGGCGTCCGACGACGCCTCGAACTGCCGGCGGCGCAGCGCGTAGCGGACCGCGATCGTCAGCGCGACCTCCGATGCCCGGATCCCGGCCCCGCCGACCGAGACGCGTCCCTGCACGAGCGTGCCGAGCATGGTGAAGAAGCGCCGCCCGGCCGACTCGATCTCGGAGACGTACTCGCCGGCCTCGGTGACGTCCGCGAAGCGGTTCAGCAGAGACGTACGCGGCACCCGCACGCCCGAGAACCACAGCCGTCCGTTGTCGACGCCGTTGAGCCCCATCTTGGGCCCGTCGTCCGCGATCCTGACCCCGGGCGCAGGCTCGCCGGAGACCCGGATCGGCACCACGAGAGCATGGACGCCACGCTCCTCGCCCCCGACCACCAGCTGGGCGAAGACGACCGCGAGCTCACCGTGAGCCGCGGCGTTGCCGATGTAGTCCTTGTACGCATCCTCGCGGGTCGTCTCGATGACGAACTCGTCCGTGGCCGGATCGTAGGTCGCCACGGTCCCCACCGCGGCCACGTTGGACCCGTGGCCGTGCTCGGTCATCGCGAAGCAGCCGAGCAGGCGCCCGGAGACGATGTCGGCGAGATACCGATCGTGGTGACGTGCCGTGCCGAGCTGCAGGATCGCGCCGCCGAAGAGCCCGAACTGCACACCCGACTTCACCAGAAGCGACAGGTCGCCGCCGGCCATCTCCTCGAAGGCGGCGATGGAGGCGCCGACGTCACCGCCCCCGCCGTACTCCTTGGGAAACCCGAGCCCGGTCAGACCTGTCGCGGAGACGTCGAGAAGCGTCTCGCGCACCCGCTCCCGGTACTCGGCCCGAGGCAGCTCCTCGACCTCGTCGAGGAAGTCGGCGCGCTCGGCCAGGGCCTTGCGTACGTCCTGTCGGACCCCGGCATATCGCCCGTCGAGAAGTGAAGTCAGTGCAGCGGCATCGATGGCGTTCACGCCGCCACCCTATGTCTCCTCGGGCAAGGATCAGGTCAGCTCGTGGGCGACCTTGGCCTCGCGTTCGGCGATGTCGTCGGACTCGGGGACAAGCCGACGCACGCCCTTGCGTTGGAACTTCTGGTTGGCCACCAGGCCGCCGACGAAGTAGGCGACGAGCGCGATCATGCAGCCCGCGATGTCGTCGGCGAGGTAGTGCCAGCCGAAGTAGACGGTCGCCACGACGGTGATCCCGAAGTTGATCCAGCCGGCCCAGCGGGCGATCTTGTTCTTGATCGTGGCCTGGATCATCAGCGCCACCAGCAGGGTGATGCCGCAGTGCAGCGAGGCGAAGCCACCGACCGACTGCACGACGTTGGCATCGACGTCGAAGAGGACGTGTTGTCGGGTGAAGACCAGCGACTCCATCAGGCTGCTGGCGGGCGTGTCCGGCAGGTCGGCGTAGAGGTAGGGGTACTGCAGGCCCGGACCGACCGTCGGCAGGCAGTAGTAGGAGACCGTGCCGAGGATCCAGGCGATGCACTGCGAGCTCACGAACCAGTAGCCGTAGGCGAGGTTGCGCGACCACACCAGCCAGCCGGCGACAGCGAACGGCACCAGCGGCAGGAACCACATGTAGATGTAGGAGAGGAACCAGGCCACCCAGCCGGTGCCGAGGAGGTCGTGGAGCAGGATCGCCGGGTCGGCGCCGAAGAGCACCGCCTTGTCTATCAGGTGCAGCTCGTGGTCGAACTCGTAGGTCTCCGGCACCACGAACGGCAGGAACGACTTGAGGTTCCGGTAGCAGACGTAGACCAGGTAGAAGCAGACGATGCCCATCGCCACGAGCGTCAGCCGCTCACGGGTCCAGTGGGTGCGGACCCGCTCCTTGAAGATCGGCCCCATCTCCGCCCACTTGAACTTGGACTTCCACAGGGTTCGTGGCACCAGGTCGACGAGGAGCGCAGCTCCGACGAGGAGGGGAAGGCGGAGCCAGGACGGTCCGAGGAAGCCCTCCGGGTCGAGCATGCGCTTGTCGACGATCTGCGCGGTCACGACTGCGATCAGGCCGAAGATCAGCGCGCTGCTGACGAGGAAGATCTGAGCGCGGCGATACATAGCCGCTAATTCTAAGTGGCGGGTGGTTGCTCTGACGATTCCGGGATGGCCAACCTGTTCGGCTCGACCCTCAGCGTGACCGACTCCCCTGGCGCCGGCGCCGAGTCGGCGACGGCATCGACCTCGCCGACACCATCGAGACGTACGACGAGCCGGTGCTGCTCCGGCGTCGCCCTGGCCGAGACCACGGTGCCGGCGAGCGGTCCGGCCGGATCGGCGACGAAGGCGGAGCGGCGCAGCGCCACCGCACCGGCCGGTGCCATCCCGGCGGCCTTCAGGACCGTGTACGCCGCCGGCCCCTCGAGCACCCGGGCGTAGCCCAGGAACAGGGCGGCCCAGGTGTCCGTCGGCGTCGCCCACACCTCCCGCAGGGTCCCCTCCTGCACCAGGTGACCGTCTCGCAGGAGTGCGATCCGGTCGGCCACCGCGAAGGCCTCCTCCTGGTCGTGGGTGACCATCAGCGCCGTGGTGCCGGCCTCGTGCAGGATCCGCCGCAGGTCGCCGGCGAGCCGTTCCCGCAGTCCGGCGTCGAGCGCGGAGAGCGGCTCGTCGAGGAGCAGCAGCCGCGGTTCGACCGCGAGCGCCCGCGCCAGCGCGACCCGCTGTCGCTCGCCACCGCTCAGCGTCCCCGGCAGTCGGTCCTGATAGCCGCCCAGGCCGACGAGCTCCAGCAGGTCGGCGACCTTCTTCGTACGATCGGCGGCCGGGATGCGGCGCAACCGCATCGCGTAGGCGACGTTGTCAGCGGCGCTGAGGTGCGGAAACAGCTGCCCGTCCTGGAACATCAGCGCGAAGCCACGCTTGTGTGTCGGCACCCCACGCAGAGGCCGCCCGTCCCAGCTGATCTCCCCCGCCGCCGGCTCCAGCCCGGCCACGGCCCGCAGCAGCGTCGACTTCCCCGACCCCGACGGCCCGAGCAGCGCCAGCACCTCTCCGTCCGCCAGCTCCAGGCTGACGTCCGAGACGGCCGCCTTCCCGTCGTACGCCACCGACACCTCACGCAGCGACAGCATCGCAACCTCGATCCCGCCGAAGCGTCAGCCCCGTCGGCCGAGACGGCACGGTCGTGACGACTCGGCCGACGTACGTGACGCCTCGGCCGACGGGGGTGACTTCTCGGATCACAGTGCTCCGATCGAAGGGACGCGGAGACGCTCGACGAGGAGCATCACGACGGCGGTGGCGGCGGCGAGGACACAGGCGGCGGCGAGGGCCATGCCGTAGTTGTCCGAGCCCGGGCGGGACAGCAGCCGGAGGATGACCACGGGAAGGGTGGGGTTCTCCTCGCGGACGAGGAAGGAGGTCGCGCCGAACTCCCCCAGCGACGCCGCGAAGGCGAAGCCGGAGGAGGCGAGGAGGGGCTTCCAGATGGCAGGTACGTCCACGGTCATGACCGCGCGCAACGGCCCGGCGCCGAGCCCGGCGGCGGCCTGGCGCAGCCGGTCGTCGACGGACGCCAGGACCGGCACCAACGTCCGCACCACGAGCGGTAACGCCACCAACGCCTGCGCCAGCGGCACGAGCCACGGCTCGTCGCGGAAGTCGAGCGGGGCCGACCCGAGGGTCAGGTAGAGCCCGAGCCCCAGGGTGACGGCGCTGACCCCGAGCGGCACCATGAACAGCCCGTCCAGCACGGAACGCACCCGCCGCTCGGCCACGGAACGGGACCGGCGCGTCACTGCGAAGGCCACCAGCAGCCCGAGGGCCAGCGCGACCAGCGAGGCCTGCACCGCGACCGCCAGCGAGGTCAACAGCGCGGTCGTGGCCGGCACCGGCAGCGGCGGATCGAACCCAGGAGTCTGCAGGGCGCCGTAGTTCCCGAGGCTCCACCGGTCCTCGACCCGCAGCGACCCGAGCAGCAGGGCGAGCAGCGGACCGGCGACCAGCAGGACAAGCACCGACGTCGACAACAGGGCCGGGATGTCTCGCAGCGAGACCCGCCGGCGGCGTACGACGACCCGGGACTGCGCGGGATCCGGCACCGAGCGCAGCCGGCCGGCCACGACCAGCAACCCGATGACGACCACCAGCTGGAGCACCGACAGCACGGCTGCGCCCGGAAGGTCGAACAGGGTGAAGGTCAGCTTGTAGATCTCGGTCTCGATGCTGTTGTAGCGCACCCCGCCGAGAGTGAGCACGATCCCGAACGCGGTGGCGCAGAAGAGGAAGACCACCGATGCCGCGGAGACGATCGCGGGCCGCAGCGCCGGCAGGGTGATCGTCAGCAGGACCCGGGCGGGCGAGGCACCCAGCGCGGCAGCAGCCTCACCGGGACGCGGGTCGAGCGACTCCCAGGCCGCCCCGACCGCGCGGATCACCACCGAGGCGTTGAAGAAGACCAGACCGAGGATGATCGCGGTCGGCGTCCCGTCGAGCCCCCACCCGGCCAACAGCCCGGCCTCACCGATGAGCTCGCGGAAGGCGACCCCGACGACGACGGTGGGGAGTACGAACGGCACCAGGAGCCCCGCCCGGATGACCCGCTGCATCGGAAAGCTCAGCCGATAGAGCGCGTACGCGGCCGGCAGCCCGAGCGCGACGCTCAGCACCGTCGCCAGCCCGGAGGACCACAGCGTGAACCAGAGCGCCCGCTGGATCTCCGGGCGCCCGATGATCCTGGACACGACCGACGGATCGAAGGACCCTTCGAAGAACAGACCGCGCTGCACCATCCCGACGACCGGCAGGACGAAGAAGACCGCCAACACGGCCACCGGGAGAGCGGCGAGCGCGACCAGAGTCGCGATTCGCCGGGTCACAGCACGACGGGTGGAGCTCACTGCGCGATCGTGTCGCTCCAGGTCGCCAGCCACGCTTCCCGGTTCTCGTCGATCTCATCGGGCTCGACGGAGAGCGGTTCGGTGGGCTGCTGCGCGAACTTCGCCCAGTCGGCGGGCAGCTCGACGCCGGAGGAGACGGGGAAGACGTACATGCTCTCCGGCAAGGCCTTCTGCACGCTGTCGGAGAGCAGGAAGTCGATCAGCGCCTGGGCGCCCTCGGGGTGGTCGGCACCCTCGAGCACGCCGGCGTACTCGACCTGACGGAAGCAGGTGTCCAGCAGCGCCTTCGTCGTCGACGCCCCGTCCTTGACGGTGAAGGCCGGCGAGGAGTCGTAGGAGAGGACGATCGGCCGCGTCCCCTTCCCGCCGCCCTGGGTGAAGTCGGAGTAGTAGGCCTGGTCCCAGCCGTCGACGACCTTGGTGCCGTTGTCCATCAGCTTGGCCCAGTAGTCGGCCCAGCCGTCCTCGCCGTACTCGGCAACGGTCGCCAGCAGGAATGCCATCCCCGGGGTCGACGTCGCGGCACCGGGGGTCACGAAGAGATCCTTGTACGCCGGCTCGGCCAGGTCGTCGAGCGACTCCGGCGGCGTCAGCTTCTTCGCCGCGAACCACTCGGTGTCGATGTTGACGCACACGCTGCCGTTGTCGACCGGGGTGAGGAAGTGCTTCTCGTCGCCCGGGAGGTTGAACTCGTCGACCCCGGCCGGGACCGTCTTCGGCGTGTAGGCCGCCAGCGCGCCCTGGTCGATCGCGCGGCTGGCGAAGGTGTTGTCGACGCCGAAGACCGCGTCACCGTCGGGGTTGCCGGTGTCCATGGCGATCTTGGTGGTCAGCTCGCCGCCGTCGCCCGCGTGCCGGATCTCGGCGGTGTAGCCGGTCTTATCGGTGAACTCGGCCAGCACCTCCTTCGGCAGCGTGAAGCTGTCGTGCGTCAGCAGCACGACCGCCTTGTCGTCGGTCCCCTTCGACCCGCTCGACTTGTCGGCGTCCGGCTCGGCGGGAGTGCTCCCGCAGGCGGACAGCATCAGCGCCGAGACCGCAGTGATCGCAGTGGCAGCGATGGCAGGCGTACGCATGCGCATTCCTGACTCCCTTCGCCGGTATCAACCGGAGCAGGTTCGGAGGGTCTGCGGCGCTGTTCGCCGCACTCTCAGGCCTCCCGGCCTCCCCTGTCTGTTCCCGCCAACACTACTGCTTGCGAGAATTCAGCCATGACCGACGTCGCCATCTCGTCCTTCGACGACCTTCCCCCGAAGACCGCGTACGCCCTGTGGCAGCTCCGGCAGGAGGTCTTCATCGTCGAGCAGGACTGCCCCTACCTCGACCTGGACGGCCGCGACCTCGAGCCCGGGACCCGTCACGTGGTGCTGAGCGACGGCGACCGGCTGGCTGGCACCGCCCGCATCCTCGACGACGGCGACGTGTGGCGGATCGGCCGCGTCGTCCTCGCTCCCTCCCACCGCGGCCAGGGCCTGGCCGACGTGATCATGCAGGCGGCCGTCGAGGCCGTCACCGACCGCGACGTCGTCCTCGACGCTCAGTCGCCGCTGGCCGGCTGGTACGCCAAGTTCGGGTTCGTGAAGGACGGCGAGGAGTTCCTCGAGGACGACATCCCGCACACCCCGATGCGGCTCACTCGCTGACGGGGGCGAACAGCACGCTCGCCTCGGTCTCCTCACGGGTGGCCTGACCGCGCGCCGCCAACAGCTCGAGGTGGGCCTTGGTCTCCATGACCGCGAGGCCGGCGTTGAAGTAGTCGAGCTCGGCGAAGGCGCGCTCGTGGCGGGTCCAGCCGAGGTCGTTGGCCACCTCCAGCGCCGACCGGCGACCGGCCTGCAAGGAGGCGAGCGACTGGGCGAGCCGCGACTCGTGGTGAGCCAGGAGCTCGTCGACGCGGGCGTGCGAGGAGGAGGCGACTGGGCCGTGTGCAGGGAGAAGTCGCAGGTCGGGCAGGGTCCTGACCTTGGTCAGCGACGCCATGAAGTCGCCGAGCGGGTCGACGACCGGCACCGGCTCGAAGCCGATCGACGGCGTGATCGTGGGCAGCACGTGGTCGCCGGCGAACAGGACCGAGCCGGCCAGGTCCGCGTAGACGTAGTGGCCCTGGGTGTGCCCGGGGGTGTGCACGGCGTCGAGGTCGCGGCCGGCCACGTCGAGGCGTACGTCGCCCTCCAACCACTGCGAGGGCATCCGCCAGTGGGACAGGTCCGGCACGGGAGGCGGGCTCGCGGCCCACTCCGCGGCGAGCTCGTGCGCCCCCGCGTGGGCGAGGATCCGGTCGGTGGAGACCCAGCCGTCGAGATGACCGTTGGTGAGCTCGAGGGTGGGCCGGTCGCCGGCGCCGAGGAGGACGTCCGCGCCGTACTCCTGACCGAGCACCGAGGCGAGCGTGTAGTGGTCGCGGTGCACGTGGGTGACCAGGAACCTGCGGATGTCGCCGAAGCCGAAGCCGAGCTTCTTCAGCCCGGCCTCCAGGGCGGAGCGCCCCTCGGTGATCGCCCAGCCACCGTCGACCAGCGAGAGCCCGTCGTCGCCCTCGAGGACGTAGATGTTGACCGCCTTGAGCCCGTCCATGGGCAGCGGCAGCGGGATCCGATGTACGCCGTCGGCGACCGTCCACGCACCGGGAGCGGACCAGTGCTCCCCCGAGTCAGGTGAGATGGCGGTGGCTGTCGACTGACTCATCGTTCTCCTTCGGGTCGACCTCTCCAGAGCCAGAGCAGACCCAGGATCGGCAACAGTGCGGGAACGAATCCGTATCCGCTCCCGAACTTCGACCATACCGAGTCGTCCGGGAACCAGGACGGCACGGCCAAGGACAGGACACCGACGACGATCACGCCGGCCAGCTCGATCCACAGCATGACCTTCGCGAACCCCGCCGACCCGGCGGCCGCCCGGCGGATCGCGAACCAGCCGGCGACGTACGTCGCCGCGGCGACGACCGAGAGCGAGTAGGCGATCGGGGCCTCGTCGAAGTGGGTGAAGACCTGCACCAGCGACCTGGCTCCCGCGGCGAGCACGAAGATCGCATAGACGGTCAGCAGCACCAGATGCGGACCGGAACGGGTCTTGGCGGAGGTCTCGGTCACCGGACCATCATGACGCGTACGGCCACGACACCCGTCGCCAGGGCCGCTGCCGCGATCACACCCGAGGACCAGGTCGAGCGGTCCGCGCGCATCGTCTGCAGCGCCAGCGGCATCAGGCACACCAGCGCCCCCAGGTAGCCCAGGAAGGTCGACAGCGACTCGGGCTTGCGTCCGCCCGACCAGGCCGCCAGTGCTCCGATCGCGAGCACGACCGCCAGGATCTCCAGCATCCACGACACCTGGTCCAGCCACTTCGGCCGCGGCGCCTTCAGCACCACGCCGAGCACGGCCGCGATCGTCACGAAGGCGGCATATCCGGCCACGATAAATCCGATCAGGGTCACGGCGTCCACGTGCCAATCTTCTCCAATGACCTCCACATCTCCCGATCCGGGGCTCGTCGCCCGGCTCCGCGCCGCCGGCTGTGTCTTCGCCGAGGACGAGGCGGCGCTGCTCGAGTCCGCCCCGGTCACCGCCCGCGAGCGGGAGGAGATGGTCGTACGCCGCGTCGCCGGCGAGCCGCTGGAGCTCATCCTGGGCTGGGCCGAGTTCTGCGGGCTCCGGATCCGGGTCGCGCCGGGAGTGTTCGTACCCCGGCAGCGCTCCGCGCTGATGGTCGAGCTCGCCTGCAGAACGGCTGGGCGCGGCGCGGCCCGGAAGGTGCTCGACCTCGGCTGCGGGACCGGTGCCTTGGGCGCCGCCGTCGCAGCACGTGTCCCGGACGCGGAGGTCTGGGCCACCGACATCGACCCGGCCGCGGTCGAGTGCGCACGACAGAATCTGCCGCCGAGCCGGGTGCTCCTCGGCGACCTGTACGACCCGCTGCCCCACGACCTCCAGCTCGACGTGATCGTGGCCAACGCTCCCTACGTGCCGAGCGACCAGATCCGGAACATGCCTCCCGAGGCGCGCGACCACGAGCACCACGTGGCTCTCGACGGCGGCCCGGACGGGCTCGAGGTGCAGCGTCGCGTGATCGAGCAGGCGCCGAAGCATCTGGCCCCTGGGGGCGTACTCGTGATCGAGGCCGGCCAGGAGCAGGCGCCCGTCACCGCGAGCCTGATGCGGGAGCAGGGGCTCCTCACGGAGATCCATCACGACGAGGACCTCTATGCGACCGCGGTGACCGGAACGGCTCCCTGAACACACCCCACAAGGCGAGGCGTCCCTCTGATTGCACACCACCCCCGCGGTGTGCATTCAGAGGGACCGCCACCTTGAAGTTCGTCCGCCCCCCACCGGCGGACGAACTTCTCGCCGATGAAACGGGCCACCCGCCCACCCATGACGCGGGTTGGGAAGAATTTTTTCGAGAATCCCGTCAGACTTCCGATATGCAGGCTTTCGGTCTGACCCATCTGGTGCCGTTGTCCCTGCTCACAGCGGGGATCGTGGCCGTGGTCTGGCTGGGCAGGCGGCAGCGGACCGACGCGAAGCCGTCGAGATTCTCCCGAGGATTCGCGCTCGCGCTTCCGCTCACGGTGATCCCGCTGCTGGCTCACGAGTGGGTCACCGACTTCGACCTCTTCATCGACCTGCCGGTCCAGCTGTGCGATCTGGCGTGGATCGCGGCGGCGATCGCGCTGTGGACCCACCATCCCTACCCGACCGCGCTGACCTGCTTCTGGGGCCTCACGCTGACCACGCAGGGCGTGTTCACCCCGGACGTGATGGACTTCCCCGACGTCAGCTACATCACCTTCTGGGTGATGCACCTGATGGTCGTGCTGGCCGCCGTCTACCTGGTCTTCGGGCTCAAGCTGCTACCCGGCTGGCGTGGCTACGGCTGGACGGTCGCGACCACCGCGGCGTGGGCCGTCGTGGCGTACGTCCTCAACCTCGTCCTCGACGCGAACTACGGCTACCTACGGCGCAAGCCGGAGTTCGCCTCGATGCTCGACCTGCTCGGTCCGTGGCCGTTCTACATCCTCAGCGAGATCGCGCTGATCGCCGCTGTCTGGGCCGTGATGACGCTGGGACTGCGGATCTGGGCGCGTCAGGACGGGTCGACGAGGACGCCGGTGCGCTCGTAGTCGGCGAGAGCCGAGGCGTACGGGGCCAGGTCGATGCCCTTCTCGCTCACCCAGCCGTCGTCGTAATAGGACGAGCGGTAGCGCTCCCCGGAGTCGCACAGCAGCGAGACGACGCTGCCCGCGGTGCCGGCCTCCCCCATCTCGCGTACGACACCCAGCGATGCCCACACGTTCGTGCCCGTCGAGGGGCCGACCGAGCGGCCCATCCGGGTCGAGAGCCAGCGCATCGTCGCGATCGACGCCGCGTCGGGGACCTGGACCATGTCGTCGACGACCCCGCCGACGAAGGACGGCTCGACCCGCGGCCGGCCGATCCCCTCGATGCGCGAGGGCATGCCGGTGGCGTAGTCGGAGGTGTCCGTCTCCCAGCCGCCGTAGAAGGCGGAGTTCTCCGGGTCGGCGACCAGCAGCCTGGTGGGGTGACGGCGGTAGTGGAGGTAGCGGCCGATCGTCGCCGAGGTGCCGCCCGTGCCGGCCGAGACGACGATCCAGGTTGGCACCGGGTGTCGCTCCTGCGACATCTGGTCGAAGATCGACTCGGCGATGTTGTTGTTGCCGCGCCAGTCGGTGGCCCGCTCGGCGTAGGTGAACTGGTCCATGTAGTGGCCGTCGCACTCGCGGGCGAGGCGCTCGGCCTCGGCGTACATGTCGGGGGCGCGATCCACGAAGTGGCAGCGGCCGCCGTGCCACTCGATCAGGCGCACCTTCTCCTCCGAGGTCGAGCGCGGCATCACCGCGACGAACGGCAGCCCGAGCAATCCGGCGAAGTAGGCCTCCGAGACGGCTGTGGATCCCGAAGAGGCCTCGACGACCGTCGAGCCCTCGTGGAGCCAGCCGTTGCAGACCGCGTAGAGGAACAGCGACCGGGCCAGACGGTGTTTCAGCGAGCCCGTGGGATGGACCGACTCGTCCTTCAGATAGAGATCGACACCGCCGCTCGCACCGTCGCGGACGGGGAGCGGAACGACGTGCAGGTGGGTGTCGGCCGAGCGCTGCGCGTCGGCCTCGACGCGGCGTACGGCTTCGTCGATCCAGGCACGATGGGAGTCAGAGAGGCGTGGCACCGGCCGAGCGTAACTCCACCCTGATCTGTCCCCGGCATGTGCGGTGGGCCACAATGGCGGACAGAAACAGATCGGGTCCGGGCAGTGAAGTTGCCCACAAGTTAGACCGATCTAAGGACCCCGATTAACCATTGCGGCCCCAAAAGCGAGACAAAAGACCTGTGGACGAACCTCTTGACGTAGTGCTGATCGGCGGCGGCATCATGAGCGCCACCCTGGGCGTGCTCCTCCAGGAGCTGGAGCCCAGCTGGTCCATCAAGATGATCGAGCGGCTCGACTCGCTCGCCGTCGAGTCCTCCGGCCCGTGGAACAACGCCGGCACCGGCCACTCCGCGCTGTGCGAGCTCAACTACAGCCCGCAGAAGGCCGACGGCTCGGTCGACATCTCCAAGGCCGTCAACGTCAACGAGCAGTTCCAGCTCTCCCGTCAGCTGTGGTCCTTCCTGGTCGAGAACGGCCGGATCCCGGACCCCGACAAGTTCATCCACACCGTTCCGCACATGTCCTTCGTGTGGGGTGCCGAGAACGTCGACTACCTTCGCAAGCGCTACGAGGCGCTGTCGGCCCACCCGCTCTTCGGCGGGATGGAGTTCAGCGAGGACCCCGAGGTCATCAAGGGCTGGGCGCCGCTGCTGCTGTCGGGTCGGTCCGCGAAGTCCCTCGCCGACGAGCCCGTCGCCGCGACCTGGACCAACGCCGGCACCGACGTCGACTTCGGCTCGCTCACCTCGATGCTGACCCGCACCCTGGTCGACAAGGGCGCCGACCTGGAGACCGGGTCCGAGGTCACCGACCTGCACCAGACGATGGACGGCTTCTGGCACATCTACGGCCGCAACGAGACCGGGAAGTACCACCTGCGTTCCCGCTTCGTCTTCGTCGGCGCCGGCGGCTACGCGCTGCCGCTGCTGCAGAAGGCCGCCATCCGGGAGATCCGCGGCTTCGGCGGCTTCCCCGTCTCCGGTGAGTTCCTGCGTACGTCCAAGCCGGAGCTCGTCGCCCAGCACCGCGCCAAGGCCTACGGCAAGGCCGCCGTCGGCGCTCCGCCGATGTCGGTGCCCCACCTCGACACCCGTTACGTCGAGGGCGAGACCCACCTGATGTTCGGTCCGTACGCCGGGTGGAGCCCGCGCTTCCTCAAGACCGGCTCGCTCAGCGACCTGTTCCTCTCGGTGCGGCCCCACAACCTGCTGCCGATGCTGCGGGCCGGGCTCACCAACATGGACCTCACCGTCTACCTGGTCAAGGAGCTGCTGCGCTCGCCGCGCAAGAAGTTCGACGACCTCCAGGACTTCTTCCCCGCCGCGGACCGCAAGGACTGGGAGCGGATCATCGCCGGCCAGCGGGTGCAGGTCATCCGCCCCGACGGCGTACTCCAGTTCGGCACCGAGGTCATCACCGCCGAGGACGGCACCATCGCGGGTCTCCTGGGCGCCTCCCCCGGCGCCTCGACCGCCCCGGCGATCATGGTCAACGTCCTGCGCCGCTGCTTCCCCGACCGTTGGGACGGCTGGCAGCCCCAGCTCAAGGCGATGATCCCGGCCACCGGTCCCGAGCTCAGCGCCGACCCCGAGCTCGCCGCCGAGACCTTCGCGCGCACGGACCGCCAGCTCCACCTCGGCTGACCACCCCCAGCCGAAGCGTCACTCCGGTCGGCCGAAGCGTCACTCCGGTCGGCCGAAGCGTCAGCAGCATGCCCACTCGGCCGACGTAAGTGACTACTCGGCGGTGAGGTGGGTGGCTACGGAGGCTGCTTGTCCTCGGATCTCCGGGATGGCGGTGGCCTCGTAGAGCGCGCCCTTGCAGGGCGGGCCGACGGTCAGAAGATTCGGTACGACGCTGCCGTCCGATCCGATGACGTGGCCGTCCTCGGTGACGTCGATGCCGAGGCGGAGGGGGTCGGGGGCGATCAGGCCGCGCTTCTGGAGCGCGAGCAGGAGCGGGTTGTCGGTGCGGGTGATGTCGGGTGACGGGCCGGTGCAGTTGATCACCGCGGTGACCTCGCGGTCGCCGTCGGCCAGCGTGATGACCGGCTGGGCGGCTCCGTTCCGGGCGCCGTCGACCCGGGAGCCGAGGACCCCGCCGCCGAGGATCTCCAGGCGTCCTTCGGCCCGGTAGGCGTCGAGGAGGGCGGCGATGCGCGGAGCCATGCGGTGGCGGCGTACCTCCCACTCGCGGGCGTAGACCTCGCGGAAGCGGCGGCGCTCCGGCTCGGGCAGGCGGCGCCAGATCGACTGGGTCGGGCCGCGGAGGCCGTCGATGACGGCTCGCCAGTCGACGCCGAGGCGGGCCGCGTGCTCGATCTGGTCGCGTACGAGCGAGGCGATGCCGTCGGCGGTCAGCGGGCCCTCGGGGACCGGGGTCACCCAGGAGGTGAACTGGTCGTCGACGTGGGGGTTGGGGACCAGGCCGTGGCGACTCACCATGATCACCCGGCGGTCCGGGGCGTCGTCGAGGAGCGTGACGGTCGTGTCGACGGCGGTCAGGCCGGTGCCGACGACGAGCGCGGTCGCATCCTCGGGCAGGGCGCTGATCCGGGCCACGTCCCAGGGGTCCGACAGGTTCCACGGCGCCTCGGGGAGTCCCGCCAGCGGCTGGGGCGGCGGGTTGCCGTAGGCGAGGACGACGGCGTCGGCGACATGTCCCTCGTCGTCGCTGGTCAGCACCCGGAAACCGGCACCGACCGGCTCGACGTCGATGACCGTCTCGCCGACGATCTCCAGCGTCCCCGGACCGCCCTCGGCAGCGCTCGCGAGCCGGTCGCGCAGGTAGCGCGCGTAGTCGCGCCGGGGCAGGAAGTCGATCGGGCCGAGCTCGATGCCGGCCTCGGCCGCCCAGTCGAGCAGGTCGTCACGGTCGTCGGGGAAACCCGACATGTTGTTGGCCCGGACGTTGAGGAGATGGCGGCCGTCGGTGGTCGAGTAGGCCACTCCGTAACCGGCCTCTCCGCGCGACTCGAACAACGTCACCGACGCGCCGCGGCGGAGCAAGTTGATCGCGGTCAGCGTGCCGCTGGCTCCTCCTCCGATGATCGCCACCGTCGGGGTGGAGGTCGGCGTGGGCGGCGCAGCGTGGGTCGTCACCCCGACAGGGTAACGGCGCTATCCAGGCTTTGTTCACCTGGTTACTCGATTTTCAGCCGAACCGCACAAATCTATTTGCAAAGATCTCTTTGCGGTCTACGGTTGACCCATGGCAGCTCGCGAGATCGTCCCCGGAGTCGACCAGCTCAAGGCCCTCACACACCCCGTGCGCGTACGCATGCTCGGGATCCTTCGCGTCGACGGACCGGCGACGGCGACCACGTTGGCCGCCCGGCTCGGCATCAACTCCGGCGCGACGTCCTACCACCTTCGGCAGCTCGCGCAGCACGGGTTCATCGAGGACGACGAGAGCCGCGGCAACGCCCGGGAGCGCTGGTGGAAGGCCGCGCACCAGGCGACCGTGACCGGCGACAGCGACGTGCCGGACACCCCCGAGGGCCGCGAGACTCTCGACGCCTACCTGCAGACGGTCGTCACCATCTACGCCCAGCGCCTCCAGGAGGCGATCGAGGAGCGCGCGCTCCTCCCTCAGGAGTGGCGCGAGACCTTCGGCCTCAACGACCGCGTCGTCCGGCTGACATCCGCCCAGGCATCGCGCGTCGAGGCGCAGGTCAACAAGCTCATCGACGACCTCGAGGAGGAGCCCGAGGGCGAAGCCGTGATGTTCCAGTTCCACGTCTTCCCGCTGCCGGGCCACCTCGGCACCGACGACGAGAGATGACTGGAGACAGGCCATGAAGCTCCCCCTCTACGGCTGGCTCGCCGCCGAGACCATCTCGCTGGTCGGCACCCGCATCTCGATGCTGGCGCTGCCCTGGTTCGTGCTCGAGACGACCGGCAGTCCCGCCAAGGCCGGCCTGATCGCGCTCTTCGAGATGACCCCGCTGGTGCTCAGCAAGATCTTCGGTGGCCCGGTCATCGACCGCATCGGTCCGCGCCGCGTCGCGATCGCCTGCGACCTCGGCTCGGCCATCGTGGTCGGCCTCATCCCCCTTCTGTACGCAGCAGGCCTCCTGCACTTCCCGATCCTGCTGCTTCTCGTTGCCATGGCCGGCGCGCTGCGCGGTCCCGGTGACTCCGCGAAGTCCTCGATGATCCCGCAGCTGGTCGAGGCGGCCGGCGTACCGACGGAGCAAGCCACCGGGCTCCACTCGTTCGTCGAGCGCACCGCCTCCATGCTCGGCGCCGCCGCGGCGGGCCTGCTGATCGGTCTGGTCGGCGCAACCGACGCGATCGTGATCGACGCCGCCTCATTCGCTCTCGGTGCTCTGGTGCTCGCCACGACGACCGCCGGGCTGACGCGAGCCCGAGGACCGGAACCCGCGGAGCACGCCGCACGGCCGACGTCGTACCGGGCGCAGCTCGCCGAGGGCTGGCACTTCCTCCGCCGCGACCGGGTCCTCCTCGGGATCGCGTTCATGGTCGCGCTGACCAACCTGATCGACCTGGCCTGGAGCAGCGTGCTGATGCCGGTCTGGGGCCAGCAGCACGCCGGCCCCGAGACGATCGGTCTGCTGTTCGCGACCTTCTCCGGATTCTCCGCGGTGGGATCGGCCGTGGCCGCGGCGCTCGGCGACCGGATGCGGCGCTACCCGACGTACCTGGTCTGCTTCCTCATCACCGGGATCCCCCGGTTCCTGGTCGTCGCCTTCGGGGCGCCGCTGTGGGTCGTGTTCGTGGTGTTCGCGATCGGCGGGACCAGCAGCGGGTTCATCAACCCGATCCTCGGGGCGATCCAGTTCGAGCGGATCCCGGCCCACGTGCTCGGCCGGGTGATGTCGCTGATCTCGGCCTTCGCCTGGGGGCTGATGCCGCTCGGCGGCCTCCTCGGCGGCGGCCTGGTCTCGGCGTTCGGCCTGACCACGGCCCTGGTGGTCTGCGGGATCGCGTACTTCGTGGTCACGATGTTCCCCGCGATCGACCCGACGTGGAAGCAGATCGAGCGTCAACCGGAAGAGGGACCCGTCCCCCTACGCACGTAGGGGGACGGATGGCTCCACAGGGGGATCCGCTCGCCGGTGCTCGTCCGTGACCCTTCCCCCATGACACCTCAGCGACCTCTTCCCCACACCATCAAGCTGGCGAGCATCGCCTGGGCGGGCGCAGTCGCCGCCGGCGTGATCGAGTCGGTGCTCGCCGTGACCCGGATCCTCGGCGAGGGCGCCATGGAACCCGGCGACTGGCTCGGCCTCGGCATCCGCGTGGCCGTCTACGCAGTCGCGGCCGCGCTCATCGCCGGCCTCGTGCGCGGCTCCCGGGCCGCACGGCTCGCACTGACCGGCCTCCTGAGCGTCGTGGGTCTTGCCTCACTCGTCGTCCCGGCGGCCCTCGAGATCGCAGGTGGCTCCTCGGTCACGGCCGCACTCGGCAGCGACGGCGGTCTCCTCGGAACCGTGTTCGTCGCGGTGCGCGTCATCCACGTGTTGCTGGTGATCGTGGCGACCGTCGCCATGTACACGCCGACGGCGAACGCGTACTTCCGGCGCCCCGCTTCCTCGAGCCGGGCTAGCAGGCTTCCCGCAGACGCGGGATCCTAGGGATCCCGCCGAGCCGCTTGTTGTAGCGGACCTGGTCGGAGTAGCCCTCCAGGAGCGTCCACAGTGCCTTGTGGGCCGGCCACGGGATGGCCTCGCCGGGGAACGCCCAGGTGGAGCCGAAGCCGATCCAGACCGGGACCCAGTCCTTGGCGCAGTCCCACTCGCCGCGCTTGGACATCAGCAGGCGGTTGCGGACCTGGAACGCGAGCCGCTGACCGTCCTTCACGATCGGCGCCGCGCACACCCGCCACAACGGCATGTCGAGCGACATCAGCTGGATCTCGATGTCGCCCAGAACGCGCGGGTCCACCAGGACCGTAGCGACGTTCTCATGCGGGCGCCTCATGAAGATCACGCTAGCGGCGAGCGCCGACAAACGTGACTGGATCCGCCAGGAGCGAACAGCCCGGCCGGATTCGCCACCCCGCCGGACAAGACGTACGCGGCGGGCCTATCATCCTCCCCAATCTCGATCGGGCAGGGAGGCCCGAGTGGAGGATCGAGGAAGGACCCCTACGTTGGCACCCCCGAGGCAGCCCAGAACGGGCGAAGACGCCGAGAAGTACGCCGCGGAGCATCTGCAATCCCTCGGCTGGCCCGACGCCGCCCCCTCGGGCAGCACCGCGGCCGCCGACGTCGACATCATCGGCGGACGCCCCGACAACGTCGTCGTCGCCCAGGTCGTGCTCACCCGCGCACCGACCGAGGCCCGCAGCGTATGTGCCGTACGCGGCGCGGGCTACGCCTACGACGCCCGGACGGTCGCGCTCTACAGCCGGGCCGGCTTCACGGTGGACGCGGTCGAGTGGGCCGACAAGGTCCGGGTCGCACTGTTCGAGTTCGCCGCCGACGGATCGATCCGCCCGCACGGGAAGCATGCGGCCGAGCTGGTCACGACGGCCACCGCACCTGCACCGACGCCGGCCCTCGGCCGGGCGCCCGAGCCGATGCCCGGCCGCCACCTCGACCCCACCCGCACCGGCAGCTTCAACTTCACCTCGAAGATCCCCGCGGTCAGGCCTCGCCGGAGGGCCGGCGACAAGCCCGCCCCGGAGGTCGCTGCGGACGTCGCTCCCGACCCGGCACCGAAGGCGGTCGAGAAGATCGCCAGCCCGTTGACCGGCCCGCTCCCGGCGTACACGACCATGAGCATCCCGAAGGCACCCACCGCGCCGTCGGACGCCCGGTGGGTGCCCGACGGACTCGGGCCGATCCTCGACGCGATCGCCCGGGCCTCGCAGCTGCCCGTGGTGCTCGTCCTCGGCTCGGACCAGCGGGCCGAGTGGGTACGCGAGACCTTCCAGGTCGCCACGATCACGGTCACCGACGAGAGCGTGCTGCCGATGCTGCTCTCGCTGGTGACGGGCCGGGAGTCGCAGTACGCGAGCGGCGACTCCTATCACAAGGTCGACGGCCTCAAGCCCCAGGGCGAACGGGCGCTGGAGTCGTGGCGGGCGTGGGCGGCCTACGACCGGGCGATGGCCAACTACCGCCGCGCCGTCTGAGTCTCATTCTCGGGACGCTCAGCAGTAGCCGAGCATCTCTCCGAGCGCCCGCCTCTCGCTGTCGTCGACGGCGAGCGACCAGCGCGTCTTGGTCTCGATCCAGCGCGCCGCGTACGCACACTGGAACCCCTTCCGCGGACGCCAGCCCGCCGGGTCGTCGTCGCTCTTGCCCATGTTGGTCGGGCCGTCGACGGCGAGCAGGTTGCCCAGGTCGTCCGCGAAGGCTCGGCGCCGGTCCGGGGACCAGCCGCTCGCGCCGGAGCGCCAGGCCTCCGCGAGCGGCACGACGTGGTCGATCTGGATCGCCCGGGCCTGCCCGGGCTCCTTCAGGTCGGTGAAGACCAGGCGTCTGCCGGTGTAGGGGTCGACCCATGTCCCGGCGAGCACGTCGTGGTCGCAGCTGCCCTGCGGCCGGGTCAGCACCTCGACGGCGTCGCGCAGGAGCACGTCGTCGCGCTGGTTGCACCCGTTGCCGTCGCTGTCCGCCCAGCCCCCGCCGAACGACGAGCGTACGTAGCCGGCCAGCCCGTCGGGCCGCCTCGCGACCGTCGCCAACGCGGCGAGAGCACCGCGTGCCTCGGGCACGTCGACCGGCCCCGGCGAAGGCTGCGGGATCGCCACCGGAGGGGTATGTCGTGTCGCCGGCGCCTCCTCGGGCAGCCACAAGGAGATCGCCCAGCCGGCGAGCGCCAGCAGGACGACCAGCGCGCCCAGCGACGTACGTCTTCCCACGCCGTCGCATTGTGCCCGCGACCACCGACAGCGATCCGCCTTCGGCAGGTATTACCGAACGGTGACGGATGCGTCGGCCTCTGTCGCCCAGGCACCAGCGCTGGCACAGTGAGGGCATGACTGGGCTGGACATGGGACAGGCAGGCCTCGCCGAGGTCGGGGTCATCGGCGGGACCGGGCTCTACGAGTTCTTGACCGATGCCGAGGAGGTGGCGGTCGAGACCCCTTACGGCGATCCTTCCGCGCCGGTGACGGTGGGCACCGTCGCGGGCCGGTCGGTGGCCTTCGTGCCCCGCCACGGCCGCTCGCACGAGTACCCGCCGCACGCCATCCCCTACCGCGCCAACCTCTGGGCGCTGAAGTCGCTCGGCGTGACCCAGGTGCTCTCCCCCAGCGCCGTCGGCGGTCTCCGGCCGGATGCCGTCGCCACCGGCGACCTGGTGTCCCCCGACCAGCTCGTCGACCGCACCTGGCGCCGGATCCCCAGCTACGTGGAGACCGGCGCGACCCACGTGCCTCTGGCCGACCCCTACTGCGCGCGGATCGCCAAGGCGTACGTGTCCGCCGACCCGTCCGTGAAGTCCGGTGGCACGCTCATCGTCATCGAGGGGCCGCGGTTCTCGACGCGCGCGGAGTCGGTCCACCATGCCGCCCAGGGCTGGACGCTGGTCGGGATGACCGGCGCCCCGGAGGCGGCGCTCGCCCGCGAGCTGCGGATGTGTTACGCGCCGTTGTGCCTGGTCACGGACATGGACGCGGGTGCGGCCGAGGGCGAGGGCGTCGACGAGGACGACGTCTACGCGCTCTTCGCCGCCAACCTGGAGCGGATGCGCACCATCCTGACCGACACGATCGGGGGCCTGCCCGACCCGCTCGGCTGTCCCTGCTCGACCTGGGCCGAGGGCAAGCAGCTCGCCTACGAGATCCCATGAGGGTCCTGCTCACCGGGTCCGCCGGCTTCATCGGCACCGCGATCGGCCGGGTCCTGGAGGATGCCGGGCACGAGGTCGTACGCGTCGACGTGCTGTTGCCGATGGCCCACGGCGAGACCGCCGCGGCGCCGCCCGGGACCAACCTCCTCGACGTCCGCGACGCCGGCGGCTGGGGCGACCTGCTGGACGGCATCGACGCGGTCTGCCACCAGGCCGCGGTCGTCGGCGCCGGGGTGACGGTGGCCGACCTCCCGCTGTACGCCGCGCACAACGACCTCGGCACCGCCGCGCTCCTGGCCGCGATGAGCGAGCACGGGGTCTCCCGGCTGGTGCTCGCATCCTCGATGGTCGTCTACGGCGAGGGCCGCTACGTCTGCGCGACCCACGGCGACCGGGTCCCGCCGCCGCGCTCGCGGTCCGCGCTCGACTCCGGCGACTTCGAGAACCACTGCGACCTCTGCGGCGGCGCACTGGCGTGGGCGGCGGTGGCCGAGTCCGCCCGGCTCGACCCGCGCAGCTCGTACGCCGCCAGCAAGGTCGCCCAGGAGCATTACGCCTCCGCCTGGGCACGCCAGGCCGACGCGACGGCGATCGCACTGCGCTACCACAACGTCTACGGGCCACACATGCCCGCGGACACGCCCTACTCCGGGGTCGCCGCCATCTTCCGTTCCTCGCTGGAGCGGGGCGAGGCGCCTCAGGTCTTCGAGGACGGCGGCCAGCAGCGCGACTTCGTCCACGTCGACGACGTGGCGCGCGCCAACCTGGCGGCGCTCGAGGCGACCTCCGAGCGGTCACCCGGCGAGCTGGCGGCCTACAACGTCGCGTCCGGGCACCCGGTCACGATCAGCGAGGTGGCGGCGCTGGTCGCGCGCGGAACAGGTTCGGACGTGACGCCGGTGGTCACCGGGCGCTACCGGATCGGCGACGTACGCCATGTCGTCGCCTCCCCGCAGCTGGCGGAGAAGGAGCTCGGCTTCCGCGCCGAGGTGCTCCCCGAAATCGGTCTCCCCGCCTTCGCCACCGCTCCCCTGCGGTCGTAGCCGATCCCCCGCTGTCACCAGCTCGTGTAGAGGAGGTGCTGGACGAGCAGGGCGGTACCGAGCTGGAGGGCCAGGCCAGGGCGGCGCCAGCGCTCGGGCAGGAGGGCGCAGCCGAGGGTGAGCCAGGCTATGAACGGCAGCCAGATCCGCTCGACCTCCGCCCGGCTCATCTGGGAGACGTCCGCGAGGGCGACCATGATCACCGCGGCCGCGACCAGGACGACGACCACCCTGTCGGCTCGGTGACGGCGGGCCGCCCAGGTGGCACCGAGCCCGGCGCCGACGAGCGGGCCTGCGCTGATCGCGAGCGCAGCCAGGTTTCCCCAGGTCCAGTAGGCTCCGGGACGCTGGTGCGCCAGCCCGTCCCAGTAGCGCTCGACCAGCACCGGATACGCGTCCCACCAGGCAAAACCGCCAGCCGCGAAGGTGAGCACGACCGCGAGCGCCGAGGTCACCGCGACCGGCAGCACCCACCAGCCTCTCCCGAGCCAGAGCACGGCCAGCGCGAGCACGCCGGTGAGCGGGAGGCCGTACGACATCATCACGACGTAGCCGAGGAGCAGGCCGGCGAGAACCGCCCACGGCCAGTGCCCGCCGGCCCCGACCCGGCAGGCGAGGGCCAGGCAGCACATTCCCCAGGCGACCGCGACCGCCATCACCGCATCGGCCGAGACCGCCAGGAACACCGCGCTCGGGGACAGCACCAGGTAGGGCGCCGCCGCCCGGGCGGCATCCTCGGCACCGAGGGCACGGACCGTCGTCATGACCGCCAACGGCAGGGTCGCGGCGATCATCGTGACGACCAGGCCGGCGGCCAGATCCCCGCCGAGCCCGACCTTCACGAGGAGCACGAAGAAGAGCACCATCCCGGGCGGGTGCCCGGCGATGTGGACCGGCCAGTTCCCCGTCGGGGCGTCGTAGGGGATCCGCGAGACGTACTCCCGCAGCAACCCCGGGACGTCGTCGACCGACCTGGCCGTCTCGAGGTACTCGGTCGGGTTCCCCAGCACCCGTGAGATGCCCTCGGGGCCATCCACCAGCGCCAGCGCCAGCAGCCACACCAGCCCGGCGGCGTACGCGACCAGGAGCAGGCGTCGCCACGGCAGCAGCCTCGCCATCGGGTCTGCCCAGCGCAGCGCAGCGAGCGCGAGCAGGACCGCCGGCAGCGTGCCGATACCCACCTTGACCTGCGGGTATCCGTGGAGCGGGGCGAACGTGCCGTCGTCGAGGTGCACCCGTGGCCACACCTGCCAGTCGAAGAGGGGCGGCACGACGACGGCCGTCACGACGAGGGCGACCGTGACGACGAGCCCCACCGTGGTGGCGCGGTGAGCTGAGGAGTTCACGACTGCGAGCGTAGGTCCGCGACGGCTCGATGACCGCCGGCGCACGGGCCCGTCATCGGACCGTAAGATCTGCGGGCCCCATCGGCGGCGGTGCGTTCCTAGAGTCGATCGCATGCCCGAAACCAGCCCCGACACAGACCCAGAGACCGACCTGGAGATCGACCTGGTGCTGCCCTGCCGCGACGAGGCAGCGGCCCTGCGCGAGCTGCTGCCGCGCGTACCGGCAGGACTCTCCGTGATCGTCGTCGACAACGGCTCGACGGACGGCACAGCCGACGTCGCCCGCGCGCAGGGGGCGCGGGTGGTGTCGGAGTCGCGGCCGGGGTACGGGGCGGCGGTGCACGCCGGCCTGCTGGCCGCGACCGCGCCCTACGTCGTGGTGATGGACGGCGACGGCTCCTTCGATCCCGCCGCCGCGCTGCCCCTGGTCGAGACGATCAGGCGCGACGAGGCCGACCTGGCGCTGGGCCGCCGCAGGCCGGTGGCCCGGGGCGCCCAGCCGTGGCACGCCCTGGTCGGCAACCGACTGGTCCTGACCGCGCTGCGGCGGCGCACCGGCCTGCGGGTACGTGACATCGCCCCGCTGCGCGCGGCCCGCCGGGAGGCGCTGCTCGGGCTCGGCGTGGAGCACCGGCGCTCGGGCTATCCGGTCGAGCTCCTCGATCGCGCGGCCCGGGCCGGCTGGCGGGTCCACGAGATCGACGTCGACTACCACCCTCGGACCGCCGGGACCCGCTCGAAGGTCTCCGGCTCCGTGCGCGGCAGCCTGCTTGCGGCGTACGACTTCTGGCGGGTGCTCTCGTGACGACGCCGACCCTCCTCCTCGTCGCCAAGGCACCCGTGCCCGGCCTGGTGAAGACCCGGCTCGCGGCCGGTGTCGGGGAGACAGTCGCCACCGCCGTCGCGGCGGCCGCGCTGCTGGACACGATCGAGGCGTGCACGCTGGCGGTGGGACCGGACCGGTGCCGGCTCGCCCTCTCCGGCGACCTCGCCGAGGGGGTCCGGGCGGACGAGATCCGGACCGCTCTCGCCGGGTGGACCCTCGCCCCGCAACGCGGAGACGGACTCGGCGAGCGACTCGCCCACGCGCACTCCGAGGTCACCGGACCGGTGGTGCAGATCGGCATGGACACCCCGCAGGTGACCCCGGACGGACTGCTGGCCGTGGCCGACGGGCTGGGGGCGGCCGATGCCGTGCTCGCTCCGGCCGAGGACGGCGGCTGGTGGGCCCTGGCGCTCCGCGACCCGTCGGCCGCCAACGCGCTGCGCGACGTCCCCATGTCCACCTCCCGGACGTACGCAGCCACCCGCTCCGCCCTCGAAGCACTCGGCCTGCGGGTCACCGCCGGCGAGCGGCTGCGCGACGTCGACCACCTCGCCGACGTCGCGCCCGTCGCCGCGGCCGCCCCGAGCACCCGGTTCGCCATGACCGCGGCCGAGATCGCGCGGGTCGCCCGATGACCGCGGTGGCGGCCGAGACGGCGTTCGCGCATGCCTTCGCCCGCGAGGAGTGCCGGGTGGTGAGCGTCGACGGCAGATCCTCGCGACTCCCGGTCGAGGACTGGACCCGCACCGCCGACGCCGCGGACCTCGCCCTGCTCTCGCACTGCGCCGGACCGACGGTCGACCTCGGCTGCGGCCCGGGCCGGATGACCGAAGCGCTCACCGCTCGGGGCCTGCCGTCGCTCGGCGTCGACGTCGTCGCGGAAGCCGTTGCCCAGACCGAGGCCCGCGGCGGTCGCGCGGTCCGTCGCGATCTCTTCGAACCCCTGCCCGGCGAGGGCTGGTGGGCGACCGCTCTCCTCGCCGACGGCAACCTCGGGATCGGCGGGGACCCGCTCGCCCTCCTCGCCCGCGTACGCCGGCTGCTGGTGCCGGGTGGCCGGGTGGTCGCCGAGGTGCATCCGCCCGGGACACCGAGCGGCCCGCTGCTCGCGGAGCTCGTCTGCGACTGCGGCGGCTCCTCGCAGTTCCCGTGGGCGGTCGTCGGCGCCGACGCGATCGGATCGATCGCCACCGAGGTCGGACTCGCGGTGAGACGGCTCGAGCCGCTCCCGCATCCGCGGACACTGCCCCGCCCGTCAGCCCCGACCCCGCTCACCCCCGCCGGTGACCGCTGGGTCGCCGTACTCGTGGAGGACGCCGCATGAGAATCCCCTCGGAGGACTCGTTCACCTCACGCCTGCGCAGTGCCGCGGTCGCCGCACGGGTCGGGCTGTGGCTCGGGATCTGCTTCCTGGTCGCGCTCGCGACCGGGCTGATCAGCCACTACGCCCAGGTCGACCACCAACCGGTGCCGCTCCCGGCCAGCCCGTCGTGGTTCTACCGGGTCACCCAGGGCCTGCACGTCGCCGCCGGCACCGCGGCGATCCCGCTGCTGCTGATCAAGCTGTGGGTCGTCTTCCCCAAGCTCTTCCAGCCGCTGCCGCGGCAGGTCCGCGAGGCGCTGCCGACCGCGCTGGAGCGCGGCTCGATCGCCGTCCTGGTCAGTACGTCGATCGTCCAGCTCGCCACCGGTCTCCTCAACGTCGCCCAGTGGTATCCGTGGGGCTTCAGCTTCCGCAGCACCCACTACGCGCTCGCGTTCGTCGCCGTCGGAGCGCTGATCGTCCACATCGCCGTGAAGCTGCCGGTCGTCCGTGACGCCCTGAAGGGCGATGTCGACGACACCTCCCACGACCGGCCCAACGCGGTCCGCCCGGGCCCGGTCAGCAGGCGAGGCGTACTGGCCCTGGCCGGCACCTCCGCGGTGGCCGCCGCCGTGCTCTTCGCCGCCGGCACCATTCCCGGTGTCGGCCGTCTCGCCGCCCTCTCGCCGCGCTCGCGAGCGCACGGCATCCCGATCAACCGCACCGCGCACTCGGCCGGAGTGGTCGCCGAGGCGAGCAGCGCCGACTACCGGCTCGAGGTCGTCCACGGCGCCACGACGCGGTCACTGACGCGGGACGACCTGGTCGCCATGAAGCAGCGGACCCACACCCTCCCGATCGCCTGCGTCGAGGGCTGGAGCGTCGCCGGCGAGTGGGGTGGCGTACGCCTCCGCGACCTGCTCGACCTCGTCGGCGCCCCACGTGGACGCGAGGTGCGGGTCCGGTCGATCCAGACGTTCAGCGCCTCGGCCGACACGGTGCTTCCGCCGAACTTCGCCGACGACGACCGGACCCTGATGGCCCTCGTGCTCGACGGCGAGACACTCTCGATGGACCACGGCTACCCGGTCCGGCTGATCGCGCCCGACCGTCCCGGGGTCATGCAGACGAAATGGGTCTCCCGGATCGAGGTGCTCGGATGAGAGCGACGCGCGGAGGGCTCATCCTCCTCGGCACGGTCGGGATGGCGTACGGAGCCTGGCTGCTGGTGAGCCGGCAGGACCTCGGCCAGATCGTCGAGGTCGTGCTCTGGCTCGCGGCGGCCGTCGTGATCCACGACGGGATCCTGGCGCCGATGGTGCTCGGGCTCGGGTGGGTCGGTGGCCGGCTGCTGCCACGGGCGGTCGCCCGCGGCGCGGTGACGGTGCTCGTCCTGCTCGGTCCGGCGACTCTGATCGCAATCCCGGTCCTCGGCCGGTTCGGCGCGAAACCGGACAACCCGACGCTGCTCGACCGCGACTACACCCAGGGGCTGCTGGTCTTCGCGGCCCTGTGCGTGTGCGCCGGTGTCGCCGTCGGACTCGGCGAACTACGCTCACGACAGCCCACCCGGGCGAAGGTCGAGGAGGAGTAGGGACCCATGGCACGTGTGCTCGTGGTCGACGACGACCTCACCGTTCGCGAGGTGCTGGTCTCCTACCTGCGCGCGGGCTCGCACGACGTCGTCGAGGCCGGGGACGGCGAGCAGGCGCTGCGCGCGATGAGCGAGCGACCCGCCGACATCGTCGTCCTCGACCTGATGCTGCCCGGCATCGACGGGCTGGAGGTGTGCCGTCGGCTGCGGCAGACGAGCGAGGTGCCGATCATCATGCTCACCGCGCTCGGCAGCGAGGCCGACCGGATCATGGGCCTCGAGCTGGGCGCCGACGACTACGTCGGCAAGCCGTTCAGCCCACGGGAGCTGGTGCTGCGCGTCGACTCGGTGCTCAAGCGCACCGGCCACTCCGGCGAGGGCGGCGTGGTCTCCGACGGCTCCCTGGTGGTCGACGCGGACCGGCGGGTGGCGACCAGTGCCGGGGCGGAGCTGTCCTTGACCACCCGTGAGTTCGATCTGCTCCGCTACCTCATCGCCCATCCCGGCAAGGCCTTCACCCGGGAGGACCTGCTCGAGCACGTCTGGGGATGGACGATCGGCGACCGCTCGACGGTCACGGTCCACGTACGCCGGCTGAGGGAGAAGATCGAGTCCGACCCGACCCGGCCGGAGCGGCTGGTGACGGTCTGGGGCGTCGGCTACCGCTGGGAGCCCGTGGAGGCACGCGCATGAAGACCGCCGACGCCGTCCAGATCGCCCTCGTCGCCGCGGGCGCCGGGCTCGCCGTCGGTCTTGCGGGGCTCCTGGTCGCCTGGCTGACCCGCCGCTGGTCGATCCGCTGGCAGCTCACCCTGGTCGCCGGCGTCGCGGTGCTGACCGTCTTCGGTGGCGTACTCGGGATCGCGTGGCTCATGTTCCTCTCCGGCCACGACCTGCAGGTCATCACCGTGGTCACCTCGATCGCCGTGGTGGTGGCGATCCTGGTGGCGTTCGTCATCGGATCCGCGATGGTGCGCTGGTCGGGCGCCGTCCAGCAGCAGGCCCGGCAGATGGCGCTCGGGGGCCATCAGCAGCCCGCGGAGAGCGGCCCACGCGAGCTCCGGTCGCTGTCGGCCGAGCTCGCCGAGACCCAGCGGCGGCTCGAGGAGGCCAGCGCACGGGAGGCCCGGCTCGAGGAGTCCCGCCGCGAGCTGATCTCCTGGGTCGCCCACGATCTGCGTACGCCGCTCGCCGGGCTGCGGGCGATGGCCGAGGCCCTCGAGGACGGCATCGCCGCCGACCCCCACCGCTATCACCAGCGCATCCGCGTCGAGGTCGAGCGGCTGGCGAGGCTCGTGGACGACCTCTTCGAGCTGTCCCGGATCCAGGCCGGCGCCCTCACGCTGACCCCGGAGCCGGTCCTGCTCGGCGACCTCGTCAGCGAGGCGCTGGCAGGGGCCGACCCGGTCGCCCGGGAGCGGCGGGTCCGGCTCGGTGGCGAGGTCGAGGACGGCCTCGAGATCACCGCCGACCCGGCCAGCCTGTCCCGCGTCGTCTCCAACCTGCTGATGAACGCCATCCGCCACACCCCCGCGGACGGCACTGTCGAGGTGCACTGCCGGATGGCCCCCGGAGACGTACGCAGCGTCGATCTCAGCGTCAGCGACGGCTGCGGCGGCCTGGATCCCGGCGACATGGAGCGCGTCTTCGATCTCGGCTGGCAGGGCAGCCCCGCGCGCACCCCGACCGCACCCGAGGGAGCCGGCGGCGCCGGCGCCCAGGGCGCCGGGTTCGGTCTCGCCATCGTCAAGGGTCTCGTCGACGCGCACCGCGGCAGGGTCTGGGTGGAGAACCTTCCGGCGGCGACCGGCTGCCGGTTCCACGTACGCCTTCCGGCGTGACCGCTCAGTCGACGGTCGAGCCCTCCAGCTCGTCGACGAGCACCAGACCACGCTCGGCCCAGGCGACGGCGGCGCGGGCCTGATCGATCAGGCCGTCGTAGGCGAAGACCTTGTAGCGCACGATCCGGTCCCACTGACTCGCGTCGTAGTGCTCGAGCCGCCGGGCCAGGGTGGGGTGGCTGCGGTCGAGGAGGGTGGCGCGGGTGGCGTCGAGCATCGCCAGGTGCTCGGTCCAGTGGTCGCGGAACTGCTCCAGCTCGGCGCGCGCGGCGCCGGGTTCGGCCCACTCCAGGTAGGCCGCCTTGAGGTAGGCGGGCTCCCGCTGCCGGCGGATCTCGATGGGCGCGTCCATCCACTCCCGGAAGGCCGTCACGCCGGCCTCGGTGACGGCGTACTCCTTCTTGGTGCCCTTCTTGCCCCACGGCACGACAGTGGACTCGAGCAGGCCGTCGCGCTCCATCCGGTTGAGCTCCGGATAGATCTGCGAGTCGGGCGCATGCCAGACGTGGGCGACCGACTGGCTGAACTGCTTCGAGACGTCGTAGCCGGTCATCGGGCGTGAGGTGAGCAGCGCGAGCAGCGCGTACCTCAGCGACATCGTGACCCCCTCTTCACGCAGTGATCGTGGCGCGAGCGTATCCAACTCTTGCCACTCACTATAGAGATAGGTAGTTTGTGACGAGCACAACACCTATCTCCATAGGGAGTTTCCCCATGACCATCCTGGATTCGCCGCCGATCACCGCCGCCAGCAAGATCTTCAACTTCCCCCGCAACGCCTGGTACGTCGCGGCGTGGGACCACGAGGTGACCGCGAAGCAGCCGCTCGCCCGCACCATCGCCGACCGCCCGCTGGCGCTGTGGCGCAACAGCGACGGCCGCGCCGTCGCCATGGCCGACGCCTGCTGGCACCGGCTGGCACCGCTGTCGAAGGGCAAGGTGCTCGGCGACGAGATCCAGTGCCCCTACCACGGGCTGCGCTACAACTCCGCCGGCCGCTGCACGAGCATGCCCGCGCAGGAGACGATCAACCCGAGCGCGATCGTGCCGTCCTACCCGGTCGTCGAGCGCTACCGCTACGTGTGGGTGTGGGTGGGCGATCCGGACCTGGCCGACCCCGACCTGGTGCCGGACATGCACCAGATGGACTCCCCGGAGTGGGCCGGCGACGGCGAGACGATCTACGCGCCCTGCAACTACCAGCTCGTGCTCGACAACCTCATGGACCTCACCCACGAGGAGTTCGTGCACAGCTCGAGCATCGGTCAGGACGAGCTCTCCGAGGCCGAGTTCGAGGTGAGCCACACCGATCGCGGCGTGACCGTGACCCGCTGGATGCGCGACATCGACGCGCCTCCGTTCTGGCTCAAGAACATGCGCGACCGGTTCCCCGGCTTCACCGGGAAGGTCGACCGCTGGCAGATCATCCACTTCGAGGCGCCCTCGACGATCCGCATCGACGTCGGCGTCGCCAAGGCCGGCACCGGCGCGCCCGAGGGCGACCGCAGCCAGGGTGTGAACGGCTTCGTGATGAACACGATCACCCCGGAGACCGCGCGCACCTCGCACTACTTCTGGGCCTTCATGCGCAACTACCGCCTGGAGAGCCAGACCATCACGACCCAGCTCCGGCAGGGCGTCCACGGCGTCTTCGGCGAGGACGAGGACATGCTCGCCGCCCAACAAGCCGCGATCGACGCGAACCCGGACCACGAGTTCTACAGCCTCAACATCGACGCCGGCGGGATGTGGGTACGCCGGATCCTGGACCGCATGCTGCAGGCGGAGGGTCTCCCCGCCGCCGCGGCTGCGAAGTGAGGCGGCCGCCATGGCAGTGAACACCCAGACCTGGTGGCAGCAGGGCCGCGTGGTCGAGACCTCCGATCTCGCTGAGGGCGTACGCCGCGTCGTGCTCGCCCCGGACCGCCCCGTCCATGCCGTCCCCGGCACCCACGTCGACCTCCGGCTCGACCTCGCCGGGCACGTCCGGAAGCGCTCCTACTCGGTCGTCCGCTCCGAGGACGGCGGCCGCCGGCTCACCCTCGGCGTCCAGCTGGCGCCGGCGTCCCGCGGCGGATCGCGGCACATGCACGGCCTCTGCGTCGGTGACGTCGTCGAGATGACCGGTCCGGTCCAGAGCTTCCCGCTCGGGGTCGGCGCGGACCGCTACGTGCTGGTCGCGGGCGGCATCGGCGTCACCGCGCTGGTGGCGATGGCCGACACCCTGCGCCGCCGCGGCGCCGACTACACGCTCGTCCTGGCCGGCCGGAGCCGGCGCGTGATGGCCCACCTCGACGAGCTCGTCGAGGTGCACGGCGATCGCATGCGGGTGTTCGTCGACGACGAGGACGTACGCCTCGACGTGGAGACGCTGGTCGGCGAGATCGCGGGCTCGGCCGCTCCGACGCGGACCGAGATGTACATGTGCGGGCCGATCCGGCTGATGGACGCGATCCGCCGTGCCTGGGTGGCCCACGAGCTGCCCGAGCCCAACCTGCGGTTCGAGACCTTCGGCAGCAGCGGCGCCTGGGCGGCCGAGGACTTCGTCGTGCACCTCCCCCAGCTCGAACGCTCGGTCCGCGTCGGCAGGGACAGCTCGATGCTCGACGCCCTCGAGGACGCCGGCGTCGACGTGATGTGGGACTGCCGCAAGGGCGAGTGCGGGATCTGCCAGGTCAAGGTCCTCGACGTCAGCGGCCGGATCGACCACCGCGACGTGTTCCTGAGCCAGCAGCAGAAGGAGACGTACGCGTCCCTGTGCCTCTGCGTCGCGCGCGCAGCCCGTGGCGAACCCGACGCCGGCTCCGCCGAGCCGGCGGCCGTGACCCTGCACCTCCCGTGAACCCCCACCCCGAAAGAGACCCGAGATGAACCTTCGTGCGCGCATCGACGCCGCCGCGATGACCCCCTACCAGTGGATGGTCGTCGCCCTCTGCGTCCTGCTCAACTGTCTGGACGGATTCGACGTGATGGCGATGGCCTTCACGGCCTCCTCGCTGACCGAGGAGTTCGCGCTGAGCGGCTCCGAGCTCGGCCTGCTGCTGAGCGCCGGTCTGGTCGGCATGGCGGTCGGCTCGCTCGCGCTGGCTCCGGTCGCCGACGTCATCGGACGCCGGCCGCTGATCCTGATCAGCGTCGGCCTGGCGACCCTCGGCATGCTGCTATCCGCGGCTGCCCCGACCGCCGTCCTGCTCGGCCTCGCCCGCGTCGTCACCGGGCTCGGGGTAGGCGGCATCCTGGCCAGCACCAACGTGATCGCGAGCGAGTACGCCTCGGCGCGCTGGCGCGGTCTGGCGATCGGCCTCTACACGGCCGGCTACGGCATCGGCGCCACCCTGGGTGGCGTGGCCGCGCGCGGCATGCTCGCCGACCTCGGCTGGCGCAGCGTCTTCGTCGCCGGTGGCGTCGCGACCGGGATCGCCCTGGTCCTCCTCGTGGTGCTGCTGCCCGAGTCGGTCGACTTCCTGGTCCAGCGCCGCCCGCGTCAGGCCGTCGAGCGGATCAACCGGATCCTCGGCCGGCTCGGGCAGCCCGCCGTCACCGCGGACTCGCTCGGGTCCGCGCCCGTGCCGACGACCCGGCGCCGCAGCGGCAACCCCGGTGTCCTGCTGGGTGCCGATCTGCGCCGCTCGACCCTGCTCATCTGGGTGGCTTTCCTGGCGACGATGTTCGGCTTCTACTTCGTCAACAGCTGGACCCCGCAGCTGCTGGTGACCTCCGGGATGTCCGAGGCGGACGCGGTCACCGCCGGCATGATGCTGGCGCTGGGCGGCACCGCCGGCTCGGTCCTCTACGGCCTCATCGCCTCCCGGCTGGACAGCCGCCTGGTCCTGATCGGCTTCACGGTGCTCTCGGCGCTGACCATGGTCGTCTTCATCACCAGCACGGCGCTGCTCACCGTCGCACTGGTGATCGGTGTGCTCGTCGGGGCGCTCATCAACGGCTGCATCGCCGGCCTCTACACGATCACCCCGGCCGTCTACGGCACCGAGATCCGCAGCACCGGCATGGGCTGGGCGATCGGCATCGGCCGCATCGGGGCGATCCTGTCGCCGATGCTCGCCGGGCGCCTGCTCGACGCCTCGTGGACGCCGGTCAACCTGTACGTCGGCGCTGCCGTCGTGGTCGCGATCTCCGCCGTCGCGCTGCTCTTCCTGCGGACCGGCCAGGCCGCCCGGACGGTCCCGGAGGTGGCCTCGGCCTAGGGCGTGTCTCCCAAATCCACGCCCGCTACGCGACGTTTCGCATCCGATCTGGCTGCGTTGCCGCCGCTCGACAGCCTCCAGGATGCCTTCGCAGCGGACGCCTTGCCAGATCGGCCCGAAACGCCGCTCGCGGCCGCCGTGTCTTCGAGAGACACGCCCCAGTCGACGGAATCGGCCCGTCCCGGCTGCAACCGGGACGGGCCGTGAACCGTCTAGATCGGCGGAACGCCCGCTCGGGGCGTACGACCGACGAGGAGTCACCATGTCCACTTCCCGCATCCAGCTCCGTGCCGCGCTCGCGGCGACCGCCGTGGTCGGCCTGCTCGGCCTGGCCGGGTGCGGGAGCGACCCGGACCCGGCGGCCGGGTCTCCTTCGGCCGCGCCCTCCTCCTCGACCTCCTCCGCGGCCCCGTCCCCGGAACCGTCCGCGACTCCCACGCCGGCACCGTCGGAGGTCCCGATCTCGGCCGCACCATCACCCGCCGAGCCGACGCCGAAGCTCGACTGGGGCGGCCCGCTGGCGCCCGGGGCCTTCGGGAAGATCAAGGCGACGGGCAACGTACGCACCCTGGTCGATCAGGGCTGGATGACCCGCGACACCGCACGCGAGGATGCGTGCGAGGGCAAGCACTGGAAGTGGGCCGACCAGGTCGGTGACGGCGTCGACGTCACCTACGACCAGAAAGGCAACATCGGCTCCTTCGGGATGAGCAAGCCCGTCCTCGAGACCGCCCAGGGCGTCACGATCGGCGACTCCCTCATGGTCCTCAAGGACATCTACGGGATGGGCTCGCAGAAGACCAACGACTACGGCCAGACCACCTGGGTCGTCAAGGACGGCAACCGCTGGATCGGCTTCCTGCTGTCCGGCAACACCCGCGACGCGAAGATCGAGTTCATCGAGGTCTCCGTCGGGCACCAGCCGGGTCTGCTCCGCGACGGCTGCTGATCCACGTACGGTGGGGATGACCGGATCCCGTTCTCGTGGAGGTATCCCATGTCCCGTCGCGCAACGGCCGCCGCACTCGCTGTCTGTGGCCTGCTGACTCTCGCCGCCTGCGGGGAGGAGGCAGACCCGGACGACCGCAACGAGGTGAACGCGAAGCTCGCCGATCCCGGCGGGAAGAACGTCGGCACCATCGAGATCGAGGAGGACGACGGGGCCACCCAGATCAGCATCCGGGTGAGCGGCCTCTCGGCCGGCTACCACGGCTTCCACGTGCACACGACCGGCAAGTGCGAGGCCGACAGCGCTGCCCCGGACGACCCGTCGAAGACCGGCGACTTCCTCTCCGCCGGCGGCCACCTCAACCCCGACGACAGCGCCCACGGCGAGCACCTCGGCGACCTGCCGGCGCTCCTGGTGAACGAGGACGGCACCGGCAGCCTGGAGTTCACCGGCCCCTTCACGCTCGACGACCTCCGCGACGCCGACGGCAGCGCGGTCATGATCCACGCGGGCCCGGACAACTACGCCAACGTCCCGGAGCGGTACGCCCCTGAGGGCCCGGACGAGGACACCACGAAGACCGGTGACGCCGGCGACCGGATCGCCTGCGCCGTGATCGAGGCCGGCTGACCGTCGCGAAATCAGGCGACGTACGTCAGCGGTGGCCGCAGACTGGAAGGGTGACCACCGACCTCACCGCGACCGACATGACCCACCTGCGACGCTGCCTGGAGCTGGCGGCGGAGGCGCTGGCCGACGGCGACGGGCCGTTCGGCTCGGTGCTCGCCGACAGCGCCGGCAACGCACTCCAGGAGGACCGCAACCGCGAGCACTCGACCGGTGACCCGACGGCCCACCCGGAGATCGTCCTGGCCCGCTGGGCCGCGATCAACCTCGACGAGCAGACCCGCGCGGAAGCGACCGTCTACACCTCGGGCGAGCACTGCCCGATGTGCTCGGCGGCACACGGCTGGTCCGGGGTCGGCCGGATCGTCTACATCGCCTCCTCCGAGCAGCTGACCGAGTGGCGGGCCGGCTGGGGAGCGGGTGAGTCCCCGGTGCGGGCTCTGCCGATCCAGGAGGTCGCGCCACAGGTCGAGGTCGCCGGCCCCGTCTCCGAGCTGGTCGAGGAGATCCACGCCCTCCACCGGGCGGCCGCGGGGGCCTGACCCGCATGTGACGCTAATTGCATTGACTGCAACTTGCACTCACTGCAAGAATACGGCGGTGCCCACCTCTGCCCTGCCTTCGAACGCTCGCGAGCGCCAGAAGCGGGAGCGTCGGCTGGCGCTGATCGAGGCTGCTCAGCGACTGGTCGGCGAGCGTGGTCTCGATGACGTCACCGTGGAGGAGATCAGCTCCGCGGCGGGGTTGTCGACGCGTACGTTCTTCAACTACTTCGACTCCAAGGACGACGCCGTGCTCGGCATCCAGGAGATCGGCGTGGATGCCGAGGTGCGCGAGCGGTTCGTCTCCGGCGGTCCGACGGGTCGGCTGATGAGCGACCTGGAGGCGCTGGTGGCGGGCTTCCTCGACCATGCCGCGCCCAACATCGAGCAGGGCGAGCGGGCGATGCGGCTGATGATCGCCGAGCCCCGCCTCGTCCAGCGACACATCGCCTGGCACCAGCGCGTCGTGGCCGAGCTCGAGGCACTGCTCTCCGAGCGACGCAGGGCACGGCCCTCCCCTGTCGACGACGACACGATCGGGATGGTCGCCGGGCTGCTGCTGCGGGCGAGCGCGCTCGCCTGGGCGCGGTCCGGCTACGAGGGCGATGCGGCAGCGCATCTGCCCGAGGCCGTCGCCCAGCTCCGCCTGCTCCTCGACGACTAGCCGCAACTCTCGGGAACTCTCACGTCACACGGGACCCGTGTGTCACCACCTCTTCAACTCCTGCCTGGAAGGTCCAACCCATGAGTCATACGGTCGCGCCGGACGCGCCCGACAAGCCGTTGGTCGTGCTGACGCCGCGTACGGTCTGGCTGATCTTCGGTGCCCTGATGGCCTCGATGTTCCTCTCGTCCCTCGACCAGACGATCGTGAGCACGGCAATGCCGACGATCGTCGGAGAGCTCGACGGCGTCGAGCACCAGGGGTGGGTGATCACCTCCTACATCATGGCGATCGCGATCGTGATGCCGCTGTACGGCAAGTTCGGTGACCTGTGGGGTCGCCGCTGGCCGTTCCTGGTCGCCGTCACGCTGTTCACGCTCGGCTCGCTCTTCGGCGGGATGGCGCAGACCTTCCCCGAGCTGGTCGCCGCCCGCGGTCTCCAGGGGCTCGGCGGTGGCGGGCTGATGATCCTGTCCCAGGCGATCATCGCCGACATCGTGCCGGCCTCCGAGCGCGGCAAGTACATGGGCCCGATGGGCGCTCTCTTCGGCATCTCCGCGGTGATCGGGCCGCTCCTCGGTGGCTGGCTCACCGACGGCCCGGGCTGGCGCTGGACCTTCTGGATCAACGTTCCGGTCGGCATCATCGCGCTGATCGTCGCCTGGTACGCCCTGAAGCTGCCCTCGCACCGCTCCAACCGGCCGGTGGACTGGCTGGGGATCATGTTCATGGTGCTCTCCACCTGCGGCATCGTGCTGCTGACCTCGTGGGAGTCGCTCGGCCACGACGGCTACGACTGGTCCTCGCCGCAGCTGCTCGGGCTCTTGGGCGGCACCCTGGCTTCGATCGCCGCCTTCATCCTCACCGAGACCCTCGCGCCCGAGCCGCTGATCCCGCTGCGCCTCTTCAAGAACCCGACCTTCACCGTGACCACGCTGATCGGTCTGGTGCTCGGGATGGGCATGTTCTCGGCGATGGCAATGCTGCCGACGTTCCTGCAGATGTCGACCGGCGCCTCGATCACCAGCTCCGGGCTGCTGATGCTGCCGATGATGGTCGGGCTGATGCTCACCGCGATCGTCTCGGGAATCATGATCTCCAAGACGGGTCGCTACAAGGTCTTCCCGATCGCCGGACTGCTCGTCACCGCGGCTGGCATCGCCTGGCTCACGCAGATCACCTCCGACATGTCGATGGTCGTCTTCGGGCTGATGATCTTCGTGCTCGGCGCCGGCATGGGCCTGGTCATGCAGACCATCGTCCTGGCCGTCCAGAACGCCGTCGACCCGCACGAGCTCGGCACCGCGACCTCGGCGAACAACTTCTTCCGGGAGATCGGTGCGACCGTCGGTACGGCTCTGTTCACGACCGTGTTCACCACGCGGCTGACCGACAACTTCGAGGGTCTGGCCGAGAAGATGGCCGCCTCCGGGATGATGCCCGCCGACGGGGCCGAGTTCTCTGGTGGGAGCCTCACCCCGGCGGTCGTCGACAAGCTGCCCGAGCCCATGCACGGCTGGGTCGTCGACGCCTTCACCGAGGCGCTCGCGCCGGCGTTCTGGTATCTCGTGCCGCTCGTCCTCATCGGCCTCGCGCTCGCGCTGTTCCTCAAGGAGGTCAAGCTCTCCAACGAGGCCGGCATGGTCGCCCGCGGGGAGGCGGTCGCCGGCTGAGGCATCCTTGACGCGCGCCGTGGCTGGGGGCATTCTCCTGTCACGGCGCGCGTCTACTCGAGGGACGCGAGCAGCTCTCGGAAAGGCACGCCATGACCGCTCGCGCCCTGCCTGTCTCGATCGCGGCGGTGTCCGCCCTCGTCGCAAGCCTCCTGCTCGGTGTGACCCCGGCATCGGCCGCGCCGGCCGGGGACATCGTCCTGGAGACGCTCTCCAACCGGGCCGACCTGATCTCCGACGGCAACGCGCTGGTGCGGGTCACCCTGCCGAAGGACGCCGACCCGGACGACCTGAAGGTTTCGGTGAAGGGCCGCGACGTCACCAGAGCCTTCGGCGAGCGGCCCGACGGCGAGATCGAGGGCGTCGTACGCGGCCTGCGGGTCGGGACCAACGAGCTGACCGCGCGCCTCGTCGACGGTCGCGGTGCCCGGCTCACGATCACCAACCACCCGCGCGGCGGGCCGATCTTCTCGGGACCCCAGCTGCAGCCGTGGCGCTGTCAGCCGACCGCGACGGACGCGCAGTGCAACCAGGAGCCGACGATCAGCTGGCTCTACAAATCGACAAATCCACTGCTCGACGGGCTCCAGCCCTACGACCCCGCGAACCCTCCCCGTGACATCGCCCGCACGACCACCGACGAGGGCCTGAAGGTGCCGTTCGTCGTACGGGTGGAGACCGGCTACCAGAACCGCGACCAGTACCGGATCGCCGTGCTCTGGCAGCCGGGTGAACCCTGGCGGCGCTGGCGGCCGCAGCAGCAGTGGAACAACAAGCTGTTCATCCCGCACGGCGGCAGCTGCGGGGTCGACCACGAGACCGGGACCGCGCCGACCACCGACTACGCCGGCACCTTCGACCTCGGCATCCCGGTCGTCGCGGACGCGCTCGGCGACAGCCCGACCGTGGCGCTGGGCCGCGGTTTCGCGATGCTCTCGACCGCGCTGGCCAACACCGGCCACAACTGCACCGTGACGAGCGCGGCCGAGTCGCTGATGATGGCCAAGGAGCACCTCGTCGAGACGTACGGCGACCTGCGCTACACGATCGGCAGCGGCTGCTCGGGAGGCTCGATCGCCCAGCAGACGATCGCGAACGCCTACCCGGGGATCTACCAGGGCCTGGTCGTGACCTGCTCCTACCCCGACTCGCTCTCGCCGGGCCTGCAGTTCTCCGACTACCACCTGCTCCGCAAGTACTTCGAGAGCTCCGAGCGCTTGACCGACGGCAAGTTCTGGAACCCGCTGCAGTGGGCGGCGGTCGAGGGCCATCTGCTGCCGCTCAACGCGGTCACCGCCGACGAGGGCCTGTTCAAGCAGGCGGTCATGCCGACGCACCCGTGCTCCGGGGTCAGCGACCAGGAGCGGTACGACGCTGCGACGAACCCCGGCGGCGTACGGTGCTCCATCATCGACGGCGCGATCAACGTCTTCGGGCCGCGCCCGGAGAGCGTGTGGACGCCCCAGGAGAAGCAGATCGGGCGTGGCTTCGCGGGCTCGCCGCTGGACAACACCGGTGTGCAGTACGGCCTGGAGGCGCTGCGAGCCGGGGCGATCACCCCGGAGCAGTTCGTCGACGTGAACGAGAAGATCGGTGGGCTCGACATCGACGTCCAGCCGCGGGCACAGCGCTCGGTCGCGGACCCGACGGCGCTCGCCAACGCCTACCGCAGCGGGATGGTCAACACCGCCAGCAACCTGTCCGACGTGGCGATCATCGACCACCGCGGACCGGACCCGGGCGTCGCGCACGACGCGCGCTGGGCCTGGGCCATGCGCGACCGGCTGACCCGGGAGCAGGGCCACGCGGACAACCAGGTGATCTGGTACGGCGTGACGCCCCTCATCGGCGACCCGAGCTACTCCAAGGAGGCGCTGCTCGCGATGGACCGCTGGCTGGCGTCCGTCGAGGCGGACCGGCGCGACGTGGCGCTGGCGGACAAGATCGTCCAGGACCGCCCCGGCGACCTCCACGACCGCTGCACCCAGACCCAGGGCGTCTCCAGCGAGGACGGCCTGTTCCTGCCGGTCGCGGACCCGCTCGTGGACGACCTGACCGGCGGGGTGCTCGACGGGCTCAACGGTGCTGTCCAGCCGGTCCTGGATCCCGCGCTCAACCTCGTCGTCGACCCGGTCTCGGACCTGGTGTGCGGTCTCGGGCCGGTCAGCGACCTGGTCAAGACCGACTTCGCGACGCCGCGGATCGTGGCCGGCGACAACAACTACTCCGACAACGCCAAGTGCCACCTCAAGCCGCTGCGCCGCACCGACGACTACGGCGCGTTCGGGCTCACCGAGGCCCAGTGGGCACGGCTGGAGGCCGCCTTCCCCAGCGGCGTCTGCGACTACAGCAAGCCGGGTGTGGGCTTCAGCGAGACGGTGCCGTGGTTGACCTATCAGCGGGCCGACGGGTCGGTCGTCTACGGCGGTACGCCGATGGGCTCGACGCCGGAATCCGTGCCGTTCGGCGGTCGCTCCGAGCCATAAATGCCCGGCGGTCGGCTCCGGATCGGCACTAGGGTCTCGGCCATGTCTTCCCCGATCTTCGTCCTGGTCCACGGCGCCTTCGCCAACTCGTTCTCGTTCGCACCGCTCCAAGCCGAGCTGGCGCTGCGCGGGTTCCGCTCGCTGGCGGTCGACCTGCCCGGCCACGGTTTCGGGGCGACGTTCCCGGAGGCCTACCAGGCACCCCAGGACCTCGCCGCCCTCGCTTCGGCCCCGGGCGGGATCAAGGGCGTGACCCTCGCCGACAACGTGGCTCACCTGGTCTCGGTGCTCGAGCGGGCGAAGGAGCACGGTCCGGTGATCGTCGTCGCGCACAGCCGCGGCGGAATCACCCTGACCGCGGCCGCCAACGCCCGCCCGGACCTGATCGATTCGATGGTCTACGTCTCGGCCTGGGCGCCGGTGGAGCTGGACGCGGTGGCGTACAACGCCGAACCCGAGATGGCCTCCTTCGACGCCTCCGCGCTGATCGGCGCGGCCGCCGCGAACCCCGCCGACGTCGGCCTGCTGCGCTGCAACTTCCGCACCGCCTCCCCCGAGGTCCTCGCAGGCCTCAAGCACGCGTTCATGGCCGACGGCACCGACGACGAGTTCCGTACGTTCCTCAACACCTTCCAGCCCGACGAGAACCTCGATGCCGGTGGTCCCGAGGATCGCGCCCAGGCGGCCACCTGGGGCACGGTCCCCCGTGCGTTCGTACGCCTCAGCGAGGACGTCAGCATGCCGCCGGCCATGCAGGACCGGCTGATCCGCGAGGGCGACGCCCTCACCCCGGACAACTCCTACGCCGTCCACACGCTGAGGTCGAGCCACCTCAGCTGGCTCGTCCACCCGGCTCCCGCCGCCGACCTCCTCGCGGAGATCGCCGCCGGCTGAGCCGGCCGAGCGGCACCCCTCCGGCCTCGGAACCCGGGGCCGGAGGACACCTGTCCACGTACTAGGTCGCTTGTCCAAGACTCTTGACCGAACGAGTTCCGAGCAGGCATCCTCCTGTCATGACGAGCGTCACATTGAGGACCGCGACGGCTGTTGCGCTGGTGGCGGTCGCCGCCCTCGGACCCGCAACGTCGTCACCATCGGCGAGCGCCACGACCGCGCCGCACGCCACGGATCGGCAGGCCGGGAGCGCCGACTATCTCGTCGGCCGCGGCATCGCCGACGTCACCGGCGAGGTGGCCGAGGCCGGGATGATGGGGTACGCCGACCTCGGCCAGGTCAGCAGCGGTCTGCACATGCGCCAGCGCGCCCGCTCCTTCGTGATCGCCGACCCCGAGTCGGGCGAGCGCGTGGTCCACGTCCTCGCCGACGCCGGCATGATCTTCCAGAGCGTCCGCGACGCGGTGCTGGCGAAGCTCGAGCAGCGCTTCGGCGAGACCTACACCGAGCGCAACGTGATGCTGACCGCGACCCACACCCACGCGGCGCCGGGCGGCTTCTCGCACCACACGCTCTACAACGTCACCACGCTGGGCTACCACGGCAAGACGTTCCGGGCCCTCGTCGACGGGATCGTCGCCTCGATCGAGCGGGCGGACGCCGACCTCGCGCCCGCCGAACTGAGCCTGTCGACGAGCGAGCTGACCGACGCCAACGTCAACCGCTCGAAGACGGCGTTCGACCGCAACCCGGAGGCCGACAAGGCGTACTTCCCCGGCGGGGTCGACACCCGGAGCACCACCCTCCAGGTCCATCGCGACGGCGAGCTCGACGGGGTGATCAACTGGTTCCCGGTCCACGCGACGAGCATGTCGACCGACAACACGCTGGTGAGCCCCGACAACAAGGGCTACGCCGAGTACGCGTGGGAGCGGCTCGCCCGCGGCGTCGACTACGTCGAGGACAGCCACGACCCCGGCTTCGTCGCGTCGTTCGCGCAGACCAACTCCGGCGACATGTCTCCGAACCTCAACCTGCGGCCCTCCGACGGCCCGACCACCGACCAGTTCGAGAACACCAAGATCATCGGCACCAGGACGTACGACGCCGCCCGCCGCGGACTCGATGACGACCGCGAGCTGAGCGGCGGCGTCGACTCCCGGATCGTCTACGTCGACCTCGCCGACACCGCGGTACGCCCCGAGTTCACCCCCGACGGGAAGCCGCACAGCACCTGCCCCGCCGCGCTCGGCGCGGCGTTCGCGGCGGGCAGCACCGAGGACGGTGGCGGCGGGCTGCCGATCTTCAAGGAGGGCAAGGACGGTGGCAACCCGGCGGTCGCCGCGATCTCCGAGGCGCTCTACACCGCCAGCCCGGCGCTGCGCGCCTGCCAGGCACCGAAGGAGGTCCTGCTGCCGGTGGGACCGCTCGACATGGTGCAGCAGAAGCTGCCGGTGCAGCTGGTCCGGATCGGCGACTTCTACCTCGTCGGGATGCCCGCCGAGGTGACCGTGGTCTCCGGCCTGCGGCTGCGGCGCGCGGTCGCCGAGGCGGTCGGCACCGACATCGACCACGTGCTCGTGCAGGGCTACGCCAACGCCTATGCGCACTACCTGACCACGCCGGAGGAGTATGAGGCCAAGGAGTACGAGGGCGCCTCGACGCTCTTCGGGCGCTACGAGCTCCCGGCGTTCACGCAGACCGCGGCCGACCTGGGCGCCGCGATGCGAGACGGGGTCGAGGTACCGCTCGGTGTGAAGGAGGGCGACCGCAGCGCCGGGCAGTTCGCCTCGCTCCAGGGAGCGGTCGTGGCCGACGCACCGCCGCTCGGGAAGGGCTACGGCGACGTGCTGACCGCGCCGGCCGCGACGTACCGCCCGGGCGAGCAGGTGAGCGTGACGTTCGCGGGAGCGCATCCCAACAACGACCTACACCATGGCGGCAGCTACCTCACCGTGGAGCGCCGTACGGCGGACGGTTGGGAGCGGATCGCCGACGACGGCGACTGGTCGACGAAGTTCCACTGGAAGCGCTACGGCGTCGCCGCGTCGAAGGTGACGATCACCTGGGACGTACCTGACGACGTGGCGGCCGGGAGCTATCGGATCCGCTACTTCGGCGACGCCCGGAGTCTGCTCGGGAGCATCCGGTCCATCAGCGGCACCAGCCCGACCTTCTCGGTCGTGGGCCGATGAGGTCCGCAGCGGTGGGCATCGCGGCGGTGTGCGCTGTCGCCGCGACGATGCTGCCCGGCCCGACGGCATCGGCAGCGCCTCCGCCTCCCGACCTCAGCATCCTGACCCACAACGTCGCGATGCTGCCGACGATCCTGGGCGGGAAGGCCAACGGCACCCGGGCGGACCTGTTCGCGGAGGCCGACCATCTGCGCGGGCACGATGTACTGGTGCTGGAGGAGGCGTTCGACAACGGCCCTTCCGACACGCTCAAGTCGCGCCTGGCCAGCCAGTATCCCCACCAGACACCGGTCCTCGGCCGCTCCCGGTCGGGCTGGGACGAGACCCTCGGGTCGTACTCCTCGCTGACTCCCGAGGACGGCGGCGTGACCATCCTGAGCAGGTGGCCGATCACGCATCGCGTCCAGTACGTGTACGCCGACGGGTGCGGCGCCGACTGGTTCTCGAACAAGGGCTTCGTCTACGCCCGCCTGGACGTCGACGGCCGGCCGGTGCACGTGGTCGGCACACATGTGCAGGCCGAGGACCCGGCCTGCTTCGGCGGCGGCGCGAGCGTCCGAGCCGAGCAGTTCGCCGAACTCGACGGCTTCCTCGACGGGCTCGCGATCCCTGCCTCGGAGCCGATCGTGATCACGGGCGACCTCAACGTCGTCAAGGAGTCCCCGGAGTACGCCACGATGCTGACCGCGCTCGACGCCACCGCCCCGTCCTTCGCCGGGCATCCCTACAGCTGGGACCCGGAGACCAACCCGCTGGCGAGCTCGGGCGGGCGCGAGCAGCTGGACTACGTCCTGTTCCGGCGCGGCCACCAGCAGCCTCGCGGGTGGACCAACACCACGCTGACGCCGGCCTCGCCGCCGTGGAGCTCCGGCGGGACGACGTACACGGACTATTCCGACCACTACCCGGTCCTGGGAGGGACATCGTGACCTGGCAGAACTGGGCAGGCACGGAGCGGGTCACGCCTGTGCGCGTGGTCGACCCCGCGACGACCGACGAAGTGGCGGCCGCCGTCAAGGAGGCCTCCCGTGACCGGCTGAAGGTCCGGATGATCGGGTCGGGGCACTCGTTCACCGGTGCGGCGGTCGCCCCCGGCGTACAGCTGCGGCCCGATCGGCTCGACGGGGTCCACGCGGTCGACCGCGAGTCCGGGCTGGTGACGGTCGACGCGGGCATCCCGCTGCACCGGCTCAACCCGATCCTGGCCGATCACGGGCTGGCGATGGAGATCCTCGGCGACATCGACCGGCAGACGCTGGCCGGCGCGATCTCGACCGGCACCCACGGCAGCGGCGCCGCGTTCGGCAGCATCTCGACCCAGGTGCGCGGGCTCGAGCTGGTCCTCGCCGACGGGTCCGTCGTGCAGTGCTCGGCGACCGAGCGGCCGGAGCTGTTCGAGGCCGCGCGGGTCTCGTTCGGTGCGCTCGGCGTGATCACCAAGGTGACGCTGCAGTGCGTGCCGCTCTATGCGCTGCGGGCGGTCGACGAGGCCGCGCCGCTGGAGGAGGTGCTCGACGGCGTCGACGAGCTGGTGACCGCCAACGACCACTTCGAGTTCTTCTGGTTCCCGCACACGACGACGGCGCTGACCCGGAGGTTCCAGCGGCTGCCCGGCGACACCGAGCTGCGCCCGATGAGCCGGCTGACACGTACGGTCGATGACAAGATCGTCACCAACATCGGCTTCGAGGCGATGCTGCGCGTGGGCACCCGCTTCCCGCGCCTGGTTCCCGGGATCACCCGGTTCGTGACCAGGGCGATCTCCTCGCGCGACTTCACCGACCTGGCCCCGAACGTGTTCGCCTCTGACCGGGACGTACGTTTCCGCGAGGGTGAGTACTTCGTGCCACGTGAGGCACTCGTCCCGGCATTGCGCGAGCTGAAGCGATGGGTCGACACCCACGACGAGCCGGTGTCGTTCCCGTTCGAGGTCCGGTTCGTACGTCACGACGACATCTGGCTCTCGCCGGCCTACGAGCGGGACTCCGCCGTCGTCGCCTTCCACCAGTACCACCGGATGCCGCACGAGCGCTGGTTCGGCATCTGCGAGGACGTGCTCGGCGCCGCCGGTGGTCGACCGCACTGGGGCAAGATGCACCGACTCGACGCACCGGCGATGCGTGAGCGCTACCCCCGCTTCGACGACTTCGTCGCGCTCCGCGACCGGCTCGATCCGACGGGCGTCTTCACCAACCCCTACCTGGACCGCGTGCTCGGCCCTGCTCCGGAGGCATCACGATGACGATGACCCAGCTCGGCGGTCCCGCCCGCTCCTCGTGGCCGGACCTGCTCGCCGCGACCGACCACCTGGACCCGCCGTTCGCCGTCCTCGACGTGGCAGCGCTCCGCACCAACGCCCACCAGCTGGTCCGCCGCGCCGCCGGGAAGCCGATCCGGGTCGCCAGCAAGTCGATCCGGGTGCGCTCGGTGATCCGGGACGCGCTCGAGATCCCCGGGATGTCCGGCATCCTCGCCTACACCCTGCCCGAGGCACTCTGGCTCGCCGAGGAGCACGAGGACGTGGTCGTCGGCTACCCCACCACGCACCGCGCGGCGCTCCAGCGGCTGGCCGCGGACGAGAGGCTCGCCTCCCGGGTCACGCTGATGGTCGACAGCCCCGATCATCTCGACCTGACGGCCTCGATCATCGGTCCCGACGGCCCGCCGCTCCGGATCTGTCTGGAGCTCGACGTCTCGCTCCGGCTCGCCGGTGGGCGGCTCCACCTGGGTGCTCGCCGATCACCGGTGCACACGCCCGAGGAGGCCGGCGCGTTGGCACGCAAGGTCGCCGCTCACCCGCGCTTCGACCTGGTCGGCCTGATGGGCTACGAGGGCCAGATCGCGGGCATCGGCGACAACCAGCCCGGCCTGGGCCGCTTCGCGGTCCGGGCGATGCAGCGCCGGTCTGCCGCAGAGCTCGCCGAGCGGCGCGCGGCCGCGGTCGCCGCGGTCCGGAGCGTCGCACCCTTGGAGTTCGTCAACGGTGGCGGCACCGGCAGCCTCGAGCTCACCGCGGCCGAGCCGGCGGTCACCGAGGTGGCAGCCGGGTCAGGGCTGTTCGCCCCACGCCTGTTCGATTTCTACACCCGCTTCCAGCCCCAGCCCGCCGCGTACTTCGTGCTGTCGGTCGTACGTCGCCCCTCACCGCAGCACGCCACGGTGCTGGGCGGCGGCTGGATCGCGTCGGGCGCCGCCGGGAAGGACCGACTGCCGACGCCGGTGTGGCCACCGGGGCTGTCGCTGGTCGATCAGGAGGGTGCCGGTGAGGTGCAGACGCCGTTGGTGGGCGACCGGGTCGACGAGCTCGGCCTCGGTGACCACGTGTGGTTCCGGCACACCAAGGCCGGCGAGCTCTCCGAGCACGTCGACGAGATCGTCCTCGTCGAGGGCGACCGCATCCTCGACGTGGTCCCGACCTACCGCGGCGAGGGGAAGACCTTCCTCTGACCCGTCGGGCCTGCCGGTCAGGACGGCTGTTCGACCAGCCCCAGGAGCTGCGTGGCGGCCAGCTCGATCGCCGCGCCCGCGGTCTCCGCGTCGCCCTCGTTGAGATAGAGCAGGGTCAGACCGTCCACGATCGCGGTCAGGTAGCGCGCCAGCACCGCGACGTCGACCGTCCAGGTCACCCCGGCACTGGTCCCGAGCGTGTCGATCACCTTGGTGTGCGCGTCGAGGTAGGTGCGGTACTGCATCCGCGCCACCTCTGCCAGCGCCGGGTTGCGCGTCGCGTACTGCGTCAGCTCGTAGGTCACCCGGTGCTCGTCGGGGTTGTCCAGCACGTGCTGCCAGTAGGACGCCAGGCCGCCGCGCAGCTTCTCCTCGAGAGTGCCCGGACCTTCGATGATCTCCAGGGCGGGCGCCAGCGTGTGGCTGGTGATCGTGGTGATCACCTGCTCGAGCAGCTCCTCCTTGGAGCGGAAGCAGTAGTGGAAGGTGCCGAGCGACATGTCCGCCTCGGCCACGATCGACCGCGTCGTCGCCTGCGCGACGCCTTCGCGCGCCATCACCCGGATGGCCGCCTGCACCAGCAACCGTCGCCGCTCATCGGCAGAAACCCTTGTCACCCGACCAAGACTAACGTCCAGGTCGGTGGCCACCGAAGCCGTCGCGAAATCGTTTTCAGACGTCGGCTCACACCTGCTTCACTTCTCCGGTGGCATCCTCCCCCGGCTCCCTGTGGCACACCCTGATCCATCTCCGCGGCAACCCGCGCGCCTGCGTGTGGACCGAGCCGATGTGGGGTCTGTCGATGGCGCTGGTGCTGCCGTACCTCTCCGTCTTCATGCTCACCCTCGGGCTGCACGACGCGCAGATCGGCCTGCTCGCGACCGCCGGGATGATCTCCCAGGTGTTCTTCGGGCTCGCCGGCGGCATCATCACCGACCGGATGGGGCGCCGGCTGACGAACGCTGTGTTCGACGTGATCGCGTTCGTGATCCCGTGTCTGATCTGGGCGTTCGCGCAGGACTTCTGGGCCTTCCTGGCCGCGTCGCTGCTCAACGGCGCGCTGCAGGTCACCGCCAACGCCTGGGACTGCCTGATGGTCGAGGACGCGGAGCGCGATCAGCTCACCGGCATCTACTCCCTGGTGCGGGTCGCGGCCGACTGCTCGGCACTCTTCGCCCCGATCGCCGCCTTCATGGTCGCGCAGTTCGGCCTGGAGCCCGCGGTGCGGGTGCTCTTCATCAACGCGGCAGTGGTGATGCTGGCCAAGATCATCCTGCTGTACGCCGCCTCCACCGAGACCCGCCAGGGCCGGATCCGGATGGAGGAGACCCGGCACGAGAGCCTCTGGCGGCTCTTCGCCGGCTACCGCGGCGCCGCGCGGCTCTTGGGCCGGTCCCGCGGCTCGCTGCTCGCGCTGGCCATCGCCGCCGTCGTCGCGGCGGTCACCCTCGTCAACGGCACCTTCTGGCAGGTCCTGGTCAGCCATCGCCTGCACGTGCCCGACCCGTTGCTGCCGTTCTTCCCGATGGTGCGCTCGCTACTGTCGGTGCTCTTCCTCTTCACCCTGATCCGCCGACTGACCTCCGGCCACGACCTCAAGCACGCGACCCTGTGGGGCTTCGGCATCTATCTGGCCGGCCAGCTGGCGCTGGTCGCGATCCCGGCCGCCGAGGGCGACGCCGACCTGATGACGTACGCGCTTCTGGGGGTCTGTCTCCTCCTCGACAGCTTCGGCGCCGGGATGCTCTTCATGCTCTCGGAGTCGCTCGTCGCCTTCCACGTCGACGAGGCCGAGCGCTCACGCGTGATGGCGCTGCAGCGCACCGCGGTGATGCTCGCCGCCGCCCCGTTCGGCTGGATCTCCGGCTGGCTCTCCGGGATCGACCGCACCTACCCCTTCTGGCTGACCTCGGCGCTCCTCGTGATCGGCGTGATCACCACCCTCGTCTGGTGGGCAGGGCCTCACACCGAGCCGTCGCTCGAGCCCGTGGCCGCGGATCGAGCCTGATTGGCGTGCGGCCCAGGGCGCCCTCGCTACCGAGTGGGGGGGTACCCCGCAGCGTGGACGCCCGGACCGCACACGGAAGAGATAGCAGCCTTCCCGGATCGACGCCCGCCAAACGTCGATATCTGGTAACAAATGTTCTCACCCATGCCCTCCGAGGGCAGCTGAGACCACGGATCGCAACCGCGTTCGAGAAACTTGCCCGGGGTCGGTTTAGAACGAGCCGGGCGGGGTATGAGGGCAGTCATGAGAGAGCTCGTTGCCGACCATCCGGTGGGACTGCCCGACGATCCCACGCCGCCGTTGCCGGACCGAGCGGAACTGCCGATGGCTCCCGATGACCTGGACGACGAGGCGTACGACGCAGTGCTCGTGCTGCCGTTCGGCGCGGCGAGCGGATGGCGAGGAGCGAGCTGACGGGGGTTCTGGGTGGAGCCGCCTGTCGGAATCGGGGGGCCACGATTCCGAAGCACCCACATGATCTGTATCGCGGGGGCGGAGCGTCACCTGGTCCGGCACTTTGCCCCCTTGGCGGCCTACCGGCAGCCGCCCCTCCGCCCACACGTCACCGGCCAACAACCTGAATTCCTGATCAACGCGATGTCGCCGGCACCCGGTGGCCGAGCTCGGGGCTGTGCGTCGTGAGAAGTTTTCGGAACTCGGATGAGCCGCTAATCGCTACCGAAGACTTTCGTAACGAACCAAGCCGCCGCCAGCCCAGCTGCGCCACTGAAGGCCCAACTCACCGCCGCATTGGCCGGGGGGCCAAAGGCTGCGTTCAACGCAACTTGCACGCCCACTCCTACGGCGACGAAAGTGCCGAAGGCAACGGCCCACTCAATTACGCCCATGGCTGGTCTCCGCACTGTATTAGGTACGTGAACGATTAGGTACGTGAACGGTCTCACTGAGGCAGCCTCAAGCAGGAATAGCCGGTTTGGCCTGCCCAGATCCGGGTATGAGGCAGGTGCCAGGGGCCTGTTGCGGAGTAATCGCCAGAGAGGTTCGAGCGGAACTTCTCGCGACCGTGGCTCGGCGAGAGGGATTGGCAGGGCCTGGGTGGTTCGCGCTGGAGGGGTGGCGTTCCTCCCAGCGGCTCTCGCTCGCCGCGCCTGAGCCTTCTCGGACATCGTGGCCCCGCCGGATCGACGGGGCCACGAGCAGTAGTGAAGATCAGAACGTGCGTCGCACTGTGACCGTGGTGGTCTTGCCGCTTCGGATGTTCTTGGTGATCAGTACGGCCTTGGTGAACTTGTTGGTCCGCTGGAAGCCGGTGAAGCGGTGCCGGAACTCGCCGATGTTCGTGTCGACGCCCACGTTGACCACCTTCGACTTCTCCTGGAAGCCGGCCGGAGTCCACAGGCGTACGGTGAGGCGGTACTTGCCGATCCGGTTCGCCTCGCCCTCGACCCGGACCACGCCGGAGTCGCGGCGGACGGTGATCTGGGAGGACGGGCCCATGCCGATGACTCGGTAGCGGTTCTGGTCGACACTTCCGACGCAGAAGACCGAGTAGTCACCCGAGAAGTACACGCCCATGACCGGCTTCGGCCAGGCGCGGGTGGACTTCGTGGTGTCGCGTACGACGCCGCCGACCGGGTGGAGCATCGGCGACTCGGGCGACGGACCCGATGGCCCACCGTTGCCGATCATCGTCCATCCGGACCAGTTGGGCCTCTTCACGTCACGAATCACAGCCGTTCCGACGGTGCCGCCGGTGGGCGAGCGCCGGGCGCCGACGGTGATGACACCAGCGCCGCCCTGGCAGGCGCTTGTGACATTGACGGATGGGGTGGTCGCAGCCTGCGCGGAACCACCGAGTGACAGGGTCGCTGCGCCGAGCGCGAGGGCGGCGGCAGCGAGCGTGAACTTGCGGAGCATGGGGTCTTCTTTCGAAGTCAAGGCGCGCTGCGACATGCGGCGCGCTTGCATTGAAACACCCATACAGGTATCCGTCAGTGAATTCGGCACACAGAACCCCAACAGCGCTCGTAGAGCGGGGTCCGGGGGGAACAGGGGGGGGGGGGACGAACCGGCGAGGCGGGCGAACGACAACGAAGAACCCCCGCCGTACCTGCCGTGTTCGGGCTGGTCAGACGAGGGTTCGAGCCGAGCCGCCTGTCGGAATCGAACCGACGACCTTCTCATTACGAGTGAGACGCTCTACCGACTGAGCTAAGGCGGCGTACCGTCATCCGTTACCGCATGTAGCGGCTCTGGTTGAGCGGACCGGACGAGTGTACCGAGACTGCGCGCTCGACACTAAAACGGTGCGCCTCGACGTGCTCGTCGATGGTGATGCGGGTGGGCTTGCCCTTGCCGATGAGGCGGCCCAGGCGGCGTACGCCGTGCTTCATTACTGCTCTACTCCCCTATGAACATGGATCAACCACCAGCTGCGGACGCAGTGGTGGTGATTCAATGATGACCGCCGGCGATTCATAGAGGTAGACGATCTTTCCTTGGAAAGTCATAGGATGTCACTATGTTGTCGCTGCACCAGCTCCGGGTGTTCCTCGCGGTCTACGAGCATGGCTCGCTGACCGCGGCGGCCGAGGAGCTCGGGTATGCGCAGCCGTCGATCTCGGAGCAGGTCCGGAGCCTGGAGCGTAGCCTCGGGGTGCAGCTCTTCCGCCGCGTCGGGCGCGGTGTGGTGCCGACCGGGGTGGCCGACGAGCTGAGGCCGCACGCGGAGCGTACGGTCGCTGCCGCCGAGGACGCGCGCAAGGCCGTGCAGGCGGTGAAGCAGTTCGAGACCGGAACCATCCGGTTCGGGATGTTCGGGATCGCGCGGCTCTACGGCGGGGCCGGGCTGGTGGCCGACGTGCTCGACCGATACCCGGGCGTACGCGTCGAGCTGATCGGACAGAACTCCACCGAGGTCCAGGACGACCTGCGCCGCGGACGGCTCGAGGCGGCGATGCTGCTCGTCGGCAGCGTCTCCGGCCCGGGCCTGAAGGTCACGCCGGTGGCTCGCGACGAGCTCGTCTACATCTCGGCCGACCCGGCCCACCTGGCCACACCGGTCACCGCCCACCGGCTCTCGCTGGCCTCGCTGGTCATGTCCGACACGAGCTGGAGCTCCGAGGACCCCACCCGGGTCACCATCCGCAACCTGCTCCACGAGACCGGGCGCAACCCACCCAGCCGGATCGAGGTCGAGGACATCGAGACGGCCGTCGAGCTGGTCGGGATGGGGTACGCCGACAGCGTCATCGCCAAGGGAGCAGCCGAGCAGCTGCTCCCCCGGCTGGCGCCGAAGGCCGGCTGGGTGTCACTGCGGCCCCGGACGTACGACACGTTCGCCGTCGTCCACCGCACCGACGCCACCCTCTCCCCCGCCGCCACGCTGATGATCGAGCTGGCTACCAAGCGGATCCAGGCCATTGCGGACCCTGTCCACCGGCGGTAGCGGGCGTTCCATCGTCGAAGCGGTGTCCTGAGCTTGTCGAAGGGTATGCAGACGAAGGCTCACATCCCGTGCGGAGCTCCGCTGGGGATGTGAGCCCTGACCTGCATACCTCGACGAAGGTCTAGCTCACTCGCAGCCGTAGCCGTCGTTGTCGGCGTCGAGGCGCCACGGGTCGGAGCTGTTGTTGATCCGGACCGGCTTCTTGGACGCGGGGATCTCGCCGCAGTCGCGGTCGTTGGCCGAGGAGGCGTTGTAGACCTTCTCGCCGTTGGCGTAGGTGTAGTCCAGCCCTGAGGTCGTGCCGCCGGACGAGCCGCGCTTCTTCAGGTAGAACGAGGCGGACACGTCGGCACGACGGTTGGCGTCGCCGGCGTACTTCCAGCGGTAGTAGCGGCTGACCTTGGGCGTCACGACCACGGCGCACTTGCCGTACTTGTTCGTCACGCAGGAGGTCACGCTGCTCCAGCGGCCGCTGGCCTTCTTCTGCAGGTGGATGCGCTTGCCCTTGACGGCCTTGCCGCCTGCGGTCAGCTTGCCGACGGGGCGGTAGGACTTCGTGCCGTACTTGGGGGCGGAGACCTTGACGACCTTGGTGACGACCTTGGCCGACACGGTCGCCGGGGGCGTGGCGGCGTGGGCGGGCTGACTGATGACGGGGGCGACCGCGATCGCCAGGGCGGCGACCGCGGAGGCAGCGAATGCCTTCGTCGTCGAACGGACTCGCTGGTTCATGATCACTTGCTCGTGACCCTTCTTCTCGAAGTAAAATTACGAGAAGCGATCCTCTTGGTCAGCGAGATCCGGCGGGTGGAGACGGCGGCAACCCACCCCAGATGGGGTAAATCAGCACTCCAAGCCGTCGTCGGGGACCTTGCCGTCGACCAGGTAGTCGTCGATGGCGTCGTCGACGCAGCCGTTGCCCTGCATGTAGCCGGTGTGGCCGTCGCCGTCGCGGGAGACGAGTACGCCGTTGTCCAGCGCCTTGGCGAGGGCCTTGGCCCACTCGTAGGGAGTCGCCGGGTCGCGGGTGGTGCCGACGACGACGATCGGGTTGGAGCCCTCGGCGTCGATCTCGGGCTCGGGCTCGGTGGCCTTGAACTTCTCCGCGGCGCAGCCGTTGAGCATCCAGGCCAGGGCGGCACCGAAGGTGGGAGCGGCCTTCTCGAAGGCGGGCAGCTGCTCGCGCACCTCTGCCGGGCTGAGCCCGGAGGAGTCGTCGAGGCAGTTGATCGCCCAGTTGGCCTCCATCGTGTTGTTGATGTAGCCGCCCTCGGGGTCACGGCCCGCGTAGTTGTCCGAGAGGCTCATCAGCTGGGTGCCGTCGCCCTTCATCGCCGCCTGGAGGGCGTCGGTGAGGTAGGGCCAGTAGGACTCGACGTAGAGCGGGGTGATCAGGCCGTAGAGGGCGTTGCCGGCGGTCAGCTCACGGTCGCCGGCGGGCAGCGGCTCGGCATCGATGTCGGCCATCAGCTTCTGGACGCTCTCGACGCCCTCGTCGACGGTGTCACCGAGGAAGCAGCTGCCTTCGTCGACGCAGTTCTCGACGTAGGAGCGGAGGGCGACCTCGAAGCCCTTCGCCTGGGCCAGGTTGGCGTCGAGGACGCTCAGCCCGGGCTCGATCGCGCCGTCGAGCACGAACCGGCCGACCCGGTCGGGGTAGAGCTCGGCGTAGGTCGAGCCGAGCTGGGTGCCGTAGGAGGCACCGAAGTAGTCGAGCTGGTCCTCGCCGAGCGCAGCCCGGAGTACGTCCATGTCCCGGGCCGCCTCGACGGTGCTGACGTGAGCGGAGATGCCGTCCTTCTGGCCTGCGCAGCCGTTGGCCATCTCGACACCGGTCTCGACGTACGCCTTCTCTTCGGCGGGGGTGTCGGGGTCGGGGTCGACCGCGACGTAGGCGTCCAGGGCGTCGTCCTCGAGGCAGTCGACCGGGGTGCTCTGCCCGACGCCGCGCGGGTCGAACCCGACGATGTCGTAGGAGTCGCGGACGGTGGAGCTGAACGACTGGTTGTTGTAGAGCGCGTAGTCGATGCCCGACCCGCCCGGGCCACCCGGGTTGATGGCCAGCGAGCCGATCTTCTTCTTGGTGGCCGGGTCCTTGATGACCGAGACCTCGATGGTGCGACCGGTGGGGTCGGAGTAGTCGAGCGGGACCTCGAGGGTCGCGCACTCGAAGGCGCCGTTGCAGTCCTCCCAGTCGAGCTTCTGGCTGTAGAAGGTCTGCAGCGCCTCGCTCGGGGCCGCGGTCGCCTTCGCGCTCGGGCTCACCTGGTCGGCGTCGGGGGTGCCGCCGCCGGCACCACAGCCTGCGGTGATCACGGTCAGAGCGGTCAGCGCGACGGCGCCGGTCACTGCGTTGAGTTTCACTGGTCTCCTCCGGGCGGCAACAGCGCCACCATCATCGCCTCCAGCACCAACTGGGGCTGCACGTTGAACTCCAACAGCTGCTCACGGGCTTCGAAGATCGCCCCGATCCGCTGCAGGTTGAGCTCGGGGGTCGAGGCCGCGACGAGCTGCTCGATCTCGCGCCGGTGCTCCTCGTTGACCAGGGTCACCGGAGCGCCGGCGGCCATCGTGATCGCGTCGCGGTAGATCGAGACCAGGTCCATCAGCCCACGGTCGATCACGTCGCGGTGGCGGCGGGTGGCGCGGCGCTTCTGGTCCTTCTCGAGCGCGGACAGCGCCGGACCGTATTCACGCGGTCGGCGGCCCCGCTCGACCACGCCGTAGCCGGCGTCGAGGTCGGCCTTCTCCCGGGCGTCGAGGTCGGCAGTGACCGCGTCTGCCTCCTCCTTCGAGACCGCGGCGAGCTCGCCCGCGGCCCGGAGCGCGTCGGCGAGGGTGGTCAGCCGGGCCGGGTAGGCCACCACCTGCTCGCGCCGGCGCCGGGTGTCGTCGTCGCGGGCCAGCGCCTTGGCCCGGCCGATGTGGCTCTGGCTCGCGCGCGCCGCATAGGCGGCGCGCGCCTCGTCGACACCGAGCGTGCGCTGGAGAAAGGCGGTCACGTCGGGCACTGTCGGGGTCGTCAGCGTGACCAGCCGGCACCGGGACCGGATGGTCGGAAGTACGTCCTCGACCGTCGGCGCGCAGAGCATCCAGACCGTGCGGGCACCGGGCTCCTCGACCGCCTTGAGCAGCGCGTTGTTGGCCTGCTCGGTGAGCCGGTCGGCGTCCTCGATGATCAGGATCTGCCAGCGGCTTCCGGCCGGGGTGAGGGCGGCCTGGCGGACGAGGTCGCGGATCTCGTCGACCCCGAGGGTCAGCTTCTCGGTGCGGACGAGGTTGACGTCGGCATGGCTTCCGGCGAGCACCGTGTGGCACTCGTGGCACTGGCCGCAGCCACCGTTGGGGCACTGGAGGGCCGCGGCGAAGGCGATCGCGGCGTTGGACCGACCCGAGCCGGGCGGACCCGTGAAGAGCCAGCTCTGGGTCATGCCGTGCCCCGAGGCCGCGGTCCGCAGCGTGGAGATGATGTGGCGCTGGCCGACCAGGTTGTCCCAGACCGAGGCGGTGGCGAGGTTCATGCCGTCACCGCCTGGGCGAGCAGCGGCTCGAGGTGCGCGAGCACCGCCGCGTGGATCTCCTCGACCGGAGCCCGCGCGTCCAGCACCAGGTAGTGCTCGGGATTGCGCGACGCGAGCGCGACGAACGCCGACCGCACCCGCTGATGGAACTCGACCGACTCCTGCTCCATCCGGTCGCGCTCGGCGAACCGGGTGAAGCCGGCCGTCGGGTCCAGGTCGAGCAGCACGGTCAGGTGGGGCCGCAGGTCGGCGGTCGCCCAGCGCGCGACCTCCTCGAGCTGCGCGGCGTCCAGCACCCGGCCGGCGCCCTGGTAGGCCAGCATCGAGTCGACATAGCGGTCGGTGATGACCACCTCGCCCCGCTCCAGCGCCGGGCGGACCATCGACTCGATGTGCTCGGCCTTGTCGGCGGCGAACAAGAGCGCCTCGGTCCGGTCGTCGAGGTCGCCGGTCTCCGGGGACAGCACGATGCGGCGTACGTCCTTGCCCACGGCCGTGTCGCCCGGCTCGAAGGTCAGCAGGACCTGGTGGCCGCGGGCGGTCAGGGCATCGTGGAGCAGGCGCGACTGGGTCGACTTGCCCGAGCCCTCGCCGCCCTCGAAACAGACGAAGACGCCGTGCTCTGCGTAGACACCCGGAAACCTCACGCAGCCACCTCCGTAGCGCAAGCGCCAGAGTACGGACGCGGCTGCGTGATGACTTCATGGTTCACTCGCTGACGCTCGTTCACGAGCCAAACCTACGGGGTGCCACCGACATGAGACGTACGCCGCCCGGCGCCGCCGCGATTCAGGCTGCCGAACCGAACATCGCCAGGCTAAGGTTCGGGTCGCCCTCACGCCGACCCAAGGAGTCTTTGGTGATCTACGTCCTGATCGTCCTGCTGCTGGCCGCCCTCGCGGTCGCGGCCTACCTGCTCTGGAAGAGCCGGCAGCAGCCGACGGCGCAGAAGGAACCCGACGACTTCATCGGCGACCAGCACAAGCACGCCTCCGACCAGCTGCGCCAGGTGCGCAACGGCGACGTCATCGAGTACCTGGGCCACAACTGGTTCGTCCGCGGGCGGATCGACTTCGACGAGCACGGCTACCGCTGGACCGAGCACATGCTCGACGACGCCGAGGGCAAGAAGTGGCTCTCGATCGAGGACGACGAGAGCTTCGAGGTCTCGCTGTGGCACGCGATCCCGCTCGGCGACATCGAGCAGGGCACCGTCGGTGACCGCGACATCATCGTCGGCGGCGTCGCCTACCGGCTCCAGGAGAAGGGCGCCGCCGCCTTCACCGCCACCGGCGCGACCGGCACCGCGCCGTCGGGCACTGCCGAGTACGCCGACTACAAGGCGGTCGACGGCAAGCTGCTCGGCTTCGAGAAGTGGGGCAGCAACTGGGAGCCCTCCCTCGGCGAGGTGCTGCAGCCGTTCGAGCTGACCGTCTACCCCTCCTCCGACCGGCCCGCCACCCTGGACGACGAGTGACGCTCCTCGACGTCCCGTTCGCGGACGTACGGGGTGACACCCTGCGCTGGACCCTCGCACCGATCCCCTGCACCCCGCTGGCCTCCCGGACGGTGAGCCTCACGGCCGGTCTGACGGTCACGCTGAGCGTCCTGGGGGCCAGCCACCAGGTCGTCGTACGTCGCCACGGCCGCCCGCTCCTGCACGAGACGGTCGCGTGCGGGATCGCCGAGGCCGCACCCCTTCCCGCAGCGCACGCGGCGGGCGGCTACCGCCTCGCCTCGCACGTGGGTGAGATGCGACCCGAGGAGCTCGCCGCGCAGGCGTCGCGGCTCGTGGAGCGGCTGGAGGGGCGTACGGACGCGGTCGTCGCGCACTTCCCGGGCGACCCGCACGCGGTGACCGCGCTGGCTCTCGACAAGGTCGGCGAGCGGCAGATCACCTGGAACACCTGGCACACCTACCCACAGACCGGCGAGATCGTCGCCACCACCACCAGCTACCGGCCCGAGGAGGTCACAAGTGTCTGAACCCAACGGCTCCGGGGGCTCGAACCGCAAGCTGATCGGCTGGGCGATCGTCGCGGGATGCGTCGCGCTCGCCATCATCATCGTCATCGCCGTCTCCGGCGACGGAAACAGCCCCGAGAAGTACCTGCGCAAGAACTTCGACCACGTCAGCGGCACCGACCCCGACAGCGAGGGCGGGATCGTCTTCGAGGACGACGGCTCGGTGAGCTCGGTCGCCAACCAGATCGCCAGCGGCACCGACGCCGACGAGAACCGGGCCGAGGGATCCAGCCACTACCTGCGCTACGACGACGACTGGCTGGTCGTCGTGGAGCCGCGTACGCCCTCGGGCTCGACGATCACGCTCTACGAGTACGACCGCGGCTACCGCAGCCACGCCACGGTGATCGGACTGTGGGGCTGGAACAGCTTCTACGGCCGCAACAGCGGTGGCGGCAGCAGCGGTGATTCCTTCCGCGGCGGCGGCAGCGGATTCGGCAAGTGACCACCCCCAGACTGGAGATGAACCGATGACTGACCTTGTGAGCGGACTGCTGTCCACCGTTGCCTTCGCCGCCCTCGGGCTGGTTCTGCTGATGATCGGCTTCTACGTGATCGACCTGCTCACGCCCGGCCGGCTGGGGCAGCTGATCTTCGTCGAGCACCGCCGCGACCCGGCGCTGCTGCTCGGCTCCTCGGTCGTCGCGATCGCGACGATCGTGGCCACCTCGATCTACACCGCGGAGGCGGACACGCTTCAGGGGCTCGCCGAGACCGGTGCGTACGGTCTCATCGGGATCGCCCTGCTCGCGTTCGCGTTCGTGATCCTCGACCTGCTCACCCCGGGCCGGCTCGGTGAGCTGATGACCGACGAGAAGGACGACCCGGCGATCTGGGTCGCCGTCGCGGTGCAGCTGGCCGTCGGCGTGATCGTGGCGGCCTCGATCACGTGAGCCTGACCCTTCCCTCGTTGTCCGCGCTGCCCGCGGGACGAGCGGCTCGGCTGCTCGTCCTCGCGGCGGTGTTCGTCTGCGCGGCGTGCGGCCTGGTGTACGAGCTCGCGCTGGTGACGCTGGGGAGCTATCTGCTCGGCAACTCGATCGCGCAGACGTCGCTGGTGATCGCGGTGTCGATGTTCGCGATGGGCATCGGCGCCGTGCTCGCCAAGCCGCTGACCGCGCGTCCCTTGCGGGCCTTCGTCGGGGTCGAGATCGCGCTGGCCGCGGTCGGCGGCGCCTCGGTGCCGGCGCTCTACGCGGCGTTCGCGTGGCTGCACCTCTACACCCCGATGATGCTGCTGGTGACGTTCCTGATCGGCGCTCTGGTGGGCGCCGAGATCCCGCTGCTGATGGAGCTGTTGCAGCGGCTGCGGCGCCAGCAGGCCTCGCTCGCGGTCGCCGACATCAACGCGGTCGACTACGTCGGGGCGCTCATCGGCGGGCTGGCGTTCCCGTTCGTGCTGCTGCCGACCCTGGGGCTGCTGGTGGGGACGGTGGCGACGGCTGCCCTGAACGTCCTCGCCGCCTGGACGGTCGGCGTTGCGCTGGCAGGCTCACGCCGGCAGCGTGGGACGGTGACGGCGATCTGTGGCGCGCTCGCGGTCGCCCTCGGCCTGACCGCGGTGACGGCCGACTCCTTCGAGCTCAACGCCCGCCAGGCGCTCTACCGCGACCCGATCATCCACTCCGAGCGCTCGGCCTACCAGGAGATCGTGGTGACCCGCGGCGCTCCGGTGGGGCCGGAGTTCGACGACGTACGCCTCTTCCTCGACGGTGACCTGCAGTTCTCCTCGCTGGACGAGTACCGCTACCACGAGATGCTCGTCCATCCGGCGATGAACGGGCCGCACCAGCGGGTGCTGATCCTCGGCGGTGGCGACGGGCTCGCGGCGCGGGAGGTGCTGCGCTACCAGTCGGTCTCGTCGGTGACGCTGGTCGATCTCGACCCTGCGGTGGTCTCGCTGGCGCGCTCCTTCGATCCGGTGTCATCGCTGACGTCGGGGTCCCTCGAGGACCCTCGACTGACGTACGTCGCCGACGACGCGTTCTCCTGGGTGCGCGACTACTCGGGGGCACCGTTCGACGTAGTCATCGCCGACTTCCCCGACCCGGACTCGACCTCGCTGGCCAAGCTCTACTCCGTCGAGAACTACAGCATGATCGCGCGGCTGCTGGCCCCGTCCGCACGGATGGTCGTGCAGTCGGGCAGCCCGTTCTTCGCGCCGGACGCGTTCTGGTCGGTGCGGCACACCCTCACCGAGGCCGGCTACCGGACCACGCCCTACCAGGCGGACGTACCTTCCTTCGGGAACTGGGGCTACGTGCTCGCCTCCCGCGACGGCTCCGCCCCCGAGCTCGCGCTCGACGACGAGGCGCCGGGCGGGCTGCGGTACGCCAGCGACGCCGTGCTCGCGGCCGCCTCCTCGTTCCCGCCCGACCGCGCCGAGCGGCCGACATCGATCACCACCCTGCTGGACCCGGCGATCCTGGACTACGCCCGGAACGGCTGGGTGGGCTACTGATGTTCTTCTTCATCCGACTGGTCCGGCGCACCTCGCGGCACTACGCCTGGGTGCTCCCGCTCGCGATCATCGGCTTCGTCTTCGTCACCGGCTGGATCGCGATGGCACTGGCCCAGCCGGAGAGCGACATCGTGCACCCCGCCAACTACTGGTGGTGGTTCCTGGTCACCGCGACCACGGTCGGCTACGGCGACCTCTTCCCGGAGACCACCGGTGGCCGGTTCGTCGGGGCGTACGTCGTCTTCGGCTCCATCACCACCCTCGCCATCTTGTTCAGCCGGATCTCGGCAATCATCGAGAACGCCAAAGGACGCCGCATGCGTGGAGAGATCAGCTTCAGCGGGCAGAACCACATCGTGATGCTCGGCTACACCGCCGGGCGCACCGAGCGGATCTTGGTCGAGCTGCTCTCCGAGCCCGACCGCGAGGTCGTGCTCGCGACCTGGGAGGACCAGCTCGCCGAGCACCCGCTACCCGGGGAGGACCGCCTCCATTTCGTACGTGGCGACATCACCGATCTCGACGTGCTCGCTCGCGCCGGGCTGTCCTGCGCGCACAGCGTGCTGATCGACCCGCGTGACGACAACGAGGCGGTCACGCTCACCGTCGCCGCCAACACCGCCGCGCCGTCGGTGCACACCATCGTCGCGCTGCGGGACCTGCGGGTGCAGCGCACCATCTTCCGTGTCGACACCACCGTCCACTGCGTCCAGTGGCACAACACCCAGCTGATCGCCGAGGAGCTCAGCGACCCGGGGATCGCGGAGGTCTACCAGGAGCTCGCCACCGCCGGGGGCAAGGGCACCTACTCGCTCACCGTGCCTGCCTCGGCCGCGACCTCGACGGTCGAGGCCTGGCAAGGGGCTCTCGGCCGTAAGCACGGCGCGACGCTCCTGGCCGTAAGTGCCGAGGACGGCATCCAGGTCAGCCCGTCCTGGGACCTGCCCGTCTCCCCCGGCGCGCGGCTCTTCTACATCGCGGCCGACCGGTTGGACTACGACGAGGTGGCTGGGTCGCTCGGCTGACAGAGCGACAGAACCCCGCCATGGCGGGGTTCTGTCGTTGAAGGCGGCCGCACCGCGGCGTACGGCTCAGGCCTTCTTGGTCGCGGCCTTCTTGGTCGTCTTCTTGGCGGTCGACTTCTTCGCCGTGGACTTCTTCGTGGTCTTCTTCGTCGTCCGCTTGGTGGTCTTCTTCGCCGGGCCCTTGGCGCGCTTGTCGGCGAGCAGCTCGGCCGCGCGCTCGGCGGTCAGGGTCTCCAGGTCGTCGGCGGCGCGGAGAGTGGCGTTGTATTCACCGTCGGTGACGTAGGGACCGAAGCGGCCGTCCTTGACGACCATCGGCTGCCCGGAGACCGGGTCGGGGCCGAGCTCCTTGAGCGGGGGCTTGGCGGCGGCACGGCCGCGCTGCTTCGGCTGGGAGTAGATCTGCTCGGCCTCTTCGAGGGTGATCGTGAGCAGCTGATCCTCGGAGCTCAGCGTGCGGGAGTCGGTGCCCTTCTTCAGGTACGGCCCGTAGCGGCCGTTCTGGGCGGTGATCTCCTCGCCGTCGGCGCCGGTGCCGACGACCCGGGGCAGGGTCAGCAGCTTGACCGCGTCCTCGAGCGAGATCGTCTGCAGCGACATCGACTTGAAGAGGCTGGCGGTGCGGGGCTTGGCGCCCTTCTTCGCGTCCTCGGGGAGCTGCTCGGTGACGTAGGGACCGAAGCGTCCGCTCTTCGCTACCACGGTGAGCCCGGTGTCGGGGTGGACGCCGAGGTTGAGCTCCTCGCCGGCGGGGTTGGCGAAGAGCTCCTTCGCCTTCTCCAGGGTGAGCTCGTCGGGCGGCAGGTCGTCGGGGACGTTGGCACGCACCGCGAACGGGGTGCCGTCGTCGCCGGGGCCCTCGATGTAGGGGCCGTAGCGACCGACGCGGAGGTTGACCCCCGACTCCTTGTCACCGACCGGGAAGGTCGCCAGCTCACGGGCGTCGATGTCGCCCAGACCGTCGACCAGCGGCTTGATGCCCTTGACCCGCTCGGAGCCGAAGTAGAACTCCCCGAGCTCGGTGGTCATGTCCTTGCGGCCGTTGGCGATCTCGTCGAGGGTCTCCTCCATGCTCGCCGTGAACCGGTAGTCGATCTGGCGAGGGAAGTGCTCCTCCAGCAGCCTGACCACCGAGAACGCGACCCAGGCCGGGACCAGCGCGGTGCCCTTCTTGAAGACGTACCCGCGGTTGATGATCGTCTGGATGATGCTCGCGTAGGTCGACGGGCGGCCGATCTCGCGCTCTTCGAGCTCACGGACCAGGGTGGCCTCGGTGTAACGAGCAGGCGGCTTGGTCTCGTGGCCGTCGGCGGTGAGGCTGGCCGCGTTGACCGTGTCGCCCTCGGCGAGGTTCGGGAGCCTGGTCTGCTGGTCGTCGGAGGTCTGGTCGGCGGAGTCGGTGCCCTCGACGTACGCCTTCAGGAAGCCGTGGAAGGTGATCACGCGACCGGTCGCGGAGAAGACCACGTCCTCGCCCGTGGCCGCCGTGGCGCCGAGGCGGATCGCGACCGAGTTGCCGACGGCGTCCTTCATCTGGGAGGCGACGGTGCGCATCCAGATGAGCTCGTAGAGGCGGAACTGGTCGCCGGTCAGACCGGTCTGCGCCGGGGTGCGGAACGAGTCACCCGCGGGGCGGATCGCCTCGTGCGCCTCCTGGGCGTTCTTGACCTTCGAGGCGTACGTCCGGGGGGCATCGGGCAGGTATTCGGCACCGTAGAGCTCCCGGACCTGAGCGCGGGCCGCGCTGACGGCGTCTCCGCTCAGGGTCGTGGAGTCGGTACGCATGTAGGTGATGAAGCCGTTCTCGTAGAGACGCTGGGCGACCGACATCGTGGTCGACGCGCTCATCCCGAGCTTGCGGCTGGCCTCCTGCTGCATCGTGGTGGTGCGGAAGGGGGCGTACGGGCTGCGCTTGTAGGGCTTGGACTCGACACTGCGGACCTCGTAGGTCTGACCCTCGAGGGCGGCGACGAGGGCCTCGGCACGGGTGCGGTCGAGGTGGACGACCTTGTCGCCCTTCAACAGGCCGTCCGGACCGAAGTCGGAGCCGCGGGCGACCCGGCCGCCGTCGATCGAGGTGATCTTGGCAGGGAACATCCGCGGGTCGTGGTCGGAGCCGGCGTCGAAGGTGCCGGCCAGGTCCCAGTAGGAGGCGGTCCGGAAGGCGATCCGCTCGCGCTCGCGGTCGACGACGAGCCTGGTGGCGACGGACTGCACGCGCCCGGCGCTCAGCCGGGGCATGACCTTCTTCCACAGCACCGGGGAGATCTCGTAGCCGTAGAGACGGTCGAGGATGCGGCGGGACTCCTGGGCCTCGACGAGGTCCATATCGAGCTCGCGGGGGTTCTCGGCGGCGGCCAGGATCGCGGGCTTGGTGATCTCGTGGAAGACCATCCGCTTGACCGGGATGCCCTTCTTCGGCTTCAGCTCGTCGAGGAGGTGCCAGGCGATCGCCTCACCCTCGCGGTCCTCATCGGTGGCGAGGTAGAGCTCGTCGGCGTCCTTGAGGAGCGACTTGAGCTTGGCGATCTGCTTCTTCTTGTCGCTGGGCACGACGTAGTAAGGGGTGAAGCCGTTGTCGACATCGACGCCGAAGCGCCCCCACGGCTTGTCCTTGATCTTGGCGGGGGTGTCTGCCGCGCTCTGCGGAAGGTCGCGGATGTGCCCGACGGAAGCCTCGACGACATACCCCTGTCCGAGGTATCCGCCGATCTTCTGAGCCTTCGCCGGGGACTCGACGATCACCAACTTGTGTGCCACTGACGTCCTTATCTCACTGCAGCAGAGCCTGGCACCACTGACAAGCTCTGGCGAGACACGTTAGCGCGTGTCTCCAGCCGGCATGGGTCCAGTCACCGCGGTTCAAGCGGCACCGAACTGTCGGACAACATGGCGTGTTGCCTCGGGCGCCGCGGAGACAATACCTAGCACGCTCGGCGGCGGGAGCGTGAAATCGGTGTCTCATCCGGACCTGTCCAGAAACTGTCGGTGGTCGTCCCTAAGGTGGCTTTCGAGGACGGCGAGACCCATCACAACCCGAGAGGTCTCTGCTGATGATCGACGCCGAATACATCAACTACATGGAAGGTCTGGCCACGCCCCCGGAGCATCTGGTCTGTTCCGAGTGCGCCCAGCTGCTCACCAGGACCAACCTGATCCTGGAGCGCCTGGAGGCCGAGCTCACCCGGCCCCGCTGGTCGGAGCCGGACACACCGCCACGACCCGACCACGAGGTGGCCCTGGACTGGCTGGCCGCGCTGTGCGGCGGCCACGAGGCGGTCTCCGCGCTGGCGGCCGCGCCGCTGACCGAGGACGGCCTGGACGTGCCGGTCCTGGAGGATGCGGAAGGACGTACGCAGCTGGAGGCGGTGGCCGCGCTGCTCGACGAGGTCGCGGCCGACTTCCCGGTCGCAGAGGTGGGCAACGCGTTGCGGCGGGCGCTGCTGCGGCTGTGGGAGATCGACCCGCTGGTCGTCGACCGGCCCACCCAGCCGGCTCAGGTCGCGGCCGGGATCGTCTGGACGGTCCTGGGCGCCAACGGGCTCGCCGGACCGGGCGGCCTGGTCACCGCGACCGAGCTGAAGGAGCGGCTGGGCGTCACGAGGATGCCCGCGGCCTACGGCAAGCAGCTGGCGGCCGCGCTGCGTGGCTTCTGGCCGTGGCAGACCCAGCGGCCATGGGGCATGCGCGACCTTCCCGATCTCGAGCCGCTGGGCTACCCGGACCTGCTGGTCTCGAGCGTGCGCAGACGCCTGATCAGGCTGCGGGACCAGGCGTGCCTGGCTCGGGACGGAGGAAGCCCTCGCTGACCAGCTCCTGGGCGATCGGCAGGTAGCTGCTGCGCACGACCGCGGGCTCGCGGTCGAGGATCTGCGCGAGCGCGTCGAGGATCTGACCGACGGTCAGGTCACCGTCGCACGCGCCTGCGAAAGCTGCCTCGATCGTGTCCGCCTGGCGCGCGCGGCGCAGGCCACGCTGCTGGCGCAGGATGACGGTGCTGGGGTCCTCGGCGCCGGGCTGGCCGAGGGTCTCCTGCTGGACGTCCTCGACGAGCACCAGCGTGGAGTCTTCGGTGACCTCGACGCGGGCCGCCTCGCCCCACGCCGCGAGCGCCGGGGCGATCGGCTGCTCGACGTCGTAGGGCCACTCGAGGAGCTCGCGCTTCGGGTTGGCCGTGCCCGTGCGGTGCAGATTGATCCAGCCGAACCCGACGCCCTCGATCTTGTGCTCCTCGAACCAGGACAGCCAGGTGTCGTAGCGGGTCAGGTAGTCCTGGGCGCCGTGGTGGCCGGAGTCCTTGAGCCACAGCTCGACGTACGCCGCGGGGTCGAGCACCTCACGCTGGACCACGAACGCGTCGACCTCGTCCGCGAGCCATCCCTCGAGGCGGTCGTCCCAGGGCTGGTCCTCAGAGATGATCCAGTTGCCCAGGATCTGACACCAGCCGCCCTCGGTGAGCATGCCGGGAGCGGCCCTGACGATGTCCTCGACCACTTGGTCGCCGGGGAGGCCGGAGTCGCGGTAGACGAGGCGCTCGCCGGTTGCCGGACTGATCACGAACGGCGGGTTGGTGGCGATCAGGTCGAAGCGCTCACCGGCGACGGGCTCGAAGAACGACCCGTTGCGTACGTCGATCCGGTCCGCCACGTCGTTGAGGGCGGCGTTGAACGTGGTGATCCACAGGGCTCGCTGATTGACGTCGGTCGCGACCACCCGGTCGCTGTGGGTGGCGAGGTGGAGGGCCTGGACGCCACAGCCGGTGCCGAGATCGAGGGCGGTGCCGACCTGGTCGCGGATGGTCAGCTGCGCCAGGGAGGTCGAGGCGGGGCTGATCCCGAGCACGTGCTCGTGGCCGACGCGCTGCGGTCCGCCGTCGAGCCCCGGGGTGAGGTCGGAGACGACCCAGAGCGCGGTGTCATCGGTGGCGTACGGACGTACGTCAAGGCGGGCCGCGACCTCGCCGACCGACTGCTCCAGGATCCCTTCGACGGCGAGCCGGTCGACGAGCCCGGGGAGGGCGGCCTCGGCGTGGTCGAGGGAGACGGTCGTCTGCAGCAGGAAGAGCCGGATGAGGGTCTCCAGGGGGGAGCCTCCATGAGTGCGCCGCCGGCCCGGCAGCGTCTCGTTGCGACTCAGCGCGCCGTGGGCGATCGGGCCGAGCAGCTCGGCGACAGAGTCGTAGGAGAAGTCGGCCTGCTGAAGGGCGTCACGGAGCCGGTGCGGGAGATCACTCACACCTGGAGCCTAGTGTGCGCTCCGCGCGGTCAGTCGTCTGTGGCCCCGGGTCAGCCCGCTGCCGCGCCCTCGGCGCTGGCGTGGATGTCGAAGACCTTCGCGAGACCGGTGATCCGGAAGATCTTGAGCAGCCGCTCCTGCGTGCAGACCAGGCGGAGCATGCCGTTGTGCTGGCGCACCTTCTTCAGGCCACCCACCAGGACGCCGAGGCCGGTCGAGTCGAGGAACTCCACGGCTTCGAGGTCGACCACGATGTCGTAGTGACCCCGGGCGACGAGCTCGGTGATCTTGTCCCTCAGCTTCGGCGCGGTATAGACGTCGATCTCGCCGCCCACGGCCACGATGGTGGCCGAGTCGAGCTCGCGAGTCGCAAGCGTCAGATCCACTTCGAAGTTCTCCTGCCAAGGAACGTGAGACAACCAGCTCCGGTCGGCTTGCCTGGTGTCCGATAGCCGGAGTCGATCGTAATGTAACCACGGCTCACCAGGATGCGCGCAAGAAACTCGCAACGTCATGGCCACGATGCGGGGCCACAAGCGTGGCGGCCACCAGGATTCTGGGAGAATCATCAGGTGTTGACGACAGCGACCGGTGATCTCGTACGCCGGCTCGCGGCCGTCCCGGGCCGCGAGGACCGGCTCGCCCACCTCGAGCAGGTCCCGCCGCGTGAGGCCGTCTTTGCCGACTGGCCGACATGGGCCTCGGCCGATGTGGTCGCCGCGTTCGCCGCTCGCGGGATCGAGCGTCCTTGGCAGCATCAGGCGGTGGCGGCCGAGGCCGCCCACGACGGCACCCATGTGATCGTCTCGACCGGCACCGCCTCCGGAAAGTCGCTGGCCTATCAACTTCCCGCACTGACCGCGATCCGAGACGGACGCGGTCCACGTGGTGAGCGCGGCGCCGGCGTCCTCTACCTCGCACCCACCAAGGCGCTCGCCCAGGACCAGCTGACCGGGCTGCGCGAGCTGGGCGTCGATGTGCGCGCGGTGACCCACGACGGGGACAGCACCCGCGAGCAGCGGGACTGGGCCCGCGACTTCGGCGAGTACATCCTGACCAACCCTGACATGCTGCATCGATCGTTGCTCCCCGGTCATCAGCGCTGGACGGCGTACTTCCGCTCGCTGCGCTACGTCGTCATCGACGAGTGCCACCACTACCGAGGGGTCTTCGGGGCGCACGTCTCGCACGTGCTGCGGCGGCTGCGGCGCATCTGTGCGCTCTACGGCTCCTCGCCGACGTTCATCCTCGCCTCGGCGACCGTCGCGGAGCCGTCGATCGCGGGCGAGCGACTCACCGGCCTTCCGGTGCTCCCGGTGACCGCCGACGCGTCACCACGCGGGGAGCTCTCGATCGCCCTGTGGCAGCCACCGCTGACGACGCACGCCGGCGAGAACGGCGCTCCCGTGCGCCGCGCGGCGTCCGCCGAGACCGCCGACCTCCTCGCCGACCTGGTCTCCTCTGACGTTCGCACCCTGGCCTTCGTACGCTCCCGGGTCGGCGCCGAGCAGGTCGCCCTGACCGCGGCCGCCGAGCTGGCCGAGGTCGACCCCTCGCTGCCGGGGCGGGTGGCGTCCTACCGCGGTGGCTATCTGCCCGAGGAGCGCCGGGCGATCGAGGCGTCGCTGCGGTCGGGCGAGCTGCTGGGGCTCGCGGCGACGAACGCGCTCGAGCTCGGCATCGACATCAGCGGCCTGGACGCGGTGGTGCTGGCCGGCTATCCGGGCAGGCGCTCGGCCTTCTGGCAGCAGATCGGCCGGGCAGGGCGGGGCGCGGGCGACGCGCTCGGCATCCTGGTCGCGCGCGACGACCCGCTGGACACCTACCTCGTCACCCACCCTGATGCGCTTCTCGGCCAGCCGGTCGAGGCCACCGTCTTCGACCCCGCGAACCCGTACGTCGTCGGCCCCCACCTGTGCGCCGCGGCGCAGGAGCTCCCGCTGACCGAGCCGGACCTGCCGCTCTTCGGGCCGGGCGCCCGGGAGATCCTGGACAACCTGGTGGCCTCGGGGCTGCTGCGCAAGCGGCCCCGAGGCTGGTTCTGGACCGACCGCCGACGGGCCGCCGACCTCGCCGACATCCGCTCCTCGGGTGGGTCGCAGGTGCAGCTGATCGAGGCCGAGACCGGCCGCGTCGTCGGCACGGTCGACGCGGCGAGCTCGCACGCCAGCGCACATGCCGGCGCCGTCTACGTCCACCGCGGCGAGACCTATCTCGTGCACGAGCTCGACCTGGAGGAGAACGTCGCGGTCATCTCCCGCGACGACCCCGGCTACTCCACCTTCGCCCGGGAGATCACCGAGATCTCGATCGTCGCCGAGCGGGAGCAGGTCGCCTGGGGCGAGTGCCGTCTGGCGTACGGCGACGTCGACGTCACCCACCAGGTCGTCTCCTTCCTGCGGCGGCGCCAGCCGAGCGGCGAGGTGCTGGGTGAGGAGCTCCTCGACCTTCCCGAACGTACGCTGCGCACCTCCGCAGTCTGGTGGACCGTGCCCTCCTCGGCCCTCGAGGCGGCCGGCCTGGCAGAGGCGGACATCCCGGGGTCCGCCCACGCCGCCGAGCACTGCTCGATCGGGCTGCTCCCGCTGATCGCGACCTGTGATCGCTGGGACATCGGTGGCGTCAGCACCGCGTCGCACCCGGACACCGGCATGCTCACCGTCTTCGTCTACGACGGACATCCCGGCGGGGCCGGATTCTCCGAGCGAGGGTTCCGTGCCGCCAGGGAGTGGCTCGGTGCCACGCTGGAGACCATCGAGGCCTGCGAGTGCGACGACGGCTGCCCCTCCTGCGTGCAGTCGCCCAAGTGCGGCAACCAGAACAACCCTCTCGACAAGCAAGGCGCGATCGTGTTGTTGCGGCTGCTGCTGCACGAATAGGCCTACCCTGGGGAGATGCTGATCCTGGGCCTTGTGCTGATCGTCGTTGCCGCAGTCCTCATCGTGCTGGGTATCTTCACCACCGGTAACGGTGACCTCGACGATCCGACCGCCACTTTGCTCGGCCTCCCGGTCGGCTCGACCACGATCTTCGTGATCGGCCTCGTTGCCGGCCTCCTTCTCCTCTTCGGCTTCTCGCTCACCAAGTGGGGCGGCAAGCACCAGATGAAGTACATGAAGGACAAGCGCCAGATGCGGAGCATGGCCAAGACGCTGCAGGAAGCCGAGGCCAAGTCGGGGACCACGCCCGACACCACGCCCGAGACGAAGCCCGAGACCGGGCCCGAGACCAAGCCGCTACCCAGGTCAGAGGACGTCTAGTCCGACCGTGACCCCGTCGGGCCGGCTCTCGCCTCGGCAACCGGGTCTCCCGGCTGACCGAGCCAGCGCGGTCCCTCGACCCGCACGGTGACGGTGACGTCCTCCCCGGCGACCTCGCACGATTCCAAGCTGGCGCCGTTGCGGTCGCTGATCGTCGTCGCCGCCGCGCATGCGTCCTCGGAGACCTGGAGCGCGTTGGCCCCCGCCAACGCCGCCAGATCGGCCGCGGACTGTGCGGTGCGGTGGGCGACGAAGACCGCGCCCACCACACCCAGCGCCGCACCGAGGAAGAGCAGCAGCCCGATGGCGCCGACCGCGAACGGGGCTGCCGATCCGCGTTCGTCCTTGCCGGACCGACCCGTGCTCACTGCTCCCCCGGCGTCGCCTCGGTCGCGGCGACCGCCTCGCCGCGAACGGTCACACCCGGCATCCAGCTGAAGATCCCACCGGGCCCGGTCACCCGGGCTCGGGCCGAGGCCACGACCTCCTCGGCACCCGCGCTGACACTCACCTGCGTGCCCGCGGGCCCGACCCGACGTCCGCGGGCGGCGGCAGAGCCGCTGTCGTCCCCTCGGGCGACAGCCCTGGCTGTCTCCCGGGCCGCGTCGACCACCTGGATCTGCGCCGCTCCCACCGACAGCAACCACACCAGCCCGATGGTCACGGCCACCAGGAGCGGGATCACCATCACCAGCTCCGCGGTGGCCGCGCCCCGTTCGTCCCGTTCGTCCCGCTGCCCGCGGACCATCGCTCAGATCCCCAGCAGGCTGAGGACGTGCTGGAACAGCCTGTTGAGCAGGTCGTTGCCGAAGCCACCGGTGAGCAGCTTGTAGAGCAGTCCGGCGAGCCCCGCACCGGCTGCCGTGCCGACAGCGTATTCGGCTGTCGTGATCCCCTTCTCGTCCTTCCGAAGATGTGCCTTGGCCATGGTTGGTCCTCTCTTGTCGATGGCCGTCGGTACGGCCGTTCAGGGACGACGATGAACTGCTCCACCGACATTCGCGACCGCCATATCGCCAGCTGTGGACAACTCGATCCCGAACCCGCCCTGTGGATGACAAACGGCCCGTTGACCAGGGAAAAGAGCCAGCCGAGACGTCACGTACGTCGGTCGAGTCGGCATTCGGTTGCCAACTCGACCGACGCGGGTGACGCCTCGGCTGATGGGGTGACGCCTCGGCCGACCGGGGTGACGCCTCGGCCGATGGGGTCAGATGCCGAGGTTGGAGAGAAGGCCGCCGACGACGGGGACGACGCCCAACAGCAGGAAGGCGGGGAGGAGGCAGATGCCGAGCGGGACGGCGGCCTTGACGCCCACCGCGCGGGCGCGGTCCTCGACCTCGGCGCGGGCATTTCTGGTCAGGTCGTCGGCAAGGCGCTCGACAGTCGTGGCGACCGGGGCACCGGTCGCCTGAGCGCGCGCCAACGCCCGACCCAACGGGGCCAGCGCGGGATCGTCCACCAAGGTGCGCCACGTCTTCTCCGGATCTGCTCCCAGGCGAAGCCGAGAGGCCGCCGGCAGGAGTCGGGCGGCCGCCGGCCCGGGCAGCGCTGCCGCGACCGCCACCAGCGCCTCGGCAGGCGCCGCGCCGGAGGAGAGTGCGGCGGAGAGCAGGCGGACCAAGGCCGGCAGCTCGGCCTTCGCGGCCTCCCGCTCACGTCGGATCTCGGCGGGTTCGACCCGGCCGATGACCAGCCAGCAGACGAGACCCGCCGGCGCGGCGAGTACGGCACCAGCCGTGCCGCCGACGAAGGAGTAGACGGCGCCGGCCGCGAGCAGAGCCAGCAGCGCTCGCCAGCGCATCATCCAACCGCCGGGATCGCCCCGATCCGCGACGGACGCGACCCTGACGGGAAGTGGTGAGGTCGGCGCGGGCAACAACGCCGCCGCCAGCCCGAGCGCGACGGCTGCGATCCAGATACTCATCTCGCCTCCACCCCACGCGCGATGCCCTCGATCCACCACAGCCCCAACCAGCCGAGCAGCAGCCCGAGACCGAGGCATGCCAGCCCCACCGGCGACCCGAAGAGGAACGCCAGCGGGTCGCCGCCGACCCCGCTGCCCATCGCCAGGGCAGCCACCGGCAGGCCTGCGATCAGGCGGGCGGTGGATCGGGCCGATCCGAGCTCGCCATCGACCACCCGTTGAGTGGCGGCCGCAGCCCGCAGATCGAGCGCCACCCGGTCCAGAGCGTCCGCGAGACCGCTCCCGGTCTGGTGGGCGATCTGCCAGGCCGCGGCGACCACACGGAGCGCACCCGCCCCGGGCACCTCGGCGACCTGCCGCCAGGCGGCTGGGACGTCGGAGCCCATCCGCTGCGCCTCCGCGACCGGCTCGATCACCGGCCACTCCGTGGCGAGCTGGGTCAGCGCCGGACCAGGCGGGTGCCCGGCGGCCAGCTCGGCGGCCATCTGCTCGCAGGCCTCCACCACCCGGTCAGCCGTACGCCCTGCCGCGATCCGCTCGCAGCGGCGCCGCCACAGCGCGACCCCGCCGAAGGTTGCGATCCCGAGCAGGACAGCCGCGACGACCGCCCTGCCCGGGAAGACGATGGGGATCAGGGCGACCAGGAGGAACGACCACCGCGGCACCCGCCACACCGGCGCCGGACCTGATCCGAGCACAGCCCGCGGACGGACGAGCAGCGCCGCGGCGACGCCGAGCAGGCAGGCGACCAGCCCGAGGCTGAGCCCGCTCACCGTTCCGCTCCCAACAGCCCCTCGAGCCGGTCCGAGGCCGGCCCGGCGAGAACGTCACCGCCGGCGTCGACCGAGCAGGCCGTCTCCATCCGGACCAGCCCGTCGGCTCCACGACACGGGACCGCGATCTCGGTCAGCACCCGGCGGCCGGCACGTCGGCGCAGGTGCACGACGACGTCCACCCCGGAGGCGAACTGGCTGTGGGCCGCCTCCCTGCCGAGGCCGGCGGCGAGCGCCAGCGCCTCGACGCGCGCCGGCACGTCGGCGGCGGAGTTGGCGTGCAGCGTGCCGCAGCCGCCCTCGTGGCCGGTGTTCAACGCGGCGAGGAGGTCGACGACCTCGGCGCCACGCACCTCCCCCACGACCAGCCGGTCCGGCCGCATCCTCAGCGCCTGGCGGACCAGCGTATGGAGCTCGACGGCTCCGGCGGCCTCGATGTTGGCCGGGCGCGCCTCGAGGCCGACCACGTGCGGATGGTCCGGACGCAGCTCGGAGGCGTCCTCCACCAGCACCAGCCGCTCCTCCGGCGGCACCAAGGACAACAGCGACGCCAGCAGGGTGGTCTTCCCGGTGCCGGTGCCCCCGGAGACGAGAAAGGCGGACCGAGCCAGCACCAGGCGCCGCAACAGATCGGCCACCCAGGGAACCACCATCCCCGAAGACTCCAGCTCGGCGAGCGTGAACGCGCGCGCCGAAGGCACCCGCAACGAGATCACCGTGCCCGGTCGCGCCAGCGGCGCGAGCACCGCATGGAACCGGCTGCCGTCACCCAGCCTCAGATCGACGTACGGCGAGGCGTCGTCCAGGCGACGGCCTGCCCCGGCAGCCAACCGCTGCGCCAGCCGTCGAACCGCGTCGTCGTCAGGAAACGCGACCGGAGCGGGCTCCAGGCCGGATCCGCGGTCGATGAAGACCTGATCGGGCCCGTTGACGAGGACGTCGGTCACCCCCGGCAACCGCAGCAGCGGCTCCAACGGCCCCGCGCCGACCACGTCGCGGCGCAGCATCTCGAAGACCGCCAGCACGGTCGCGTCACCGACGATCCGACCCTCCGCACGCAGTGCCTCCTGGACCCTGTGCGGGGTGAGCTCTCCCGGCGTACGCGCCAGGTGGTCGCGGACGAGGTCGACGACCTGGGGCGCGATGTCGACGGCGCCGATCATGCGGCCATCACCCCCGCGCGGACCCGGCAGCGCATCAGCACCTCGGCCGCGGCACGGGCCAGCGGCGCCCGCTTCGAACGGATCGGCCCCAGACCCAGGTCGATGGCCTCCGAGAGCCCGCGCTGGTCGGACATCGACGCGATCACAGGGAGCCCGAGCGCACGCCCGACCGCCTCCGGTTCGGCCGCCCGACCACGCACGACGACCCGCACCCGATCCCGCTCGGGAAGACGGGCGACCAACCGGGCCGCGGACGCGGTGCCGGTGACGTTCGCCCGAACTACGACGAGCACGAGGTCGCATCCGGTCAGCAGCGCCTCGGTCCCGGCGTCGGACTCGCGCGGCAGGTCGACCACGACCAGGTCGTGGCCTCGACGAGCGGCGGCGAGCACCTCGCGCACCACCTCCGGCTTCGGTGGCACCACATCGCCGCCCGGCCATCCCAGCAGGCCCAGTGACCCGACGTGCGGCACCGCCTCCCGCAGCGCCCGCGCCCCCAGCCGCCCCGCGGTCTGCCCGAGATCGCCCCAGGTCACGCCGGGGATCTCGTCGAGGCCGAGCACCCGCCCTGCTCCGGGACCGAGCCGGTCGGCGTCGATCAGCAGCGTCGACCCTCGGTCGGCTCCGAGGCTGGCCAGGGCCGCGGCGTACGTCGTCGCACCGGCTCCGCCCGATCCGGCCAGCACGCCGACGACCATGCCGTCGCCACCCTCACCGTCGCTGACGTCGGCGAGGAGGCCGGCGACCACGGTCTCGGCCGACGGGAGCTCGAGGATCGTCTCGGCGCCGACCTCCAGCGCGGCTCGGAGCAGGGGCTCGCCGGTCGAGCCCCATCCCACGACGTACACCCCGTCTCTTCGAGGTGGACGCATCGATGCCACCTCGGCCAGGAGGTCGGCGCCGACGAGGATCAGTGGTGGTCGCTGCCATCGGCGCAGGGCGCCGATCGCGTCGGTGCACTCCTCGACGGTGACGCCGGAGGCGGCGGCCAGACGAGCCGCCTCGGCGGCCAGCAACGAGTCCGAGGTGATGACGAGAGGTTCCATGGCAGCAGGATCCGCCGGGACACCGACCTTTCCACCCGAAAATCCACCGCCTGTGGACAACCCCGGACCGAACCCGCCCTGTGGATGGTGATCGGCCCGCCCAGCGGCCGTCTACGATGTGGCCATGACACGCATCGCTGCGTTCTTCGACCTCGACAAGACGATCATCGCGAGGTCGAGCACGCTTGCGTTCTCCAAGCACTTCCAGGCCGGCGGCCTGATCACCCGTGCGGCCATGATCCGCTCGGCCTACACACAGTTCGTCTACGTCGTCGGCGGTGCCGACCACGACCAGATGGAGAAGATGCGCAAGGCGCTCTCCGAGATGGTCACCGGATGGGACGTCGCGACCGTCAAGGAGATCGTCGCCGACACCCTCCACAACGTGGTCGACCCGCTCGTCTACGAGGAGGCCGTGCAGCTCATCGAGCAGCACCACGCGCAGGGCCACGACGTCATCATCGTCTCCGCCTCCGGCACCGAGCTGGTCGAGCCGATCGGCGCGATGCTCGGCGCCGACCACGTGGTCGCCACCCAGATGGAGATCGAGGACGGCCGCTACACCGGCGAGATCGCGCTCTACGCCTACCGCGAGGAGAAGGCCCGCGCGGTCCAGCAGCTGGCCGAGCGCTTCGGCTACGACCTCGAGAAGTCGTACGCCTACTCCGACTCCGTCACCGACATCCCCATGCTGGAGGAGGTCGGGCACGCGTTCGCGGTCAATCCCGACAAGGACCTCCGCAAGGCTGCCAAGGAACGCGGCTGGGACATCCTGGTCTTCAACAAGCCGGTAGCGCTGCGCAGCCGGGTGCTGACCCCGTCCACGCCGACCCTGGCCGCGCTGGCCGTCGGGGGCGCCGTCGCGATCGCCGGCGGCGTCATCTGGGCGGGCACGAAGCGCCGTCGTCTCGGCGCCTGACCGGATTCTGCAGAAGCGGCATCATCCTCCTCATCCTGCAGAATTTCCAGCCTTGAATCTGGCCGCCGATCAGCGTAGAAACAGAGGTGTAACAAGACGAACACGAGTGACAGGCACCCACGCGGCGATCCACCCATCTGATGGGGTGCTGTAGCCGGGGAGAAATCCCGGCGCAGTGACCAGACCTTGCACGCTTGGTAACCAGAAACACTCGTGTCAGCGGTGGCACCCGGTGCTCACAACCCACCGGGTGCCACCTGCTTTTGGATCTCCTACTCGGCCGCGTCCAGGCGCAGCGGCGAGGCTTCGGCTCCGGCGGCGAACGCCTCGGCCGCGTAGAGCAGCCACGAGTGCGCCCCCGCCTGACCACCCTCGCGGAAGCCACGCAGGTTCGACTCGTAGGCGGCTCGCAGCGCCAGATGGCCGGCCTCCGGCACGACCAGCGACTTCTCGTCCACGCCGCGCGCGACCAGGATGAGCCGCTCTGCGGCACGCGCGACCAGACCGTTGTGAGAAGCAAACGGAGCGGCAGTCGCCAGATCGGCGTGCACGAACGCCGCCACGACCAGCGCCGGCGCGGACGTCGGGGCGAGCAGCAGATCGGAGAGACGCCGCAACCGCTCGGCCGAGTCGGCAGAGCGCGGACGGCCCAGCTCCTCAGCCTCCAGCGCGGCCCCTGCCGCCAGCGCGTGCAGACGCGCGAACGCCTGCAACGGCGCGTGCTTCACCACCGGCACCAGCGAGAGCAGCTCGGTCGAGAGGCGCACCGCATCCTGCGCGATCGCGTCCCCACCGGAGTCGCGAACCTCGCCCAAGGACGACGAGGAGCCCTCCAGTACGGCAGAGGCGTGCGCACCGCGCAGCAGCGACTCGGCGGTGGTCTCCGGAGACGTACGCCGCAGTCCCCGGTCACGCAGCATCACGTCGATACCGTCACGAGCTGCGGCGAAGCCCGAGGCCACACCTTCGAGCGACACCAACCGGGCAAGCGGATCGTCCTTCACGCGTCAACCTTAAGCGCGCGTTACCCTGACCGAGATGACGGACCCAGCCAACCCCGATCCGGCACGCTCCTTCGGTGGCGTGGCGGACAGCTATGACCGCGGGCGCCCGTCCTACCCGGTGGATGCGGTGAAATGGCTGGTCGGCGAGGAGCCGTGCTCGGTCCTCGAGCTCGGGGCCGGCACCGGCAAGCTCACCGAGGTGCTGGTCGGCCTCGGCCACGACGTCTTCGCAACCGACCCGGACGACGCGATGCTCGACATCCTCTCCGAGAAGCTCCCGGACGTACGCGCCACCAGCGGCACCGCCGAGCAGATCCCGATCGGCGACAGCCTCTACGACGTGGTCGTCGTGGGCCAGGCGTTCCACTGGTTCGACCACGCCAAGGCGCTGGCGGAGATCGGGCGGGTGCTGCGTACGGACGGACGGCTCGCCGTGGTCCAGAACGAGCGTGACGAGCGGATCCCCTGGGTGCGCAAGCTGGGCAAGCTGATCGGCAAGCACGACGGCGGCTTCGACCCGACCCCGATCCTCGACGACTCCGGGCTCTTCTCCGCGGTCGAGGCCCAGGCCTTCCGGCACTGGCAGATCGTCGACCGCCACTCGATCCAGGACCTGGTCCAGTCGCGCTCCAACATCGCCACCCTCGAGCCGGAGGCCCAGGAGCAGAAGCGGCGCGAGGTGCTGGCCTTCTACAACGGCTACGGCCGCGGCATGGACGGCATGCAGCTGCCCTACAACTGCCACGCCTGGCGAGCGCAGGTGCTCCCGCACGCACAGGTCAAGCACACCGTCGAGGTCGTCGAGAAGGTCGACGAACCGGAGCAGACGGTGCCGCTGGCCAAGCGCACCGACACCGCCGTACGCCTCCCTCGCGTCATCACCGACCCCGAGAACGGCGACGACGACCTGCTCATCGACTTCCGGTGAGCGGGTCCCGCGGCCGCGTGGTGAGGGCGTCGCGCTGGGGATCGATCAGGTCGAAGCTCTGGATGACCCAGAAGATCGTGAAGCAGACCAGCAGCGAGACCTCGGTCGCCAGCAGCCAGTACGTCCAGCCGGTCAGGCCCAGCACGATGCCGGCCGCCAGCAGCACCACCATCGCCACGACCAGCGCCCAGTAGGTCTTGTCCAGCCGCGTACGCGCCTTGTCGGCCTCGCGCGCGATCTTCCGCACGCCCCAGTCGGTGTTGAGCACGACCGCCAGCGCGAACGGCGTGAAGGTGAAGATCGCGGCCAGCCCGTGCGCCTTCGTCGCGAAGCTCTCCTGGTCGATCAGCAGCCAGCCCACCCCGACAACCCATGCCCCCGCGACGGAGACCAGGCCGACGGCGCCCCAGCGCGAGGGCCAGGCCCCGTCGGCAGCTCGCTTGCGGAGCCCGAAGATCAGCACGACCACCCAGCCGATCGCCATCACCGCCAGATAGCTCCAGGCGTTGTTGACGATCGCGGCCTTGTCGATCTGCTGCCCGATCTCGGGCGTCGGCACGAAGCCGACCATCGGCGCCGAGAGCCCGGCGAGGTTGAGCGCGGTGTCCTCCGCGTCGGTGTAGCCCCGCAGCACCACCAGACACACGCCCAGCGCACACAGCACCGCGGTGAAGACCGGCCCCGCCGGGGTGTAGTAGTAGGACGAGATGGAGGTCTGCCACTCCCCGCTCGCGATCGTCTCGGCACCCACCGAGATCGCGAGCCCCGCGAGCAGACAGCACAGAGCGAAACGGACATAGCGGTACGTCGTCACCTCGGTCGTCATACGCCCGAAGGTAGCGGGATCCAGCCACCGTCGCGGCCGTATTCGGCAGCGCGTCCGAGACCCGCGCCAATCGTTCACGGAACAATGTCGATGAACGCGTAGCGTGACGTACGCCACATCGGATAACGTAAATCGAGCCCGGATCCCCGCCGGTTTCGATAAATCCTCCGTCGCTCCCTACGATGCGCGCGTGAAGATGACGATCAAGTGAAATCCTTCGCCCCGAGCCGACGACGCCTTGGGATGCGCCCACGGACGCGTTAGCGTCCGGACGAAGCCGCATATCTCTGCCGTAGCCCCACCACCATCACCGCTCGGGCGATGCCTCCTGCGGAAAAAGTGAGGTCGACATGTCCACCGTGACGTATCTCGAGGACGGCCCGTCCGTCCTCTCCCTGTACGAAGGTTTCTTCGCCGGTGGAGCCCGGATCCTGCACACCGCAGTCGTCCGCGCGCTCGACGCCACCACGCCTCAGCGACACAGCGTGCTGAGCCTCAGCGACCGCGTACAGCGCGAGTTCACCGCCCAGCGGATCTCCTCCGACAACTCCTACCGCCGCCTGACCTCGGCCGGCGTGCCGGTGCGGGCACTGAGACGTACGCCGACGGGCCCGATCACCACCAGCCAGCTCAGGCGCGTGGCGCAGTCGGTGGCGAAGGCCGACGTGGTGCTCTCCCTCAAGGAGCAGCCGCTCACGGTGCTGGGCAGGGTCGGCACCTCGGGCACCCCGCTGATCACCGCGCTGCACCGCTCCGACCCGGAGCACCAGGGAGCCGGTGTACAGGAGCTCATCGAGCTCGACCGAGCCGGGCTGCTGACCGCCGCGGTGTGCTGCGCGGAGTCGACCCAGCGGGCCTACCACGAGGCGACCGGGATCCCCCTCGAACGACTTCCGGTCTTCCCGAACGGCGTGGACCTCCACAAGTTCCGCACCGATGCCGAGCTGCGGGCGAGCAAACGCGCCGAGCTCGGTGTGAGCGGCGAGGAACCGGTCGTGATGATCGCGGCCCGCTTCGACGAGATGAAGAACATCCCGCTCTTCGTCCGGGCCGCGCGCCGGTTCGTCCAGGAGCACCCCGATGCCCATCTCGTCATGTGCGGCGCCGGGATGACCGCGGACAACCCGGCCTTCGCCCAGCTCATCACCGAGGAGCTCGGCGCGTGGCCGGCGCTGGAGACCAACCTCCACGCCCTCGGGATCCAGAGCCAGATGGCGCCGCTCTACAACGCCGCCGACCTGATCACGCTCACCTCGGCGTTCGGCGAGGCCGCCCCGCTGTGCCTGCTGGAGGGGATGGCCTGTGGCGCGGTCCCGGTGACCACGCCGGTCGGCGACGCTCCGGCGATGGTCGGCGACATCCGCCTGGTCTCGAGCTTCGACCCGGCCGAGATGGCCGAGTCCTGGAAGGCCGCCTTCGCCCAGCGCGAGGAGCACTTCGAGCGCATCTTCCGCAACCGGCAGCGCCTCTCCGAGCAGCGGCTCTTCGATGCGTACGCCCGGCTCATCAAGGACTCAGCCGACGCAGCCGTCATCCCGCTCGCGGTCTGAGCTCACCACTGTTGGTCGAGCCCGGCGAGCGCCAGTGAGCCGGTGTCGAGACCAACACGGTCCCCGAGCGCGGACGGGACCGTGTTGGTCTCGACACGCCTCCGCCTAGCGGCTCCGGCGGCTCGACCAGCGTGGCGAGTCAGTAGAGGCGTACGTCGTAGGCGTTGACGGCCTCGCGGACGGGCTGGAAGAAGGTGGTGCCGCCCGATTCGCAGTCACCGGAGCCGCCCGAGGTGATCCCGAGTGCGGTCGAGCCGGCGTAGAGGGGGCCTCCGGAGTCGCCCGACTCGGCACAGATGTCGGTCTGGATCATGCCGCGGACGGTGCCTGAATCGCGGTAGCGGACCGAGACGTCGAGCGCCTCGACCCGGCCGGAGTGCACGCCGGTGGAGGAGCCGTCGCGGGTGACCCGCTGGCCGACGCGGGCATCGCCGACGGAGTAGCCACCCTGGTGGGTCAGCGAGGTGTTGTCGTAGCGCACCAGCGCGTAGTCGTTGCCCGGGAAGCTCGACTTCACCGTCGGCCCGATCCGGGTGGTCCGACCGGAGTTGGTGTACCACGTCCCCACCTCTTCGGCGCAGTGGCCGGCGGTGAGGAAGTAGTGGGTGCCGCCGCTGCGTACGTTGAAGCCGACCGAGCACCGGAAGCCCGACCCGTAGATCGCGTCGCCGGCGCCGAGGAACGGCTTGAACTCGCCCTTGGCGCGCTTGATGGTGACCGCGTCGGCAGCAGCTCCGACGGTCTCGGTCAGCCTGCTCAGCGCGGACGCGGGGACGGTGGAGTCCGCGGTCACGACCACCTTGCCGGTGGCCTCGTCGGTGTACCAGGCGATGCCGGACAGCGCGGACCTGTTGACCGCGGCGTCGACGGCGGCGTAGGCGGCCGCCAGCCTCTTGGCTCCGACCCCGGTCTCCGCGGGCTCGGCGACCGCCGGCGTGGCCATGGCGGTAGCCGCCAGCCCTAGACCGACCGCTGCCGCGAGCAGACGGCTGCGTGACCTGGTGAACCTCATGCGTTCCTCCTGGGACGACCCAGGCGCCCGCCCCGGTAGCGCGCGCCACGTGCACGACCACCGCGATGTGCCCGAACACGATCACTGTGAGTATGTCGTTGTCGACACCCCAACGGCCAGTCGTCGGCAAAAAACTTTCGCAGTTCGACCAAAATTCGTACGCCGCGGAGCAAAGTGGCTCAAACCACCTCGCCCCGCGGCGTACCTGTGATTGATCAGTAGATGGTGGCGCCGTACACGCTGAGCGCCTCGGTCACCGGCTGGAAGAAGGTCGTTCCACCGGAGCTGCAGTTGCCACTGCCGCCGGAGGTCAGACCCAGCGCGGTCGAACCGGAGTAGAGCGCGCCGCCGGAGTCACCGGGCTCGGCGCACACGTTGGTCTGGATCAGGCCGCTGACGGTTCCCTCGGCGTAGCGGACGCTGGCGTTGACCGCCGTCACCGTGCCGGTGTGGACACCGGTGGTCGAACCGTCGCGGGTGACGCTCTGGCCGACCCGAGCGGTGCCCGCGGTGAAGCCACCGGACTTCGAGATGGTCGAGTTGTAACGGACGATGCCGTAGTCGTTGCCCGGGAAGCTCGAGCCCGCGGTCGAGCCGAGCAGCGTGCTCTGCGACGAGTTGGCGTACCAGGTCGAGACGTCGTTGGTGCAGTGGCCCGCGGTCAGGAAGTAGTCGGCCCCGCCGACCTTGACGTTGAAGCCGAGCGAGCAGCGGTAGCCGCCGCCGTAGATGGCGTCACCGGCACCGATGAGCGGGGTGAACTCGCCCTTGGTGTGCTTGACCGTGACCGCCTGGTCGCCCTGGCTGGTCTTCTCGGCCGCGGCCTCCTTGACCTCGGCGATCTCAGCCTTGGAGACGGTCTCGTCGACGGTGACGACGACCTTGTTGGTGGCCGGGTCGGTGTACCACGACGAGCCGACCGGGGCGGACTCGGCGACAGCCGACTTGACCGACGCGACCTCGGTCTTGCTGAACTCGGCGTCCGCGGCGGCTGCCGGGACGGCCACGGCGGCGGAGGCCGCGAGACCCACACCCGCGGCGAGCGCGGCGATCGTGCGGGGACGGAAGGTGGTGCGTTCGAACCTCATACGTCTCCTCCTGGGGGAAAGGCCCACGTGTTGCGGGCTTCTGCCCCCGAAACCACGGGTTTCGCTGTTTACCGGGGGCAGGTAACTGAGTTTCGTGTTCTTTCCTTTGCCTCGCACCACATTCGATTCCCCAAGAATCTGCATTGCAAAGACTCGTTCATCGAATCCTTGCAATGCAGCAACACGCGATTCCGCAGGGTTTTCGGCGCGGCCACGACAGCAGAGGATTGGGTAAGCATTGCCAACTTGTAGGTGCCCGGGTCCCCGGCCGCGTACGGTGGGTATCCGTGTTCATCTCGCTGCCCGAGCGGGGAATCGGGCGGGATTTCGTCCGTCTTCCATACCTTCGGCGTGGCGACCGTTGATAGATGGTAGACAAACCCCATGCCGTATCCGCCGCCCCCAGGCTCCCCCGGTTCGGGCGCGCCTGACGAGGAGCCGCAGAAGCAGCCTGCCCCTTTCGACTACAACGAGCGCCTGATCGGGCTCTCCGAGGAGATGGGCGGCAACCGACCGGCGTTCAACGCCCGCAAGGAGCGAGCCGGCCAGGGCGGGCCGCTGCGCCAGGTCCTGACCATCGCCGTCTCCCTCGCGCTCGTCGTCGTGTGCGGGGTGGTCGTCTACGCCCTCTTCACCCGCGGCGACGACGCGGCCACGACCGCCGGGGCACCGACCGCCAGCGACACGGCCTCGGCCGGCAGGACACCGAGCGGGTCGGCCAGCCAGGGCGGCGGAAGCTCCGACGTCAGCGGTGAGTCCAGCGGCAAGCCCGACTGGCCCGGGACCAGCTCCCCGGCCGACCCCGGCGACGGCGCCACCACCTCGCGTTCGACCATCGGCCCCGAACACCTCGCCAAGGCCGACGTCCCTCGCCCCTGGGAGTTCACCTACGGCGACGTCACCCTGAAGGCCCGCTACCTGAGCGGCAAGGACTACTCCGGCTGCAAGGCGACGCTCAAGCCCGCGATCCGCAGCCTCGGCTGCGACTACGCCGTGCGGGTCTCCTACAAGGCTCAGCGGGGCAACCTGCGGATGACGCACTTCATCTACGACTTCAGCACCGTCGAGGCCGCCGGCGAGGCCGCCAAGAAGATCGAGCCGCGGCACGTGATCCCGCCCGCGGAAGCCTCCCTGCCCGACTACACCCAGGGCTGGTTCAAGGTGAAGGACTACGGGAAGTACGTCGTCTACACCATGGTCACGGCCAGCGACGCCATCACGGAGGCCCAGGGCAAGGAGTACACCTCCTACGGCAACACCGACCTCGGCGCGGAGATCCTCTTCCGGATGTGAGCCCGGCTCACGGAGTCGCCTGGTCTCCTGATCAGGGGGAGGCTTCTTCCGTGGGCGACGGCTCTGCCGAGACGCCGCCGCCCTCGTTGGGCTGTGCCGACGGCTCGGCGCTCGAGTCCGTCGAGGCCGACGGCTCGGCGCTCGGCGTCTCCGTCGCCTCCGTCGTGGCCGTCTCGGATGGCTCGGCCGACTCCGAGGGCTCGGCGCTCGCGGACTCCTCGGGAGTCGCGGTGGCGCCCGGCGACGGGTCCTCGCCCTTCTTCTCGTCGCGCTTGTCGGAGCCGCCACCGGTCACCCGGGAGATCGTCGTGCTGCTGTCGCCATCGCCCACGATCGCGCTGACGCTGCGCCCGGCCACCAGCTCGAAGATCGTGATCGCGGCGACCACGACCACGAACATCGCCAGCGAGAGCAGGGCGATCCGCTTCCAGGGCAGCACCTTGAGGCGCTCGCGCCACGACGGCATCGGCTCAGCGTCGCCGCCCTCGGTGACATCGGCGACACCCGCCACCTCGGGCGCCTCGGCCACGGAGTCCGAAGCCTGCTCGGACACAGGATCCGAGCCGGCCCGTGCGCCGGCGAGCCCAGCAGACCGCCACCGGGCCAGGGCGTGGACGCTGACCACCTTCTCGTGACTCTTCGCGAGCCACTGGGAGTAGAGGTTGGTGCCGATCGTCGCCGCGACGCTGCCGACCGCCGCCCCGACGAGGGTGCCGACGGCACCGAGCGTGGAGAGCAGCACGGCCGAGGTGACAGCAGCAAGGGCACCCGCGGTGGTCGCGAGCCAGTCGATGCGGGCCGGTTTCGTTCCTCGGGTCTCGACGGAGGGCGGGGTGTCGCTCATTTGGCCCAGATTAACTCGCGAACCGACGCTACCGGCACCAACTTGACGGAGATCACCCCTGGCTCAGGTCACGCTCCAGAGCCGCTGCGCCGGACATCAGGGTGGCGACGACGCTCGGCAGGGACTCCTTGTCGTAGCGGACGCTGGGCATCGAGATCGACATCCCGGCGACGACGTCGCCCGCGGAACCACGGACCGGAACTCCGACCGCGACCACGCCACGCTCGGAGCGGCCGTCGTTGAACGCGAAGCCGTTGCGGCGTACGCGCTCGAGCTCGGTACGCAGCGCCTCGACGTCCGGGCGGTCGGCCAGGTGGTCGGCGTACCTCTCCCGGGAGTAGATCGAGGCGAGCTCGTCCTCGGAGATCTGGGCCAGGAGCAGGAGGCCGGCGGTGGTGCGGTGGGCGGGGAAGACCATGCCCTCGCGGGAGCCGACCTTGAGCGACTGGGGCGACTCGACCGAGGCGATGAAGCGGCAGGTGTCGCCGGCACGCACGGCGACGTTGGCGGACTCGCCGAGCAGGTCGACCAGGCGCTGCAGATGCGGCATCGCCACCTGGCGGAGCCGGGACGCGGTCGAGCGGGAGTGGGCGGCCAGCTCCAGCACGGGTCCGGCCCGGTAGACCTTGTCCTCGTCCTGGACCGCGAAGTCGCGGTAGACCAGCATCGCCAGCAGCCGGTGGGCGGTGGAGCGGGCCACGTCGAGCCGAGCCGCTGCCTCCGAAACGGTCAAGCGGCCTTCGAGCTGAAGGATCGCCGCCAGCTTGAGCGCGTGGTCGACGCTGGTGATCGCATACGGGGGCCGTGTCTTGAGCGGCTTGTCCATCCCACCTCTTCCTGATCACACCAAACCAAGCACCTATCGCTCGGCTCCGCAGGAGATTGACCGAGCCTGTCGTTCTTTAGAACAGAATTATTCGTTCTTTCACGCCTGGAACCAGCACTCTGTGACCATGAACACCACGCCCGCGCCCACCACGTCCGCCTCGCCGGTGAGGCTGAAGGCAGTCGAGGCCGAGGACCAGCCCACCGTCTCGCCCGCGCTCGAAGCCCTCTATCGCGGCTTCGAGCAGGAGCTCCTGGTCCCGCTGTGGACCGAGATCGGCGACCTGATGCCTGCCCACCCGCGCAGCCGCGCCGTCCCCCACCTGTGGAAGTGGGAGAACCTCCTACGCCTGGCCGGGCAGGCCGGCGAGATCGTGCCCGTCGGCCGTGGCGGCGAGCGCCGCGCGATCGCGCTGGCCAACCCGTCCCTCGGTGGCCGCCCGTTCGCGACACCGACGCTGTGGGCCGCGATCCAGTACCTCATGCCCGGCGAGGACGCTCCCGAGCACCGCCACACCCAGCACGCCTTCCGCTTCGTCGTCGAGGGCTCGGGCGTGTGGACAGTCGTCGGCGGAGATGCGGTGCCGATGAACCGCGGCGACTTCCTCCCCCAGGCCGGCTGGAACATGCACGCCCACCACAACGCGACCTCCGAGCCGATGGCCTGGATCGACGGCCTCGACATCCCGTTCCAGTACGCCACCGAGTCCCAGTTCTTCGAGTTCGGCCGCGACGAGATCTCCGAGACCGAGCGGACCACGCCCGACCTCTCCCGCTCCGAGCGGCTGTGGGGCCACCCGGGCCTCTCGCCGGTCGCGGTCACGCACACCGCCCCCGGCAGCCCGCTGCTCTCGTACAAGTGGGAGTTCACCGACCGGGCCCTCGCCGACCAGCTCGCGCTCGAGAAGGAGGGCTACGGCGGCACCGTCGAGCCCGGCCACGCGGCGGTCCGCTACACCAACCCGGCCACCGGCGGGGACGTACTGCCGACGATGCGCGCCGAGTTCCACCGCATCGCCACCGGCGTCGAGACCGCGCCGCTGCGCGAGACCGGGTCCAGCGTCTACCAGGTCTTCGACGGCTCCGGCGTCGTCACCGTGGGTACGAAGTCCTGGACCGTGTCCCGCGGCGACCTGTTCGTGGTTCCCTCGTGGGAGCCGTTCTCGGCCAGATCCGAGGCGGGCGCGTCGGACTCGGACTCCGGCGCACTCGACCTCTTCCGCTTCTCCGACGCACCCGTCTTCGAAGCACTCCGGCTCAACCGCACCCAGAAGGACTCCTGATGCCCAAGTTCGCCACCATCCGCACCGCAGACGGCACCCGCGGGGTCCGACTCGACGGTGATCAGCTCGTCGACCTCGGCTACCCCGACCTGGGCGCGTACCTGGCCGCTGGTGCGCCCGACCTGCCTGGCGGCTCGGTGACCTACCCGGTCGAGGCGGCCGACTTCGCGCCGGTCGTCCTGCAGCCCAGCAAGGTCGTCTGCGTGGGGCTCAACTACCGCAGCCACATCGAGGAGATGGGCCGTGACCTGCCCGAGTACCCGGTGCTGTTCGCGAAGTTCGCCGACACCCTGACCGGCGCGAACGACCCGGTGACCAAGCCGGCCGAGACCGAGCAGCTCGACTGGGAGTGCGAGCTGACCATCGTGATCGGCTCGACCGTGCGCCATGCGGACGAGGAGCAGGCCGTCGCCGCGATCGCCGGCTTCACCGCCGCCAACGACTACTCGGTCCGCGACTGGCAGTTCCGCACCCGCGAGTGGCTGCAGGGCAAGATGTGGGAGGCCACCACGCCCGTCGGCCCCTACGTCGTCACCCCCGACGAGCTGCCCGGCGGCGTACGCCCGGAGCTGGCCACGCGGCTGACCGTCGACGGCGTCGAGAAGCAGAGCGCGAACACCTCCGACCTGCTCTTCGACCCGGTCGCCCTGGTTCGGTACGTCTCCACGATCACCACGCTGCGCCCCGGTGACCTGATCCTCACCGGCACCAACGGCGGGGTCGGGCACGCCCGCTCGCCGCAGGAGTTCCTGTGGGGCGGCGAGACCGTCGAGATCACCGTCGAGGGGATCGGCACCCTCACCAACACGATCGTGAAGGGCTGACCGCGATGTCCGTCCTGATCGGCACCACCCCGACGCGTACGTTCGTCGACGCCCGCCGCTGGGTCACCGAGGGCACCGCTCTGCTGACCGGCGGCGTCGACGGCCTCTCCGTCGCCGATTTCGACGCCGACTCGCAGCTGCCGGGCTGGACTCGCAAGCACCTGGTCGGCCACGTCGCCGCCAACGCCGACGCCCTCGGCAACCTCCTCTCCTGGGCGGAGACCGGCGTCGAGAAGCGGATGTACGCCTCCCCCGAGCAGCGCAACGCCGACATCGAGGCGGCCGCGACCCGTCCGGCCGAGGAGCTCCGCGCCTGGTATCTCCGCGGCGTCGGGGAGCTCGAGGCGGCCATGGACCGGCTGAGCCCCGAGCAGTGGGACCACGAGGTGATCACCGCGCAGCTGGTCACCCGCAAGGCGAGCGACGTCCCCTGGATGCGCGCCCGCGAGGTCTTCGTCCACGCCGTCGACCTCGGCGTCGGGATCACCTTCGCGGACCTGCCCGACGACTTCCTGCTCGCCCTCGCCGGCGAGATCCGCGCGAAGCGGGGCCTGACCGACGACGACCTGCGCGGCGTCACGGGCTCGCTGCCGGAGGTCGCCGCCTGGCTCGCCGGGCGGCCGCACGGCCTCGTCGACGCACCGGAGCTGGGACCGTGGCTGTGACGCGCCCATCGGCCGAGGCGACCGACGTGATCATCGTCGGCGGCGGCATCGGCGGGCTCTCCGCGGCGTACTCCCTGGCCCGTCAGGGCCTGCGGGTCCGGGTGCTGGAGCAGGCGTCCGCCTTCGGCGAGGTGGGTGCGGGCATCCAGCTCGCGCCCAACTGCACGCGCATCCTCGACGACTACGGGCTCCTGGATGAGGCCCGGTCGCTCGGGGTCGTCCCGGAGGCGATGGTGATGCGGGACGCGGTCTCCGGCGAGGAGCTGACCCGGCTCGACCTGCGCGACATGGAGGAGCGCTACGGCTACCCCTACCTGGTGATCCACCGCTCCGACCTGCACGCGATGTTCCTGCGGGCGGCCTCGCAGGCGGGCGTCGAGCTGGTCACGAACGCGAAGATCGTCGACTACACGGCCGGCTCGGACGAGGCGACCGTCCACCTCGAGGACGGCTCGACCCAGACCGCGCCGTTCGTGATCGCGGCCGACGGTCTGCACTCCCCCGCCCGCTACAAGTTCGTCGGCGACCAGCCGGTCTCCTCGGCGTACGTCGCCTATCGCGGCACCATGCCGACCGACTCCGGGCGTGGGGCCGAGGTCGACCTCGCCGAGGTCGTCGTGCACATCGGCCCGGACTGCCACTTCGTCCACTACGGCCTGCGCGGCGGCGAGCTGCTCAACCAGGTCGCCGTCTTCGAGTCGCCCAAGGCGCTCGCGGGCGAGGAGGACTGGGGCACGCCGGACGAGCTCGACGCCGCCTTCTCCGCCACCACCCCGTTCATCCAGGACGGACTGGCGCAGATGTGGCGCGACAAGTGGTGGCGGATGTACGACCGCGACCCGATCGACCAGTGGGTCCACGGCCGCGTCGCGCTTCTCGGCGACTCCGCGCACCCCCCGCTGCAGTACATCGCCCAGGGCGCCATCATGGCCATCGAGGACGGCTGGGTGCTCGGCGAGCACGTCCAGCGCCTCCGCGCCGAGGACGGCTCGGTCGACTGGGACCGTGCGCTCACGGCCTACCAGGCCGTACGTCCCGAGCACTGCCGCCGCGTCGTGGAGACCTCCCGCGCATGGGGTGTGCTCTGGCACCTCGACGGGCGTCCCCGCGAGCAGCGCAACGCGCTCCTCCGGGCACGGGAGACCGGCGACTACTCGATGATCGACTGGCTCTACTCCACGACCGCGCTGTGGCCGGAGGACGAGCCCGAGATGTTCCGGCCGATCCCGCTCGGGACCGCGGACGCGTCCCTGGTCTGAGTCTGGTCCGGGCCTGGCCCGAGGTCAGCGCCAGGCGCCGAGCTTGTCCGGGTTGAGCACGATCCACACGTCGGTGACCCGGCCGCCGACGACCCGCAGGTTGGCGACCCCGCGGTGAGCGCCGTCCTCGACGAGCGTGAACCCGAGGCCGTCGGCGGTGGGTTCGGTGCTGATCGTCCAGGTCGGGTGCTTGCCGAGCACGCCGAGCAGGAACCGGCCCACCCGCTCCGGTCCGCTGATCGGGTTGCGGGCCGCGCTGACCCGGCCACCACCGTCGGAGCGGAGGACGACCGACGGGTCCAGCAGCGTCACCAGCCGGCCGAGGTCGCCACCCGCGGTCGCCGAGACGAAGGCACGGACGACGTCGTCGTGCTCGGGCAGCGGGGCGACGTCGGCGCGCTGCTCGGCGACCCGGCGTCGCGCCGAGGCGGCGAGCTGCCGCACCGCGGCCGGGGAGCGACCGACCACCGCGGCGATGTCGCCGAACGGGACCGCGAAGATGTCGTGGAGCACGAACGCGACCCGCTCGGCCGGGGTCATCGCGTCGAGCACCACCAGCAGGGCGGTGCTCACCGTGTCGTCCAGGGTCGCCCGGTCCGCGGGATCCTCGGGCGCTCCCAGGAAGCCGGGGCGGACCGGCTCGGGCAGCCACGGGCCGACGTACCTCTCCCGGCGCGAACGCGCCGACTTGAGCACGTCGAGGCAGACCCGGCTGGCGACCCGGCTCAGCCAGCCGGAGGGGTTGTCGATCGCCGCCCGCTCCTCGTCGGAGAGGCGGTACCACCGCAGGTAGGTCTCCTGGACCGCGTCCTCGGCCTCCTCGACCGTGCCGAGCAGGCGGTAGGCGAGCGCGATCAGACGGCGGCGCTCGACCATCACCTCACCCAGGTCGTCCATGTCAGGCATCGTGGCACCTTTCTCCGGCACTTTCTCCGGCCCTCGCTCACTGTGACGAGGCAGACAGCACGAATGTGAGGTGGCGACCTCACATTCGCGTCCGCCACCTCGTCAACCTGCTGAGTGCCCGCACTGTGGCGGGCCGGACCCGAAGGACCCCGATGCTCGCCAACGTCAACGTCACCAAGCTCTTCCCCGCCGCGTACAAGGCCCAGATGGCCGTCGAAGAGGCGGTCGAGGAGGCCATCACCGTCGCCGGCATCGACCGGCTCGCCGTCGACCTCGTCAAGCTTCGCGCCTCCCAGATCAACGGCTGCGCCTTCTGCCTGCGGATGCACACCCAGGACGCCCTCAAGAACGGCGAGACCACCAACCGCCTCGCCGTCGTCGCCGCCTGGTGGGAGTCGCAGTACTTCACCCCCGAGGAGCAGGCCGCCCTCACCATCGCCGAGCAGATCACCCGCATCGGGGACCTGCACACCGCCCCCGCTCCCAAGGTCGACGTCGAGAGCATCCTCGACGCCAAGCAGATCGCCGCGCTCACCTGGGTCGCGATCGCGATCAACACCTGGAACCGGATCGCCATCTCCAGCCACTACCCCGTCGCCCCCTGAGCGGGGTAGTCCGGGACGTTTCTGCCCATTACCCGCGGGTAAATGGACAGGAACGTCCCGGACTACTTTTCGGGCCTACCGGTTGCTGTCGCGGCCGAGCAGGTAGCCGACGGCCAGCGCGACGGTCGCCAGGGCCATCGGATAGCTCCGCAGGAATCCCCCGATGACCACGTCGGCCATGAACCCGAGCAGCTCGAGGATCACCCAGATCGCCAGCACTGCGCCGATGGCGATGAGGACCTTCCACTTGGTCTCCATCTTGCGGTCCGCACGGTCTGAGGCGTACGCGGCTGGTCGACGAGACATGAGAGATCCTTTGCAGAGACGTGGGGGCACGATGGCGCCCACCCGTTGGCGCGTCGCAGAAAGTAGCAGCGGCGGTTGGGACGTACGAGAGAATCGTGGAACTACGTGGGAACGCTTCTCCCACGGGATTCTTTACTCGGGCAGGGGACTCAGGACAACGATGACGACACCGACACCACCTCCTCCACCGGAGGGGTACGGCGCGATGCCTCCGGCGCCGAACCTCGAGACCCAGCCCGCTTGGCCGGCGAACGAAAATTCGTTCGGCGCCGGAGGACCGCCGCCGGAGAAGCCGCACAACCCGTGGCCCATCGTCATCGGGCTCGGTGCGATCGCCGGGGTGCTGGTGATCGGCGTGATCATCACCTCCGCCATCGTCCTGCTCAGCGGCGAGGAGGATCCGACCGGCAAGCCGGGGCCGGTGACGGTGACGGCCACGCCGAGCACGTCGGCGACCGCCCCTGCCCCAGGCGGGCTGGCCGCGGACCTGTTCGAGGGTGACTGGAGGTTCAAGCTCGGCGACGTGAGCATGAACGCGACGTACGTGGCCGCCCAGGACTACCCGGACTGCGGGCCGATCGCGTCGGCGGCCCTGGAGAAGAAGGGCTGCCGCTACGCCGCGATGGGGATCCACGACGCCGAGGGCGGCAAGCTGCGGATGCTCCGGGTGATCTACGTCTTCGACAGCGAGGCGGAAGCGACGGCGGCCGCGGAGTCGGTCGAGGAGACCGACATCGACCTGCCCACCGGCAGCCTCGTCGCGGACGACGTGATCGGGAAGTGGGTCGCCAAGGACTCCGCCAAGGCGGTCGTCGTCGGCTTCGTGACCGCACAGAAGGGCGTCTCGGAGGAGACCGTCGACGACTACCTCCACTACGGCACCGCCGACATCGCGGGCGCCCTGATCTTCATGGACCTGTAGACGCCGGAGTTCACCCGAGGGTTCCCGAGTATTCGAAAGCGTTTGGTTCGGCGCACACGACGGACTCATACCGTCGGTAGGCGTGTCCCCCACGCTGATCTCCTCGGGTCCAGGTCGGGCCAAGATGCTGCGCGCCGTCGTGCCCGCGGTCGCGCTGTGCGGCGTCATCGCCGCCACCTTGAGCTTCCTCGTCCCGACGACCGCCTCCGCCGGCCCGACCATCAAGGTCGCCCAGGCCGCACCGGTGCAACCCGGCTTCCAGCGCTTCGCCTGGCTCAACGCCTGGGCCGACCACCACACCGCTCCCGGAGGCGCTGCCGCGGGACGGCTCGACGGCGTGCCGCGGATGCGGATCGTGGTGGGGCACCTGCGGCGTACGGTCATCGACTTCGGCGTGCTCGCCGAGGTGGAGGCGCCGCAGCGGGAGGCCTTCGAGTCGTTCGGCCGGGAGTACGCGCTGGTCTCCACGCCCGACGCCACCGACGACGCGGTCTTCTACCGCCGCTCGGTGTTCCGGCTGGTCAGCAAGGACACGGTCACCATGTACTACCGCCACGGAGCCCGCGTCACCGCACCTGTGGTGGTGCTGGAGGAGCGTTCCTCGGGACAGCGCGTCGGGGTCCTGCCCGTGCACTTCCCGGCGACCCTCCCCTCCGCGCCCAGACAGAAGAAGTGGCGCGACGTGAACGCCCGGATCGTCAAGGACGCGGTCGCGCGCGCCGAGGTGCCGATGGTCGTGGCCGGTGACTTCAACCAGCGCAACGACATCCTGTGCGACCTGACCTCCGCCGGGACCGGTCTGGTGAGTCCGCTCGCGACGCACGAGAAGTGCGCCACCGCCCGCCGGGCGCCGATCGACCAGGCCTTCCTCAGCCCGTCGCTGCGGCCCGACCGCTACCGGGTCTACTCCGGCCCGTCGGCGCGCAGGGCCACCGACCACGGCGCGTTCTACCAGGTCAGAGTGCGGCTCTCCGGCATCGCCTGAGCCCTCAGAAGTACGTCCGGACCAGGTCGGTCACGGTGTAGTCGAGATCGACGACCGGGATCAGCCGCCACTTGTCGAACGCCGTGCACGGGTGCGAGATCCCGAAGCTGACCAGGTCGCCCGGCCGCAGTCCGGCATCGGTGCGCAGGAAGGCGTGCTGGTCGGCCAGCTTCTCGACGGTGCCCTCGAGCGGCTCCGCTCCATGGAAGCCGTTGCGCCGCACCGCGAGCGGGACCGGAAGGCCGTAGTCGTACGGCGCGTCCCGCCTGCCCATGCCGACGATGACCAGTCCCTCCTCGGGGGCTGAGATCACCTGGGCCCACACCTCGATGGCCGGGTCCAGGGTGCCCTCGATGCGGCCGTAGGGCGTCTCGTCGGCGTAGAGCCCGTGGTCGTGGGAGACGTACGCACCGCTGCGTAGCACCCGGCGAGGCGTCATCCCATCCGGCCAACCCGCGGACCAGCGCTCGGCGAGGACGTCGAAGAAGGCGCTGCCACCTGCGGAGACGATGGCGTCGGCGGCGACCAGGCCTTTGGTGAAGAGGGTCGAGGCGAGCTCCTTGAGGCCGTCGAAGTAGTCACCGACCGCCTCGGCCGTGTGCAGCCCGCCCTCGTAGCCGGCCACCCCCGCCAGGAGTACGCCCGGGGTGGAGTCGACCAGCCGGGCGAGCTCGACGGCCTCCTCGACGGAGCGACAGCCCGTGCGCCCGCCCGGGAAGCCCAGATCGATCAGCACGGCCATCGGCCGGTCCTCGACGCCGACCAGTGCCGATGCCTCGGCCGCCGCTTCGACACCTTCGACCGAGTCGACCCAGTGCAGGTGGAGGAACTCGGGGTCGGCCGCGCGCTCGGAGGCCACCCAGCTCAGCGCGCTGTGGTCGAGGATCTCGTTGGCGACCATGACCCGGCGTACGCCGGCGTGGCGAGCGACCAGGGCCTGGCTGGGCGAGGCGACGGTGATCGCCCACGCGCCGGCGTCGAGCTGCCGCTGGTAGAGCGAGGGCGCCATCGTGGTCTTGCCGTGCGGGGCGAACAGCAGGCCGTGCTCCTCCGCGAAGGCCGCGAGGGTCGCGATGTTGTGCTCCAGCGCGCTCTGCTTGAGCACCATCGCCGGCCAGGTGAACGAGCCGTCGAAGAGGTTGCGGCCGGAGGCTGCGTACGTGGTGAGATCGACGGCTTCCCCCGGTTCCCAGAAGCCCTTGTCCGCCCAAGTCACATGATCGTCCATCGAGACAGAACCTACCGACGGCCCAGCCGTCAGACATCGAGTTTTCGAGAAACCGTGGAAATCCCCGGGCAGGTATCGGCGTCGCTTATCGTGACGCCATGGCCAACCGTGCAGCTCAGAGGGCGATGACTCGCCGGCTCCTGCTGGACGCGGCGATGGATCGGTTCGTCGCGAGCGGCTATGCGGCCACGACGATCGACGAGATCGCCTCGGCGGCAGGCACCACCCGGGTGACGTTCTATGCCTACTTCCCCTCGAAGTCCGAGGTCATCAAGGCCTTGATCGCCGAGCGCCTCGAGGACGAGCTGGTCCAGCTCCGCTCCCCACGGGACAGCTCGCTCGGCGGCCTCGCCGACGCGGTGGCGGCCGGCACCAGCGAGCAGCTCGGCGCCTGGATCCGGCAGGCCATGGCCAGGTGGCCGGAGGTGCGTCCGATCGTCACGATCGCCCGGGCCGCCCAGGCCGTCGATCCCGATCTCACCCGCATCGTCGATGCCTGGACGGACGAGACGATCGAGGACGTCAGCACGGGTCTGGACAAGGCGGACCGGTTCGACGCCGACAGCCGGCGGATGCGCGGCGCCCTGGCGGTCAGCCAGCTCGACTATCTGTTCCAGCGCTGGGCGGACGGGTTCTGGGGTGTCGAGCACGACCGCATGTGCGAGCTGATCACCGAGAGCTGGGTCATGCTGTTGGGCGACCCGGCCTGACCAGCAGGACCCAGCAGGTCACAGGAACGTCTGGCCCTCGCCCCGATATGTCGGCGCGACCGTGATGATCGAGTCGCCCTCGATCAGCTGGAGCGCGTCGAGCCGCTCGCAGACCTCACCCGCCTTCGCGTGCCGGAACCAGACCTTGTCACCGATCGCGAGCTCGTCGGCGGCATGCCCGCGCAGCGGCGTCTGGACCTCCCCGGCGCCTTCGGTGCCGACGTACTCCAGCCCGAAGGGGTAGGTCGGGCTCGGGACGCGATCGAGTCCGGGCGGGCCCGACGCGATCCAGCCACCACCGGCGACGGTGACGATGCCGGGCGCGGGACGGCGGACGACGCTCAGCCCGAAGTACGCCGCGGGGTGGGGCGTGAAGCCGTCGTAGCGGTCGAAGAGGGTCGGGCCGTAGAGGCCGGACCCGGCCGCGATCTCGGTCACCGAGGGGTCGGCATGGGTGGACTCGATCGAGCCGGTGCCACCGCCGTTGACGAACTCGAGGTCGGTCAGCGAGCGTACGGCGGCGACGATCTTCCCGCGGCGCTCGGTGATCTCCGCGATGGAGGCCTTCTTCATCCTCCTGATGACCGGCGCGGGCGGGTTGCCGCCGAGCGGCCGGTCAACGGTGCCGGCGACCTGGCCCTCGTAGGCCATCAGCCCGACCAGCTGGAAGTCCGGGTCCTCGGCGACGATCCGGGCGAGGGCGACGGCGTCCTCGGGGGTGCGGACCGGGGAGCGGCGGGCGCCGAGCCAGATGCGGCGCGCGATGACCAGCGCGGCGTCGAGGTCGATGGCCACGCGTACGGGGGCGGCGGGCGTGCCGATCGCGGCCTTGACCAGCGACAACCCCTCGGCGCTGTCGATCATCAGGGTGACCCGGGCGAGCTTCTCCTCGTCCTTCGCGAGGGTGGCCAGCGCGGCTCGGTCGACGGTCGGGTAGCCGACGACGACGTCGTAGTGCGTCTCGGCCAGCCACAACGCCTCGAACAGCGTGAAGGCCAGGATCCCCTCATATCCCTCGCGGGCGAGCACCCGGTCGATCAGCGCCCGGCAGCGTACGGACTTGCTCGCAACCCGGATCGGGGTGCCGGCCGCACGGCGCACGAGATCGTCGGCGTTGGCGTCGAACGCCGCGAGGTCCACCGCCCCGACGGGTCCGTCGAGGCAGGCGGTCGCCCGGTCGAGCCGTTCGTGCTGCTGGGCGGAGAGATGGTGGGAGCGTTGAATAGAGGGCTTGACCACGACGCAAGTGTCTATGCCCCGCGAGGCACTCACGTCAACGCCAGGTAACCAACTGTTCCGCCGTGTGGCCCTGGGCCGGGCCATCGACAACCTCGGCCCGCACGTCGCGACTGGTCGGTCCAGGCCCTCAGGCCAGGCCCAGATAGCCGCCGAGCATCCTCCGGAGGAGCGCGAGCCCCTCGTCCTTGCTCAGCGGGTCCTCCGCCGATCCGACGCTGCGAGCCACCCGTACGAGCGCGCTTTCGATCGCCTCGGCCATCGCGGTGGGGCGGGGTTCGCCGCGGGCGGCGAGGGCGGCGACCAACGGCTTCTGCAGGTCGGCGTGGAACGCCTCCATCGGCTCCTTGAGCATCCGCGGATCGGCGACCTCGGTGAGCGCGCTGGCGACGTCCTGCTCGGAGGAGGTGAACAGGTCGAGGTTGGCGCAGATGTAGGCCCAGACCTTCTCCCCCGGCGTACCCGCCTCCTCGACGCGGTCATGGACATGACCCGCCCACTCCGGGAAGACGTCGTCGACTATCGCGGCCAGGAGGTCGGCGTTGGAGGAGAAGTAGCGGTAGATGCTCGAGCGCGCCATGCCCGCCCGCTCGGCGGTGGCGGCGAGGGTGGGCGCCGTCCGGGTCTCACCGAGGATGGCTCGCGCACTGTCGAGCACTGCACGTAGCTGCTGTTCGCGATGTGCGACAACGGTCGGGGCAGTGATCCGGGGCACGAGCCATCCTCTCATCGGTCAGCGGGGTGCGGGCTCCCCCAGCCTGCCATCGATCATCTCGTGCACGCGATCGCAGTGGTGCAGCACCTCATGATCGTGGGTCACCATGATCGTCGCGACCCCCTGGGCCTTGGTCTCCTTGGCCAGCAGCGCCACGACGTCCTGGCTGCGCTGCCGGTCCAGCGCCGCGGTCGGCTCGTCGACCAACAGCACCTGCGGCCTCGTCACCAGGGCACGAGCGATGCCGAGACGCTGGCGTTCGCCGCCGGAGAGCTGGTGCGGACGCCGCTTGGCCTTGTGGGCCATCCCGACCTCCTCGAGGAGCTCCATCGGGTCGCGGGGGTCCCGGACCTTGCCGAAGGTCAGCGGCAGCCGAAGCTGGTCGACCGCCTTGAGCGCGGGGACCAGGTTGCTCGTCTGGAAGACGAACCCGATGCGGGTACGCCGCAGCTCGGTGAGTTGCTTTCCGGAGAGGCCGGCGAGGTCGGCGCCGCCCACGGTGACCGTGCCCGAGGTGGGCCTGATGAGCCCGCCCGAGGCGGCCAGCAGGCTGGACTTGCCGGCGCCGGACGGCCCGACGATCGCCACGATCTCTCCCGGGGCGACCCGCAGGTCGATGCCGTCGAGCGCGGTGATCGTCTCGTCGCCGTCGCTGTGGACCAGGCTGACCTGGTCGAGGACGAGGGTGTGGGCGGTCATCGGTTCTCTCCCAGCGCGGTCAACGGGTCAACCCGGACGATGAGTACGACGGCAGCGGCCGCCCCGAGCACGCCGAGCACGAGCAGCGAGCCGGTGGCAGCGGCGATCGGCCCGGCCTCGAGCGCGAACGGCATCGCCGTCGTAGCGAGGAGGGCGCCCATCGCCACGCCCAGGGCGACCCCCACGGCGGCCGACACGGTCAGCAGGATCACCGACTGGGTGAGGCTGTCACGCAGGAGATACCTGGTGCTGGCGCCGATCGCCCGCATCACGGAGATCTCGTTCCTGCGCTGAATGGTGAGGACGGTGAAGAATGCACCGACGACGAGCGCGGAGATCGCGTAGAGGAAGCCCTGGATGAGGCTGAGGGTCGAGGTCTCCGCGGTGTAGCCGGGCGAGGCTCCGAACGACTCCTCGGTGGTCATCGAGGTGGTGCCGGCCGCCTCGTCCCCAGCGGCGAGGTCGGCGTCCTTGCCGAGGACCGCGACAGCGGTGATCTCGTCGTAGACCCGGTCGGCGACCTGGTCGCCCTCCCGGACACCGGCACGGATCTCCTGCCAGGTGCGCAGCGGGAGGTAGGCGACGTCGACGTGGCCGAAGGTGTGCTGGTCGGCCATCACTCCGACGACCCTCAGGTCGGCGCCGGTCTGCTCGACCGTGATGACGTCGCCGACTTCGACGCCTTCCTCCGCGGCGGTGGCGCTGACGACGACCTCGTCCGGGGCGCCGGTCAGCACGGTCCCGGTGGTGACCTCCGGCGCCAGGAAGGAGTCGAGCTCGATGCCGAAGAGGGCCAGGTCGATGTCGACGTCGCGGTTGGTTCGGCCGTTGACAAGGGCGTTGCCGAACGGGGCCGCCTCCTCGACGCCGTCCTGGTCGGCCCAGGTGTCGACCGCCGCGCTGCTGATGACGCTGCGCGAGAACGCCGAGTCCTTCCCGACGTCCTTCTGCACGGCGAACGAGGTGGTCTTCATCCGCTGCAGGCCGGAGACGCCGTCGTTGACCAGACCGACGGAGAGCCCGCTGAGCAGGACCATCAGGACGGCGATGAGCGCAACCACCGCACCCATGATGACGAAGCGACCGCGCGCGAACGCGATCTCACGTAGAGCTAGGAACACGGGCTTCTCCCGAACTTTGGCGACAACATGTCGCGATGATAGCGACATGTTGTCGCTAAAATCCAAGCGGTCGCCCTTCTCCAGGACGTTGACCGTCGGCTCCGGACCCGACACCCTTGCCGCGTGAGCGAGTGGCAGAACTGGGCAGGCAACCAGCAGGCGGGAGCGGTCGAGGTCGTCGTGCCTCGCGACGAGGCAGAGCTCTCGGCGGTCGTCGTGGCAGCGACGGAGGCCGGGCGGAGGATCAAGCCGATCGGCGCGGGACACTCGTTCACCGCGATCGGGTCGCCGGTCGACGTCCAGGTCAGTCTGGACCGGCTGTCCGGGGTCGTGCGGGCCGACGCGACGACCGGCCTGGTGACGGTGCGCGGCGGCACTCGGCTCAAGGTCCTCAACCGCGCGCTCGAGGCGCTCGGCCTGTCGATGACCAACCTCGGTGACATCGAGGAGCAGTCGATCTCCGGGGCGATCTCGACCGGCACCCACGGCACCGGAGTGCGTTTCGGCGGCCTGGCGACCCAGGTACGCGGCCTCCGGCTGCTCCTCGCCGACGGCTCCGTGGTCTCGTGCTCGGCGTCGGAGAACCCGGAGATCTTCGACCTCGCCCGCGTGGGGCTCGGCGCGCTCGGGATCATCGTCGAGGTCACGCTCCAGACCGAACCGCTCTTCGCGCTGCGCGCGCGTGAGGGCAACGGGGAGCTCGCCGAGGTGATGGCCGCCTTCGACTCGCACGCGTCGGAGACCGACCACTTCGAGTTCTACTGGTTCCCGCACACCACCCGGGTCCTGACCAAGCACAACACCCGGCTGCCGCTGCCGGAGACGCCGCTGGAGCCGGTGAGCCGGGTCCGCGGGTGGTTCGACGACGAGCTCCTCTCCAACACCGCGTTCGGAGCGACCGTCGGACTCGGCCTCCGGGTCCCCGGCCTGGTGAAGCCGCTGGCCCGCTTCGCCGCCTCGGCCCTCTCGCCACGCGAGTTCACCGACATCTCCTACCGCGTCTTCACCTCGCAGCGGAAGGTGAGGTTCGTGGAGAGCGAGTACGCCGTCCCGCGTGCCGTCGGCATGGAGGTCCTCGCCGAGCTGCAGCGTGCGGTCGAGGCCTCGTCGTGGAACATCTCCTTCCCGGTCGAGGTCCGGGTCGCGGGCGCCGACGACATCCCGCTGTCGACGGGGTTCGAGCGCGAGAACGTCTACATCGCCATCCACACCGCGCCGTCCTCGCCGTGGCGCGAGGAGTACTTCGCGACCTTCGAGCGCATCGCCGGCGAGGCCGGCGGGCGTCCGCACTGGGGCAAGATGCACACCCTCACCGCCGCTGACCTGGGCCAACGCTATCCGCGGTTCGGCGACTTCGTCGCGGTTCGCGACAAGCTCGACCCCTCGCGCATCTTCGGCAACCCCTACCTCGAGCAGGTCCTCGGCTCCTGATCAAAACCGCCGACTCGGCGCATCCTGACGTAATCCCTGCCGAGTCGGCTCGTCATGACGAGCCGACTCGGCGGGAATCTCGGTGACGACGAGCCGACTCGGCGTCACTTTCGGTCAAGATGCGCCAACTCGGCTTCATCTGGGCGTCTTCCCGGCGTCACCGACCCGACCTAGCCTGACGCGATGCCTGACGCTCATCGGCCCCGACGGATCGCCGAGATCCACGGGCTGCGGGGGCTGGCGCTGGCGCTGGTGGTGGTCTTCCACCTCTTCGGCAACGGCCGGGTCTCCGGCGGCGTCGACGTCTTCCTGGCGCTGACCGGGTTCCTGGCGACCCGATCGCTCGTCCGCCGGGTCACGGCCTCCGAGCTGCGCCTGGCCGACCACTACGGGCGTACGTTCCTGCGGCTCTCGGCTCCCACGCTGGTCGTGCTCGCCGGGACGGCGGTGCTGATGGTGACGGTCATGCCGCGGTCGATGTGGGGCTCGACGCTGCGGGAGATCGCGGCGTCGGCGGCGTACGTCCTGAACTGGGAGATGATCCGCTCCCAGCTCGCCTACGGGGCGGCCGGGCCGAGCGCCAGCCCGCTGCAGCACTTCTGGTCGCTGGCGGTGCAGGGGCAGTTCCTGCTGGTCTGGCCGGTGGTCGTGCTGGGGATCTGGTGGCTCGCGCGGGCGCGGCTCCGGGTGGCGCTGGCGGCGGTCGTGGCGGTGGCGACGGTCGCGTCGTTCGTCTTCGCCTGGCGACTCGGGATGGCCGACCAGCAGGTGGCGTACTTCCACACCGGGGCACGCTTCTGGGAGCTCGGCGCCGGTGCGCTGCTGGCGCTCGGGCTCGATCGTCTGCGCCCGCCGGGGGCCGTGCGCCCGGTGCTCGCCTGGGTCGGGCTGCTGCTCGTCGCGAGCTCGGGGTTCGTGCTCGACGGCGCCGCGCTCTTCCCCGGGCCGTGGGCGCTGTGGCCGGTCGGCGGGGCGCTGCTGGTGGTGATCGGGTCGGGGTCCCCGCACCGCCGGGGGCCGCAGCGGCTCCTCGCGGTGAGGCCGCTGCGGTTCGTCGCGGACATCTCCTTCCCGCTCTACCTGTGGCACTGGCCGCTGCTCGTGGCGTGGCTGAGCTGGACGTACGCCACCCGGACCACGCTCCTCGCCGCGGTCGTCGTGCTCTCGGCCTCGGTGGCCCTGGCCTGGCTCACCCACCGGTACGTCGAGGTGCCGGTCACGCGTTTCGGGGCGCCCCTCGGACCGCACAGCTCCGGCGTCGGTCGCCTCGTGGCGATCCCGGTCGTGCTCTCGCTGGTCGCGGGCACGACGATCGCGGGCGCCACCGTTGTCGAGCGCCAGGACACCGCGGCGAGGGCGGCCGCCGTCGCGGCGGCGAAGACGTACGCCGGCTGCATCGGCGCGGCCGCCCTGGATCCCGCGACCGCCGGCTGCGAGGGTCCGGACCGGCTGCTCGACGCCAGTCTCGGCTACCAGGCGCCCGACGGGTCGAGCTGCTGGTCCAACAAGGAGCGGCCGGTGCGGTTCAAGGTGTGCACGCTCGGGCCCTCACGGGGCTACTCCCGTCGCCTCCTCGCGATCGGCGACTCGCACAACCACCAGCTCGTCCCCGCCTACCGTGAGATCGCCGAGCGGCGCGGCTGGCGCATCGACGTCGCCAGCCGCGCCGGCTGCCACTGGAACGCCCGGGACCGCGTCGGGGCTCCTGCGACGACGGTCGAGCTGTGCAGGCAGTGGAAGTCACGGCTCGCGACGTATCTCTCCGAGGAGCCCGGGATCGACGCGTACCTCGTCATCCACTCCAGCCAGATCTCGGTGGAGTCGCGGGGTGACGAGACGCCCGGCGAGGCGCTCAGTCATGGTCTTGCCGAGGCCTGGGCGAGCCGGCCGGACCCGTCGGTGCCGGTCATCGCGATCCGGGACAGCCCCATCTTCGAGGGCAGCACGACCCGGTTCGCGCGCGTGGTCCAGCCGTGCGTCGATGACGCCGGCCTCGCCGCGGGGTCGGCCTGTGCGCGCGACCGGCACCGGATCGTACGCGACGACGGCAGCGCCGGCGCGGTTCGACTGACCTCGAACGCTCATCGCGTCGACCTCACCGACTACTTCTGCGAGCCCGACACCTGCTCACCCGTCGTCGGGAACCTGGAGGTCTACCAGGACGGCTTCCACGTCTCGCCGCTCTACGCCGCCACCCTCGCCCCCTATCTCGGCGACCGGATCGCGACGATCCTGCGCTGATCGTGCCGAGCTAGGCGGCCGCCGGCTCGGGATCGGGCTCGTCCTCGCGCGGGAAGTGGGTCTGCTTGAAACGTACGGCCAACCTGGTCGAGGGCCCCATGGCGGCGGCAGCGACGACGACGATGACGCCGATCACGATCCAGCCGGCGCCGCTGTAGAAGTCGGGGTGCCAGCCCATCGCGAGGAAGGTGAACAGGGCCGGCGCCCAGGCGCCGCCGAGCTGGCGGCCGATGCCGGCGACACCCTCGTACTCACCCCTTCGGTCGGGGTCCATGAGCTCGGCCTGGAAAGCCCACGAGGCGGAGCCGATGGCCAGCTCGGCGCCGGTCACGGCGACGTGGCCGAGCCAGACCAGGAAGATGGTGAGGAACCCGCGGGTGTCGTGGGTGACCAGCGTGATCGCGCAGGCGGCGACGAAGAACCCGCTGCTCCACCACACCCGGCGCAACGCGTCGCGTACGTTGCGCACACCCTTCGACGTGTAGGCCGGGAGGATGATGCACAGCACCGTGTTGGTCGCGAAGAGCCAGGCCAGCAGCCAGCGCGGGGAGTCGGTGTATTCGACCAGCCACAGCGGGATCACGGTGTGCAGCAGCACCTGGTTGCTCCACAGCGTGCCGGTGAAGGTGGTCACCAGGAGCCAGCCGACGTTGCGCAGCGCGCCGGGGCCGGGCAGCTTCTCGGTGACCTCGCCGGCCGCGCGGCGCTCGTCGTGAGGCGCCCTCGGCAGCCGGGTGATCCAGACGGAGTTGGCGATCCCGATGAGCAGCGCGAAGAACGGCACGCCCCACTTGAGGACCGTGTCGGTGTCCAGCGCGAGCGCGACGCCGGCGATCAGGGCACCGATGGTGAAGCCGAGGTTGAGGCTGGAGTACATGAACGCCTGCGTCTCGACCCGCTCCTTGTCGGGGAGCACATCGAGGACGTACGCATTCCGGCCGGCGCCACCCGCGTTGTTGACCACCTCGAAGACGACGATGACCGCGAGGTAGGCCCAGAAACCGTGGATGAACGGCATCGTCGCGAACATCAGCGCACTGAGCAGAGCGCTGATCGCCCAGATCCGCTTCGGGCCGATGAAGTCGGCCAGCCGGCCCATCGGGTAGGCGGTGAGGAAGCTCGCGATCCCGGCGACCGTCAGCCCCACACCGATCTGCGCCGGGGTCAGGCCGACGAAGGCGACCAGGTAGAACGCCGCCGCGGTGTTGAACGTCCCGTCCCCCGCCGCGAAGAGCAGCGACTGGGTCGCCAGACGCTTCGACAGCGGCGTCGGCGGGATGAGGTTGTTGATGAATCCGGGCAGGGCGGGCACCGGCCAATTCCACCACCGAGAACGGGTGGTTGCCATCTGGTTTTTGCCGAGGCGTCGCCCCGGTCGGCCGAGGCGTCAGGCGCGTCGGCCGAGGTGGCAGCGGTGTGCCACCTCGGCCGACGGGAGCGACGTCTCGGGCGACGTGGGTGACGGCTCGCTCAGGGGTGGCGGGAGGCGAGGGCTTCGACGGCGTCGCGGGCGGTCGCGGCGATGGCGAGGTCGACGTCGTTCTGGATCCGGGCGGTGCGGTCGGAGTCGGTGAGCACGGCGATGGCGACACGGCCGGCGGGGTGGGTGACCACGGCGATCTCGTGCCGCAGGGTGAGGAACCCGCCGGTCTTACCGGCGAGGTGAATGTCGTCGGCGAGCAGGTCGGCGGCGATCCGATGGGTGAAGACCTGCTTGCCCATCAGCCGGCGTACCAGCTCGGTCGCCTCGGGCTTGGCGACCTCGTCGCGCCAGACGCGCTCGAGCAGGTCGACGCAGGCGCGCGGAGAGCCGACCGTCGCGCGCTCGACGTCGAGCGAGTCGATGACGTGCCGGCCGCCCGGCCGACGACCCTCGACCGCGAGCTGGGTCGCGAGGGCGAAGTCGGGACCGGCGACGCGGGTGGCGTAGTCGTACATCGGCTGCATCCGGTGCCGCACCCGCAACCCATCCACGCCCCACTCGGCGAGCTGCTCGTCGACCTCGCGCGGCGAGACCCTGTCGAAGAGCGCGTCAGCGGCGGCGTTGTCGCTGAGGCCGAGCATCATCAGCATCAGGTCGGCGACCGAGCAGGTCGCGTCGTGGGTGAACGCCGAGATGCCGTACGGCCCGTAGCTCCGCTCCGCCGCGGTCAGCGTCACCATCGCGCCGCCGTCGATCTCGCCGCGGGCGATCCGGTCCGCCACGACCAGTGCCAGCGGGACCTTCGCCACCGAGGCCAGCGGCATCGGCCGGTCGACGCCGACCCCGACCTGGTGGCCGGTGTCGATGTCGCGGGCGAGGAAGGCGATCCGGACCCGGAGCTCCCGGAAGCGCTCTGCGGTCGCCTCGGCGAGGTCGATCAGGCCTCGGTCGCTGCCGACGAGCGGACTCATCCGCGCCCGTCCTCGGGTGCGCCGACGCACGCGCCGAGCAGGGCGAGCGCCTGCTCCCGCACCGGGCCGGCCGCCAGTGGTCCGGGCGGCGGTAGCTGCTCGACCAGCCGGTGACCGCGCGGCACCGGGTCGCTGAAGGGCGACCAGCTCAGTCCGTACGTCACCGCCTCGTGCCGCGCGCAGACCAGGCTCGCGCGCCCCGCCATCGTCTCGGCCACGGCGAGCTGGTGCGGGGCGCGACGCAGCGTGGCCGGCCCGATGCCGGCGCGATCCGCGAGCCGGCGCAGCCGGCCGGCGGGGTCGTCGAGGTCTCGTGGGAGGGCCAGCAGCTGCGTACGTTCCCCGCCTCGACGGGGGCGCAGCGAGCTCAACGACACCGGCCCCCGGGCGGTCCCGGGAGCGGTGGCCGCGCCGAGCGGGGTGAGCCAGGTGGCCGCATCCGGGTCGCACGCCTCGACCGTCCAGGCGGCCGACTCCGGGGTCTCGTCGCTGTCGCTCGCGAGGCGTACGTCGACGCCTTCCGCCTCCAGCAGCGCGACCAACCGCGCGAGAGGCGCAGGATCGCCGCCGGGCGGCACCGCGACAACGAAGCTCTCCCGGTCGTGCCGGCGAATGCTCCGCAGCAGATGGTCGGCCTGGTCGAGCAGGTGCCTGGCCCGCGGCAGCAGCGCGGTGCCGGCCGGGGTGAGGGCGATCTGGCGCCGGGTGCGGTCGAGCAGCTCCACCCCGAGCTCCCGCTCGAGAGCACGCAGGCGACGGCTGAGGAGCGGCTGGTCGACGCCCAGCTCGATGGCGGCCTCGGAGACGCTCATCTCGTCCGCGACGGCGGCGAAGCCGCGCAGGTGAAGCAGTAGGTCCACGCCTACAGGATGGCTGATCGGCCCCACCTCGTCCCATGTCGGCGATGCATACGTGCATGCCGGATCGTCCTTGGACGGCGTCTGCTCGGCGGCGTCACGATGCTCGACATGACCACACCGATCCTCAGCCGCCGTGCCGTCCTGGGCGGAGCCGCCACGGCGGTCGCCGTCGCCGCAACCGGAGTCAGCTCCGTGGCGTACGCCGCCGACAGCCCCTCGATCGCAGCACTCGAGCAGAAGCATCAGCGTCACCTCGGCGTCTGGGCGAAGAACATGCGGACCGGCCGCGTCATCGAGCACCGCGCCGAGGAGCGCTTCCCGATGCTGTCGACCTTCAAGACCCTGCTCGCGGCCTCGATCCTGCGCGATCACCCTGCGCGTACGCTCCGGCAGCGCCTGACCTGGGACGCCGCCGACATCGTCGTCAACTCACCGGTCACCTCGCTCACCGTCCGCAACGGCCTGACCGTCGCACAGCTCGCCGAGGCGACGATGACGCGGTCCGACAACACCGCGGCCAACGAGCTGCTCCATCTGGTGGGCGGTCCCACCGGCATCACCCGGTTCGCCCGGTCCCTCGGCGACACCGTGACCCGGCTCGACCGCTGGGAGCCCGACCTCAACAGCGCCGTCCCGGGCGACCCGCGCGACACCACCTCACCCCGGGCGATCGCACAGACCTACACCAAGCTCGTGCTCGGCAACGCCCTCGACCGCGCCGACCGGGACCAGCTGATCACCTGGATGCTGGCCAACCAGTCAACCGTCACGAGGTTCGGCGCCGGGGTTCCCGCCGGCTGGCGACTCGCCGACAAGACCGGCGGTGGTGACTACGCGTCGAGGAACGACGTCGGTGTCACCTGGACCCCTGACGGCGCCCCGATCGTCATCGCCGCCCTCACCCGCTCCGACGACCCCGCCGCCGAGCCGCTCGACGTCCCGCTCGCGGACATCGCGGCGACCGTCTGCGCGGAGCTCGGCTGACCTGCCGAGGCGTCACCCGCGTCGGTCGAGTGGGCACTGAACTGCCAACTCGACCGACGTACCTGACGTCTCGGCGGGTCAGGCTCCGTAGACGTTCTCGGGGACCGGGGCCTCACCGAGCAGCTTGCGGAGCGCGGGGCCGACCTCTGCGGCTTCCCAGCGCGCACCGGCATCGGCGGAAGGGCCGTGGGCCCAGCCGTTCTCGACGGTGATCTGCGGGCCGTCGATCTCGATGACCCGGCCGGTGACGTCGCGGGCGTCCTCGGAGGCCAGCCAGGCGACGATGGGTGAGTTGTCCTCGGGGAGCGCCATCGCGGAGGTGTCGAAGGCACCCTCGGTCATCCGGGTCTTGGCGACCGGTGCGATCGCGTTGACGGTGACGCCGTACCGCACCATCTCGGCGGCGGCGACCAGGGTCAGCCCGGCGATCCCGGCCTTGGCCGCCGAGTAGGTGCCCTGTCCGATCGAGCCCTGCAGGCCCGCGCCGGACGAGGTGTTGATGACCCGGGCATCCCGCTGGCGCCCGGCCTTCGACTCGGCCCGCCAGTACGCACCCGCGTGCCGCAGCGTCGCGAAGTGTCCCTTCAGGTGCACCCGGATGACCGAGTCCCATTCCTCCTCGGAGGTGTTGACGAGCATCCGGTCGCGTACGAAACCGGCGTTGTTGACGAGGATGTCCAGGCCCCCGTACGTCTCGATGGCCTGTCGCACCATCGCCTCGGCCTGCGCGAAGTCGGCCACATCGGCGGCGTTGGCCACCGCCTGCCCACCTGCGGAGACGATCTCGTCGACCACCTGGGATGCGGGCGACTCGCCGGTGCCTTCGCCCGCGAGCGAGACGCCGAAGTCGTTGACGACCACCTTCGCCCCGTGACGGGCGAGCTCGAGAGCGTGCGCCCGGCCGATGCCTCGCCCCGCTCCGGTGACGATCGCGATCCGGCCTTCGAGCAGTCGAGCCATGGTGGCGTCCCTTTCAGTCTTGCGTTCAGAAACCAAGCAACTGCTAGGCTACCAAGCAATCGCTAGGTTAGGAACGGACCATGGGCATCTCCACCGAGTTCACCGACGAGCAGATCGCCGTCGTCACGATGAACCACCCACCGGTGAACGCGCTGCCGGTCAAGGGCTGGTTCGAGGTCGCCGACGCCGTCACGACCGCCGCCGACCAGGGCGCACGAGTCGTGATCCTGCGCGCCGAGGGCAAGGGATTCAACGCCGGCGTCGACATCAAGGAGATGCAGCAGATCGAGGGGTTCGAGGGCATCCTCGGCGCCAACCGCGGCTGCTACGCGGCGTTCAAGGCGATCTACGAGTGCCCGGTCCCGGTGATCGCCGCGGTCAACGGCTTCTGCCTCGGCGGAGGCGTCGGTCTGGTCGGCAACGCGGACACGATCGTGGCCAGCGACGACGCCTTCTTCGGCGTACCCGAGGTCGACCGCGGAGCCCTCGGAGCCGCCACCCACCTGAGCCGGCTGGTGCCGCAGCACATGCTGCGTACGCTCTACTTCACCGCCCAGACCATCACCGCCCAGCGCCTGCACGAGCTGGGATCGGTCCACGCCGTGGTCCCGCGCGACGAGCTCGATGCGACCGCGATGGACATCGCACGACAGGTCGCCGCCAAGGACCCGCAGGTCATCCGCGCCGCCAAGGCCGCGCTCAATGGCATCGACCCGGTCGACGTGAACGCCTCCTACCGCTTCGAGCAGGGCTTCACCTACGAGCTCAACCTCGCCGGCGTGGCCGACGAGCGCCGCGACGCCTTCGTGAAGGACGGCAAGTGATGCCCACTCGGCTCGTCCTGACACGAAACCCGCCCGACTCGGCCCGTTCTGACCGATTCCTCGGTCGAGTCGGCTCGTCATGACGAGCCGACTCGACGCTGGATCTCGTCAGTTTGCGCCGACTCGGCAAGATCAGGAGACCCGATGAGCACCGCACAGACATTTCGTACGCCGCTGACCGAGCTGACCGGGGTCACCCACCCCATCGTGCAGACCGGGATGGGCTGGGTCGCCGGCCCGCGGCTCGTCTCCGCGACCGCCAACGCGGGCGCGCTCGGCATCCTGGCCTCGGCCACGATGACCCTCGACGAGCTGGAGAAGGCGATCGTCGAGGTCAAGGGCCGCACCGACAGGCCGTTCGGGGTCAACCTGCGCGCCGACGCCTCGGACGCCCCTGACCGCTGCCGCCTCCTGATCGACCACGACGTGAAGGTCGCGAGCTTCGCGCTGGCCCCCAAGCCCGAGCTGATCAGCAAGCTCAAGGAACACGACATCGTCGTGATGCCCTCGATCGGCGCGGCCAAGCACGCCAAGAAGGTGGCGGGCTGGGGCGCCGACATGGTGATGATCCAGGGCGGCGAAGGCGGCGGTCACACCGGCGCGGTCCCGACCACCCTGCTCCTCCCCAGCGTCCTGGACGCCGTCGACATCCCCGTCGTCGCCGCGGGCGGTTTCTTCGACGGCCGCGGACTCGCCGCGGCCATGGCCTACGGCGCCGCCGGGATCGGCATGGGCACGCGCTTCCTGCTCACCGCCGACTCGGCCGTCCCCGAGGACGTCCGGCGGCGCTACCTGAGCTTCGGCCTCGACGGCACCGTCGTGACCACCAAGGCCGACGGCATGCCGCACCGCCTGCTCCGCACCGAGTTCATCGACACGCTCGAGAAGGAGGGCATCACCGCGAAGCTGCTGCGCACGCTCAAGCGCACGCGGCAGTTCCAGCAGATGTCCGGCCTCCCCTGGCGCACCCTGATCAAGGACGGCCGAGCGATGGTCCACGGCGGCGACCGCACCTGGGCCGAGGTCGTGCTCGCCGCCAACACCCCGATGCTGCTCCGTGCCGGCCTCGTCGAGGGCGACACGAACGCCGGGATGCTCTCCAGCGGCCAGGTCGTCGGCCTCCTCGACGACCTCCCCACCTGCGAGGAGCTGGTCGACCGCATCGTCGCCCAGGCCGCCGACCGCCTCAAACACCTGGACGCGACCCGCGCCTGAGCCTCAGGGTGGACCCATGGCCATCGAGGTTCGCCCGGCGACGGTGTTCGAGGACGTACGCGCTCTTCTCGGCCCCAAACGCCCCGACGCCAGCGTGTGCTGGTGCCTGAGCTACCGGATCCCGTCGAAGCTCAACAACGAGTTGCACGGGCCGGCGCGCGGGGAGCACGTACGCGGCCTGCTCGAGCAGGGCCCGCTCGGCGTGCTCGCCTACGACGGCGAGGAGCCCGTCGGCTGGGCCGCCGTCGCTCCGCGCGCCGACACGTCCTTCGCCCGCAACCGGAAGATCCCGCACGTCGACGACCTCCCGGTCTGGTCGCTGTGGTGCACCCGGGTCCGGCCGGGCCACCGCGGCACGGGCATCTCGCACACGCTCATCGAGGGTGCCGTCGACTTCGCGCGCGACCGCGGCGCCCCTGCCATCGAGGCCTACCCGCTCGACAACCAGGGCGCCAAGGTCGACCTGACCATGGCGTACGCCGGGATCCGCAAGAACTTCGAGGCCGCGGGATTCTCCTGGGCCGCCGACACCACCTCGGTCCTCGCCGGCCACCCGCGCGTGCTGATGCGCCGTGACCTGAGATGAGGCGCTGGTTGACCACGATCGGTACAGTGTGAGTCGTGAAGACCGAGACGAGCCGCGTACGCATCGCGCTCGTCGCACTTTTCACCCTCATGCTCCCGGCGCTGATGAGCGTCGATCCCGAGCAGGCGCTGCTCACCATCGCCGTCTCGACCGCGCTCGCGGCCGTCGCCGTCGGAGCGCTCCACAACGTCAGCGCGTTCGCCCTGGTCAGGGCACGTTCGACGGTCCCGCCGGACGGATCCGACGGACCTCACCATCTTGCTGCCCGGGTCACCGACCCGGTGTGCTCCCCGCGCCGTCCGCGCGCCCCTGAGCAGGTCTGACCACTCGCCCACCAGCGAGCCCGTCAGACCTACCCACTCACCTCAGGAGCACACCCATGTCCGTTCTCGCCCCCTTGTCGCACGCCCTCGCGGCCGTCCTCGCCGGCGCCCACCACGTCCTGTCCTTCGCGGGCGACAACGCCAGCTGGCTGCTGGCCATCGCCGCCGTCGTCGTCCTGGTCAGGCTCGCCCTCCTGCCGTTGACGATCCGCGGCGTACGTACCGCCCACGCCGCCGCCCGCGCCCGTCCACAGATGCAGGCTCTGACCAAGAAGTACGCCAAGAAGAACTCGTCCGGCAGCGCGAGCCAGGCCGACATGATGGCGATGATGGAGGAGCGTCGAAAGATCAACGAGGAGCACGGCGTACCCCGCTTCGCGATGCTCGCCGCCTTCGCCCAGCTGCCGATCTTCCTGGCGCTCTACCACCTGCTCTCCGACGTCAGCCGGAGCAACCCGGTCGGCGCGATGAGCGACTCGCTCGTCGCCTCGCTCGGGCAGGCGACCTTCCTGGGCGCGCCGCTGACCGGGCACGGCTACCTCTCCGGTGACACGAGCCATCTGGTGATCACCCTCGGCCTCGCCGCCACCGCCGCCGTGGTCAGCTACCTCAGCCAGCGGCTGTGGGTCCTGCCCAACATGGTGCGTGCCGACATGCCCGAGTCGATGATCCGGATCCAGGAGATGATGCCGGTCATCTCCGCCGGCGGCATGCTCCTGGCCGGCAGCAGCGTCCCGCTCGCCCTGCTGGTCTACTGGGTCATCAGCGGACTGTGGACCGCCGGCCAGGCCGCCGTCATCCACCGCTGGTTCCCCACCCCCGGCTCCCCCGCGGCAGAGCGCCGAACGCTCAGGCTGCAGCCGGCCTGAGCGTCCGGTCCGGGAGTTGTGAAGCTCAGAGTGACCTATAGACCACTCTCAGCTTCACAACTGCGATCCTCAGAGCCGCTCGATGATGGTGACGTTCGCCTGGCCGCCGCCCTCGCACATCGTCTGCAGACCGTAGCGGCCACCGGTGCGCTCGAGCTCGTTGAGCAGGGTGGTCATCAGGCGGGCGCCGGTGGCGCCGATGGGGTGGCCGAGGGCGATGCCGCCGCCGTTCACGTTGACCTTCTCGTGGGGGACGTCGAGCTCCTTCATCCACGCCAGGACGACGGAGGCGAAGGCCTCGTTGCACTCGAACAGGTCGATGTCGTCGACCGAGAGACCCGTCTTGGCCAGGGCGTGCCGGGTGGCCTCGATCGGCCCGGTGAGCATCCAGACCGGGTCGTCGCCGCGCACGGAGAGGTGATGGATCCGGGCTCGCGGGGTCAGGCCGAAGGTGCGTACGGCCTGAGCGGAGGCGACCAGCAGGGCCGAGGAGGCGTCGCAGATCTGCGAGGCGACGGCCGCGGTGATCCGCCCACCGGGAGCGAGCGGCTCCAGGGAGGCCATCTTCTCCAGCGAGGTCTCGCGGGGACACTGGTCGACGGCGAAGTCGGCGACCGGCACGATCTCCCGGTCGAAACGTCTCTCGGCGATCGCGGTCTTGGCGCGCTGGTGGGAGGCGAGCGCGTAGGCCTCCATGTCCTCGCGCGAGACGTCCCACTTCTCGGCGATCATCTCCGCGGAGCGGAACTGGGAGACCTCCTGGTCGCCGTAGCGCTTCACCCAACCGGGCGACTCGGCGAACGGGGTCGTGAACCCATATTGCTGACCCACCAGCATCGCCGCCGAGATCGGGATCGCGGACATGTTCTGCAGCCCACCCGCGACCACCAGGTCCTGGGTCCCGGACATGACGCCCTGAGCGGCGAAATGCACCGCCTGCTGCGAGGACCCGCACTGCCGGTCGATGGTCACGCCCGGCACATGGTCGGGCAGCCCGGCGACCAGCCATGCGGTCCGCGCGACGTCGCCGGCCTGGCCGCCGATGGTGTCGCAGCAGCCCATGATCACGTCGTCGACGGCCCCCGGGTCGATCCCGGTGCGGTCGACGAGCGCGGCCAGCGAGTGGGCGCCGAGGTCGGCCGGGTGGATGCCGGCGAGCGCACCTCCGCGCTTCCCGACAGGGGTACGGACTGCGTCGATGATGAACGCTTCAGGCACGGGTTGCTCCTTCGATCGGGCTCGCGGGGCTAGGCATGTTGGCTGCTCACCGAGACGACCTCGCCGGTCATGTAGGACGAGTAGTCGCTGGCCAGGAAGACCATGACGTTGGCTACCTCCCACGGTTCGGCGGCGCGGCCGAACGCCTCGCGGCCCTTGAGCTCGACGAGCAGCTCGGGCGAGGTGACCTTCTCCAGGAACGGGTGCATGGCGAGCGAGGGCGAGACCGCGTTGACACGGATCCCGTGCGGCGCCAGATCCGCGGCGGCGGAGCGGGTCAGCGCCATCACTCCGGCCTTGGCCGCGGCGTAGTGCGCCTGCCCCTCCTGCGCGCGCCAGCCGATCACGGAGGCATTGTTGACGATCACGCCACGCTTCCCGGCGGCCACGAACCGCTGCCCGACGGCCCGGATGCACCGGAACGTCCCGGTGAGCGTGATGTCGAGGACCTTCCCCCACTGGTCGTCGGTCATCTCCAGCACCGACGCGGTCCCGCCGAGACCGGCGTTGTTGATCATCACGTCGACACCGCCGTACGGCTCGGCCGCGTCGAGCAGCGCCTGGACCTGGTCCTCCTGCGTGACGTCGCAGGTCACGGCGGTGATCCGGTCAGCCCCGAACTCCTCAGCCAGGGCATCGCACGACTCCTTGAGCCGCCGCTCGTGGGTGTCCGACATGACGACCGCCTTGGCGCCCTCCTCGAGCACCTTCCGTACGACGGCGGCACCGATGCCCGCACCGGCAGCCGCGGTCACGACGACGACCCGGCCCTCCAGGAGCGAGTGGCCGGGGACGTACGCGGGGGTTGGCTGTTCCGGCTTCATGCACGGGCCTCTCTGCGGGGTTCTCTGGGCAGGCCGAGCACGCGCTCGGCGATGATGTTGCGTTGGATCTCGTCCGAGCCGCCGTAGATCGTGTCGGCGCGGGAGAAGAGGTAGAGGGACTGGAGCCGGTCGAGGGCGTAGTCCTCGCCGGTGGTCAGCCCGGCGAGCCCGACGACGTCCATCGCCAGCTCGCCGAGGTCGCGGTGCCACCGGGCCCAGAGCAGCTTGGAGACGCTCGCCTCGGGGCCGGAGGAGCCGGAGTCGTACGCGGAGAGGGTCCGCAGCGCGTGCAGCCGGAGCACCTCGAGCCCGACGTGGGCCTGGCTGAGTCGGGAGGCGATGCCGGGGTCGTCGATGGCGCCGTTCGCCCGCGCGGCCTCCTCGACCGTCTCCAGCTCGCGCGCGAACCCGACCTGCTGGCCGATCGTGGAGACCCCGCGCTCGAACCCGAGGGTCGCCATCGCGACCTTCCAGCCGTCTCCCGGCTCGCCGACCACCAGGACCGCGTCGGTGACGGCGCCGTCGAAGAAGACCTCGTTGAACTCGGAGGTGCCGGTGAGCTGCTCGATCGGGCGTACGTCGACGCCGGGCTGCGCCATCGGCACGAGCAGATAGGACAGCCCGTGATGCCGTGACGATCCCGGTTCGGTGCGGCACACCACGAAGCACCAGTCGGAGAGGTGGGCGTTCGACGTCCAGACCTTCTGGCCGTCGACGACCCACCGGTCGCCGTCCAGCGTTGCCCGGGTCCGGACTCCGGCCAGGTCGGAGCCCGCGCCGGGCTCGGAGTAGCCCTGGCACCACAGCTCCTCCACGGCCACGATCTTCGGCAGGAACCGCGCCTTCTGGGCGTCGGTTCCGTGCGCGATCAAGGTGGGCCCGAGCAGCTCCTCGCCGAGATGGTTGATCCGCACCGGGGCGTCCGCCCGGGCGTACTCCTCGTGGAAGATCACCTGCTGGAACAGCGGCAGCCCTCGTCCGCCGTGCTCCTCGGGCCAGCCGAGACACGTCCAGCCGTGCTCGGCCAGATAGCGGTTCCACGCCAGCCGGCCCTCGTACGACTCGTGGTCGCGGCCGTTCCCGCCGGTGCCGCGCAGCGCGGCCCACTCGCCGACCAGATGGTCGGCCAGCCACTCGCGCACCTCTGCACGGAAGGCCTCGTCCTCGGCGGAGTAGGTCAGGTCCATGCCGGACAACCTACCAAACCAAGCACTTGTTTGGTAGCGTCTGCGGCATGAGCGAGGACGTCGTGACGTACGAGACCCACGGACCCGTCGCGGTGGTGCGGCTGAACCGCCCCGAATACCGCAACGCCCAGAACTCGAAGGTGACCTACGCACTCGACGAGGCCTTCACGCGAGCGACCAACGACGACGAGATCAAGGTGATCGTCCTCGGCGGCAACGGCAAGCACTTCTGCGCCGGCCACGACATCGGCACGCCGGGCCGCGACATCGACGAGAGCTTCGAGCGCAAGGCCGTGATGTGGTGGGACCACGTCGGCAAGGAGGGCGTCGACTCCCGCTTCGCGCGCGAGTCCGAGGTCTACCTGGGCATGTGCCGGCGCTGGCGTGAGCTGCCGAAGCCGACGATCGCGATGGTGCAGGGAGCCTGCATAGCCGGTGGCCTGATGCTGGCCTGGTCCTGCGACTTCATCGTCGCCTCCGACGACGCCTTCTTCTCCGACCCGGTGGTCAAGATGGGCATCCCCGGGGTCGAGTACTTCGCCCACCCGTGGGTCACCAACCCCCGCGCCGCCAAGGAGATGCTCTTCACCGGCGGCCGCTTCTCCGCTGCTCAGGCGGAGACCTGGGGCATGGTCAACCACGTCGTACCCCGCGACGACCTCGAGTCCGAGACGCTCGCGCTCGCGGGGCGGATCGCCGAGATGCCGCGCCTCGGGCTCGCGCTGGCCAAGAAGGCTGTCAACCAGGCCGAGGACCTGATGGGCATGCGCGCCGGGATGGACTCGGTCTTCGGCCTCCACCACGCCGCCCACGCCCACAACGCCGAGGTCGGCAAGGACTCGCTCGCAGGCATGGACGCGAGGTCGATGAAGAAGTGACGACGCTGGAATTCACCGAAGCCGAGGAGGCCTTCCGCCTCGAGGCGCGCGAGTGGCTGGCCGCCAACAACCCCGGCCGACTGCCGTCGATGGACACCGCCGAGGGCGCCGCGGCTCACCGGGAGTGGGAGCGGACGCTGGCCTCCGGACGCTGGTCGGTGGTCACCTGGCCCGAGATCTACGGCGGCCGGGACGCCTCGTTGACCGAGTGGGTCGTCTTCGAGGAGGAGTACTACCTCGCCGGCGCCCCGACCAGGATCAGCCAGAACGGCATCTCGCTGCTCGCGCCGATCATCTTCGGGCACGGGACCGAGGCCCAGAAGGAGCGCTACCTCCGCGACATGACCGACGGCACCCTGGTCTGGGCGCAGGCGTGGTCGGAGCCCGAGGCGGGGTCCGACCTGGCGTCCTTGCGCGCCTCCGCGACCCGGGTCGAGGGCGGCTGGAAGCTCAACGGCCAGAAGACCTGGAGCAGCCGGGCGCCGTTCGCCGACCGTGGCTTCGGGCTCTTCCGCTCGGACCCGTCCGCGGAGCGGCATCGCGGCCTGACGTACTTCCTCTTCCCGCTCGACGCCGACGGCGTCACGGTCCGCCCGATCGACCAGCTCGACGGTACGCCGGGGTTCGCGGAGATCTTCTTCGACGACGTCTTCGTGGCAGACGAGGACGTGCTCGGTGGCGTCGGCGACGGCTGGAAGGTCGCGATGTCGACCGCGGGGAACGAGCGGGGGCTGTCCCTGCGCTCCCCGGGTCGGTTCTGCGCCGCCGCCGACCGTCTTCTCGACCTGTGGCAGACCGACCCGCAGCCGCATCTGCGCGACCAGGTCGTCGACGCCTGGATCGGCGCCGAGGCCTACCGCCTCTACACCTGGGGCACCGTCACCCATGTCGAGGCCGGCGGCTCCGTCGGCGCCGAGGGCTCGATCAACAAGCTGTGGTGGTCCGACCTCGACCTCTCGCTGCACGAGACCGCGCTCTCGCTGCTCGGCGCCGACGCCGAGCTCTCCGGTCCGTGGGTCGACGACTATCTCTTCTCCCTCTCCGGCCCGATCTACGCCGGCACCAACCAGATCCAGCGCAACATCGTCGCCGAGCGCGTGCTCGGCCTGCCGAGGGGTGGCCGATGAGATTCGGACGTACGCCGGAGCAGCATGCCTTCTCCGAAGCACTCGACGACCTGCTCGGCGCCGCGGAGGTCCCCGCGGCCGCACGCGCCTGGGCAGCCGGTGATCACTCCGCCGGGCTCAAGCTGTGGCAGCGGCTCGCCGAGCTCGGTGTCACCGGGCTGCTCGTGCCGGAGGAGCACGGGGGCGTGGGAGCGACCCCTGTCGATCTGACCGTCGCGTTCGAGCGGCTCGGATATCACGGCGTCCCTGGACCGTGGATCGAAGCGGCCGCTGTAGCACCGGCTCTACTCGAAGGGTCGGACGACAGTGCGATCCTCAGTCAGGTGGCGTCTGGCGAAACCATCGTCACCGTTGCCGCGCCCGGTGGGCCCTACGCTCTCGACGCCGACATTGCAGCCAAGGCTTATGGCGTCTTCGATGACATAGTCGTCGAACTGACCCCGGACGCTCTCAAGCCTTCGGTCGATCCACAACGACGTCTGTTCATCATGTCAGCGGGGTATCCGATCACCGCTCGGATCGACCCTTCCAGTGCCCGGGATCTCGGCACACTCGCCTGCTCGGCCCAGCTCCTCGGCGCAGGCCTGAGGCTGCTCGACGACACGGTGGCCTACGTGAAGCAGCGGACGCAGTTCGGGCGGCCGATCGGCGAGTTCCAGGCGGTGAAGCACCTGCTCGCCGACGTACGCGTCGCCCTGGACTTCGCGGCGCCGCTGGTCCACAACGCGGCGGTCGAGATCGACGCGGAGGTGCCGACAGCGGCGCGGGCGGTCTCGGCGGCGAAGGTGGCGGCAGGGGATGCGGCGTACCTCGCCTCGCGTACCGCGCTCCAGGTCCACGGCGCGATCGGCTACACCCGCGAGTTCGACCTGAGCCTGTGGATCCTCAAGGTCCGCGCGCTCGTCGGCGCCTGGGGCACGCCCGCAGACCACCGCGCCCGGATCCTCGAGTCCCTGGTGGAGTGCCGATGAGGTTCGCGCTCACCGAGGAGCAGACCGACCTGGTGGCGACGGTTCACACCGCGATCGCCAAGCGCTCCACGACCATGGACCTGCGGGCGGCGATCGCGACGCCCGAGGGCTACGACACCGCTCTGTGGCAGACGCTCTCCGAGCAGATCGGGGTGACCGCGCTGGCGATCCCCGAGACGTACGGAGGGGTCGGCTGCTCCTACATCGAGGCCCATCTCGTCCTCGAGGAGCTCGGCGCCGCGCTCACACCCTCGCCGTTCGTCGGCACCCTGCTGGCGACCCAGATCCTGACCGCCGCCGGGACGCCCGAGGCCGGCGCGCTCCTCGAGCGCATCGCCGGCGGGGCCACCGCCGCGGTCGTGGCCCCGGGATCAGATCTCGTCATCGACGCGTCCGGCGCGGAGATCCTTCTCGTGCTGCGCGGCGACCAGGTCCACGCGGTGGATCCGTCGACCGCCACAGTCACCCCGACCCCGGCCATGGACCCGACCTGGCGGTTCGCGACGGTCACCGTCGACGACCCCGGCGGCCCCCTCGGCACGGTCGATCCCGCGTACGTCACCACCGTCGGCGCCACCATGATGACCGCCCTGCAGGCCGGGGCCGCGCGCGAGGCGCTGGAGCGTACGGTCGGCTACCTCAAGGAGCGCCATCAGTTCGGCCGCCCGCTGGGCTCGTTCCAGGCGCTGAAGCACCGCTGCGCCGACCTGCTGGTCCAGGTCGAGACGGCCCGGACGATGAGCTGGGCGGCGGCCTGGGAGCTGACCCAGCCCACACCGGACCGACAGCTCATCCACGCCGCAAAGACCTGGTGCTCGGATGCGTTCTCGCAGGTCGCGGCCGAGATGATCCAGCTCCACGGTGGGGTGGCGATCACCTGGGAGCACGACGCCCACCTCTACTTCAAGCGCGCTCACGCCACCGCCCAGCTCTTCCGAGGAGACACGTGAACAAGACCCCTCTCGACAAGACACTCCCGCTGTCCGACGTCGCCAGCAAGCTCGAGTCCGGGATGACCATCGGGATCGGCGGCTGGGGCTCGCGCCGCAAGCCGATGGCGCTGGTCAAGGAGATCCTCCGCAGCGACGTCACCGACCTCACGGTGGTCGCGTTCGGCGGCCCCGACGTCGGCCTGCTGGCTCGCGCCGGCAGGATCCGCAAGCTGGTCTACGGCTTCGTCAGCCTCGACTCGATCCCGCTCGACCCCAACTTCACCCGCGCCCGCGAGCGGGGCGAGATCCCGGAGACGAGCGAGTACGACGAGGGCATGTTCGTCGCCGGTCTGCGCGCGGGCGCGAACCGACTCTCCTTCCAGCCGATCCGCGCCGGCCTCGGCAGCGACGTGATGGCGATGAACCCCGACCTCAAGACGGTGAAGTCGCCCTACGACGACGAGGAGTACGTCGCCGTCCCCGGCCTCCGCCTCGACGTCTCGCTGATCCACCTCAACCGCGCCGACGCGGCCGGCAACGGCCAGTACCTCGGTCCGGATCCCTACTTCGACGACCTCTTCGCGATGGCCGCCGACACCACGATCATGTCGGTCGAGCAGGTCGTCTCCACCGACGACCTGACCGCCAAGGCCCCGCCGCAGACCCTCCTGGTCCCCCGGATCTTCGTCAACCACGTCGTCGAAGCCCCCGGCGGCGCCCATTTCACCACCTGCGAGCCCGACTACGGCCGCGACGAAGAGTTCCAGAAGGCGTACGTCGCCGCGGCCAAGGCCGACCCCGAGACCGACAACGCCTGGACCGAGTTCGAGGAGCGTTACCTGTGACCCTGCAGACGATCAGCCGAGCAGACATCTGCGTCGCCGCCGTCTCCGACGCCTTCAAGGGCTCCGGCGAGGTGCTCGCCCACGCGGTCGGGATCGTCCCGGCCATCGGCGTACGCCTGGCCAAGGCCACCCACACCCCCGAGCTCGCGCTCAGCGACGGCGAGGCGTTCATGATGTCCGAGGCTCCGCCGCTGCTGAAGACCGCGGCGGCCGGCGGCACCCCCGAGGCCTGGGTCCCGTTCCGCAGCATCTTCGACATCGTCGCCAGCGGCCGCCGGCACTCGATGATGGGCGCCAGCCAGATCGACCGCCACGGCAACCAGAACATCTCCTCGATCGGCGACTGGCGCCAGCCGAAGCGCCAGCTGATCGGCGTACGCGGCGCCCCGGGCAACACCGTCAACCACCGCGTCGACTACTGGGTCGCCAAGCACTCCGCCCGGATCTTCGTCGACCGCGTCGACGTCGCCAGTGGCGTCGGCAACGACCGCGCCACCGGCACCGCCGGGCGCTTCCACGACCTCGGCGTCATCGTCACCAACCTCGCGGTCTTCGGCTACGACGACGCCGGTCTCGTCAAGGTCGACTCGATCCACCCCGGCGTCACCCCCGAGGAGCTCCAGGAAGCCACCGGCTTCGAGATCGACGCCTCGAACGCGCCCCTCACCCGCGAGCCGACGCCCGAGGAGCTGGCCATCATCGAGGCGGAAGACCCCAAGGGCCTCCGCTTCAAAGAGGTCCCGTAAGCCCCGCTCGCCCCGCTGGTCGAGCCGCGAGGCCGCCTGCGGCCGAGCGTGTCGAGACCAACACAGTCCCATCGAGCGCGACAGGGAGCTGTGTTGGTCTCGACACGCCTCCGCCTAGCGGCTCCGGCGGCTCGACCAGCGGGACCTACGTGGCTCGACCAGCGGGGCGCTAGGCGAGGATGCCGGCGTGGAGCAGGTTCAGATACTGCTCCGAGAGCGTCTCGGGGGTGTGGCGACCGCCGGGGCGATACCAGGCGACGGTGGACCAGACGCCGTCACGGATGAACCGGTAGGTCAGGGCGGGGTCCAACGACGCCTGGAAGGCGCCCGAGGCCTGGCCGGCCTCGAGGACCCGGATCCACAGCGCTTCGTTCTCGCGCGAGCGCTCGGCGACGAACTCGAAGCCCTCGACGGTCGAGAGGAAGGACGCCTCGTTCTGGTAGAGCGCGACCGCGAGGCGCTCCCGATGGATCGTCTGGAACGACTCGGTGATCAGTCCGTCCAGGTCGGCCTGCGGGTCGACCCCGCTCTCGACGATCTCGGTGAACCGCGCGTTGAGCCCGTCGAGGAACCCCGAGAGCAGCTCGGTCAGCATCGCTTCCTTGGAGCGGAAGTGGTGGTAGAGCGAGCCGGACAGGATCCCGGCGGCGTCGGCGATGTCGCGTACGGTCGTCTGGGCGAAGCCCTTGGTCGCGAACATCTCGGCAGCCAGCGTGAGCAGCTCGGCCCGCCGTGACGACCCCGACGCCGTCCCCCGCCTTCTCGGCGCAACCCCCGTGTCAGTCATGGACGAAGCCTACCAAACAAGCAGTTGCTCAACTACGCTTGCCAGGATGACCCCCCGCACGATCTCGGCCCTGATCGAGAAGGCCAAGCAGACCTACGCCGACCACCCGGCCATCGTCGACGGCACCACGACGCTCACCTACGCCGAGCTCGCCGCCGCGACCGACCGGGCCGCGCGTGCCTTCCTGGCCAGCGGCGTACGCAGCGGCGACCGCGTCGCCATCTGGGCCCCCAACCGCTGGGAGTTCCCGGTCGCGGCCCTCGGCGCGCAGACGATCGGGGCGGCCGTGGTGCCGCTCAACACCCGCTACCGCGGCCATGAGGCGCGCGAGATCCTGGAGCGCTCCCGCGCCACCGCGCTGATCACCGTCAACGGCTTCCTCGGCACCGACTACGTCCAGATGCTCCACGACGCCGGCCCGCGACCGGAGCACCTGCTCACCATCGTCGACCTCGCCTGCGACTGGGACGAGTTCCTGGCCAGAGGCGACGAGATCACCGACGAGCGCCTCGAGGACGCCAAGGCGACCGTCACCCCCGACACCCTGGCCGACCTGCTGTTCACCTCCGGCACGACCGGCAAGCCGAAGGGCGTGATGTGCGCACAGCGCCAGACGATCGGGACCGCCGACGTCTGGGCCCGCGGCGCCGCGCTCAGCCCGGAGGACCGCTACGCCATCGTCAACCCGTTCTTCCACGGGTTCGGCTACAAGGCGGGCTTCCTCGCGGCATTCACCGCGGGCGCCACGATCTACCCGATCGCGACCTACACCCCAACGCAGACGTTGCAGCTGATCCAGGACGAGCGGATCACCGTCCTCCCCGGCGCCCCCACGATCTTCACAACCCTCATCAACCACGAGGACCTGAAGGCGTACGACCTCTCCTCGCTGCGCTTCGCGATCGCCGGCGCGGCGAGCGTCCCGGAGAGTCTCTTCGCCGACATGCGCGACGTGCTCGGGATCGACGAGGTCAAGGGCGCCTACGGCCTCACCGAGTGCCTGGTCGCGACCACCACCCGCCCCGGCGAGGACCCGGCCCACGTGGCCAAGGTGGTCGGCCCCGCGGTCGAGGGGCTGGAGATCCGCACCGTCACCCCCACCGGGGAGGACGCGGAGCCCGGTGAGGACGGCGAGGTCTGGATCCGCGGCGACAACGTCATGCTCGGCTACTTCGAGAATCCCGAGGCGACCGCCGAGGCGATCGACGAGGACGGCTGGCTCCACACCGGCGACGTCGGCTTCCTCGACGAGCACGGCTGCCTGAAGATCACCGACCGGATCAAGGACATGTTCACCGTCGGTGGCTTCAACGTCTATCCGGCCGAGGTCGAGAACACCCTCGCCGGCCACCCCGGCATCGTCGAGTCCGCGGTCATCGGCGTCCCCGACGAACGCCTCGGTCAGGTGGGCAAGGCCTTCGTCGTCGTACGCGACGACCTGAGCGCCGACTCGATCGCGACCTGGCTCAAGGACCGCCTCGCCAACTACAAGCAGCCGAGGACGTACGTCCTGGTCGACAGCCTTCCGCGCAACGCCAGCGGCAAGGTCCTGAAGACGGATCTGCGCGACACCTCGAAATAGGTGGGACACCCTGCGGGCGGGGGTATAGGTTTCCCCAGCCCGTCTTCACTTTCCCCACGGAGGCTTCGATGCCCCGACGCGCCACGATCGCGTCCCTCTCCGGCACCATCCTCGTCATCGGTGCCGCCACCGCGGTCGCGCTCCCGGCGACGCTGGACCTCGACATCGCCCGCCCCGGATCGAGCACGACCGGCTCCCTGGCCGCGTTCCAGGCCGCCTCGTCGAAGCCGTCGACGCTCCCGGAAGGGCCCGTGAAGGCTCATGTCGAGGAGATCGACCTGACCACGAACGCCGGCGAGGAGACCGACGGCACGACGCTGGTGACCAAGCCCCGCAGGACCATCCTCACCAGCGTCCCCCAGGACGTCACCGGCTTCGGCGTCGTCGGGATGACCTGGTCGCCCGGCAGCGACATCGACACCGAGGCCGTCAGGGCCAAGGTCCGCACCAAGAGCGACGGCGCGTGGTCGAAGTGGCGCCCGATGGAGGTCCACCTCGACGAGCACGCCCCCGATGCGGGCAGCGCCGAGGCGAAGGGCAACCGCGAGGGCACCCGTGAGTTCCTCGTCGGTCACGTCGACAAGGTCCAGACCCGGCTGGTCGTCCTCGCGGACGCCGATCTCCCCGATGACCTCGAGCTCGCGGTCATCGAACCCGGCAAGCCCGAGGACACCGTCGAGGAGCTCCCGGCGATCGACACCGACGAGGGCACCACCAAGGCCCCGTCGACCCACAAGAAGAAGACGGACGCCGACCTGAACCTCGCGGCCGGCAGCTACACCCCGAGCCCGACGATCTACAGCCGTGCCCAGTGGGGTGCCGACGAGTCGATCCGCGAGGACGTCGCGCCGACGTACGGCACCATCCACGGCGGCTTCGTCCACCACACCGCCGGCACCAACGACTACACCGAGGCCGACGTCCCCTCGATCATCCAGGGGATCTACGCCTACCACGTGCAGACCAACGGCTGGCGCGACGTCGGCTACAACTTCTTCATCGACAAGTTCGGCCGGATCTGGGAGGGCCGCAACGGCGGCGTCGCGATGCCGGTCGAGGGCGCCCACACCTCCGGCTACAACACCGACAGCTTCGCCGCCTCCGCGCTCGGCAACTTCGAGACCGTCGAGCCGACGCCGGAGCTGATCCAGGCCTACGGCGCCCTCTTCGCATGGAAGCTCTCCCTCCACGGGGTCAGCGCGGGCGCGACGAACGTCGACATCAACGGCACCACGTTCTCGCACGCGATCAAGGGCCACCGCGACGCCGGGCAGACCCTGTGCCCGGGGCAGAACCTCTACGACGCGATCCCCCAGATCCGCTCGCTGGCCGCGAGCCTGCAGAAGAGCTGGGCCGGGCGCGACCTGGAGTCCAACATCGCCGGCACCAGCCACTCCGACCTCGTCGCGCGACGGAAGTCCGACGGACGCGTGTTCACGATGCGTACGGGCGGCTTCGCCGGCTTCGACTCCACCAGGACGTCGACGACGTTCGGCAGCACCACGCGTGAGCAGGTCGTGACCCCGGACGTCACCGGCGACGGCAAGGCCGACCTGATCTTCGTCCGCAACGACGGCTCGGCGGGCATCCGCAAGGGACGCGGCGACGGCACCTTCGCGGCGGTCTACAAGAACCTGTCGAAGTCGACGTTCGCGGGCGTCGCCAAGATCACCGCCGTCGGCAACATCGGCGGTACGTCGCACAACGACCTGGTCGGCAAGAACGCGAAGGGCTACCTGGTGCGCTACACCGGCAACGGTGCCGGCGGGTTCACCCGGGCGGGCACGACGCGCTCGCTGGGCGGCTTCGACAAGCTCGCCGCGACCGGCGACGTCAACCAGGACGGCAAGCGCGACCTGATCGGCCGCAAGTCCGGGGCGCTCTACTACTTCAAGGGATCGGGCAGCGGTACGTTCGGCGCGCCCGTCAAGCTCGCCACCCAGAGCCCGGCCTGGTCCTCGCTGGCCCAGATCAGCGGCTACGGCGACTTCACCGGCGACGGCCGCGGTGACCTGATCGGCCGCGACGGCTCCAACCGCGGCTGGATCTACCCCGCCAGCGGGTCCGGCTTCGGCAAGCCGCTGGGTCCGTTCGCAGGTGTCGACAAGACCCTCGTCGGCGCGGTCAACCTGGCCGGCAACAGCCTGCCGGACCTGATGATGCGGTCGGGCTCGACGCTCTACGTCAAGCCCAACAGCGGTCGGGTCAGCCTGGCCAAGCCGATCGACTCCGGCGTGAACCTCGCCAGCGCCACCACGCTGATGAACGCCGGCGACTGGAACCGCGACGGCAAGGGCGACTTCCTGGCGAAGATGTCCGACGGTTCCGTACGCCTCTACAGGGGCTACGGCACCGGCAAGTTCACCAGCCCCGTCACGATCGCGACCGGCCTCGGGTCGGTGAGCGTGATCGATGCGGTCGGCGACGTCACCGGCGACGGCTTCCCGGACCTGATGGGCCGCAGCTCGGACGGGACGATCAAGCTGTGGCCGGGCAAGGGCTCGACCAAGGTCGGCGCCTCGATCGTCATGCGCTCCTCGGCCTCCGGCACCCGCCTGGTGGGAGCCGGTCGCTGGAACTCGGGCAACACCCCGGACGTGCTCTTCGTCAACGGCACCTCGCTGGTCGTCCATGAGAGCAACGGTCCCGGCGGCCTGGTCTCCTACCGCACTCTCTCGGTCGATCTCTCCGGCTACAACGCGGTCCTCGGCGTGCGTGACCTGCGTGGGGGTGCCGGCGGAGACCTGATCGCCCGCTCCGGCAGGTACCTCTACGCCTTCGAGCGCAACAGCACCGGCACGGGCGTGACCCGCACCTACCTCGGCGCGCTGTCGACGGGCTACGACCTGCTCGGCTGAGCCTGTGTCGCGAGCTGGCGCTCCTGGTTGACCCGGAGCGCCTTCTCGGCGAGGTCGGATCCGGCGGAGGCGTACAGGTTCAGGACGGCGTGGGCCCCGCGCTTCTTGAGCTCGTCGCGCTCCTCGGGGCGCAGGGCGATCGCGGCGACGGTGCCGGTGAACCCGAGCTTCTGGAGCAGGTCCATGGCGAGCAGGTTGTCGCCGTGGAAGGGCATCGTGAGGACGACCAGCTCCATGCCGGTCCCCTTCTTGACCCGCTCCCAGAAGTCCTGGTCGGTGGCGTCGGCCTCGACCACGTCGAAGCCCTCCTCCTTGAGCGAGTCGGCCCGCAGCGAGTCGTGCTCGACGGCGAGCACGTGGTAGCCCTGGGTGTCGCGCAGCTCCTCGTAGGTCGTACGGCCCACCCGGCCCATCCCGACCACCAGCGCCTTGGCGTCACCGAGGTTGATCGGCCGGTCCGCCTCCTGGAGCCGCTCGGACCTCCGCTCCGGCAGCCGGCGGTTGAGCAGATTGATGATCGCCGGGGCGTACGCGTTGAACACGGCGTCGACCAGGAACGAGAGCGCGGTCGCGACGGCGAGCACGGTCTGCCACTGGGCCGACGCGAGTCCGGAGGCCGACGCGATGACGATGACGATGAGCCCGAACTCGGAGTAGTTGGCCAGGGTGAACGAGGCCAGCGTCGCGGTGCGGTAGCGCAGCCCCATGAACGCGAAGATCACGACGTACGCCGCGGCCTGGAGCGGCAGCAGGACCTGCAGCACGGCGGCGAGGGCGAAGTCCTCCAGCGAGGGCACCCCGGTCAGTCCGATGCTCAGGAAGAACGCGATGAGCAGGAGCTCCTTGGTGCTGAACAGCAGCTTGGCCAGCGCCGGCGCCTTGACGTGCGACCCGAGGAGTACGCCGACCACCAGGGCTCCGAGGTCACCCTTGAGCCCCACGGCCTCGAAGACCCAGTATCCCGGCACGAGCGCGATCGTCAGCCCGAAGAGCGCGGTCAGCTCGGCGGAGGTGATCCGGTCCCAGACCCGGTGGGCGAGCCAGGCGCCCGGGAGGAGCAGCACCAGCGCGAAGACCCACGGCGAGGGCCAGTGGCCCTTGGAGATGGTCAGGAACGCCACCGCGACGATGTCCTGCATGACCAGCACACCGATCGCGATCCGGCCGTAGAGGGTGTTGTTGTCGTGGCGCTCGTCGAGGACCTTGATCGCGAAGACGGTGCTCGAGAAGGAGAGGACGAAGGCGATCAGCGCCATCTCGCCCAGGTCGGCGTCGGCGAGGAGCGCGAAGCCGAGCGGTGCGATCCCGGCCAGCATGCCGATCCCGATGAGGACGCTGAACCCCAGGTGGGCGAAGGTGCTCAGCCACACGTCGGGCCGGAGCAGCGATCTCACATCGAGCTTGAGACCGATGCCGAACAGGAGCAGCGTGACGCCGAGCTCGGACAGCGTGTGCAGCCCGTCCAGCTCGCCGACCCCGGCGGCGTGCAGCCCGAACCCGGCGGCGAGGAAGCCGACCATGGGCGGGAGTTTCAGGAACATCGCGACCAGCCCTGCTCCTAGTGCGACAAGCAGGTAGAGCGCGGTCAGCGACATATGGACGTCCCCCAGGGTAAAGCTCGACGGTTCGGACACACGTACGATACCGCGTGATACCACACAGGGTTACAGTGGGTCCATGGCTATGACTCTGCGACTCAGCGAGGCCGACGACCGGCTGCTGTCCGATCGCGCCCGGACGGAGAACCGGTCGAAGCAGGAGATCGCCCGCGAGGCCATCCGCGCCTACCTCAACGACCACGACCGGCGCGTCGAGGACCTCGAGGACGATCTCGCCATCGCGCGCTACTCCCTGCGCCGCGAGCTCGGCGAGGTCAGCTACACCCCGCATGCCGAGGCCCGCCGCGCCCTCGGTCTCGACCGCCCGCTCGGCGAGTGACCTATCAAGTCGTCTGGGCCGACGAGGCGTTGCAGTCGGCCGAGACGTACGTCGACGACGACCCGATCGGCCTGATCCAGGTCTTCGACACCGTCGACTCCCTCGCCGAGACCCCGCGCGACGTCGGCGCCTACGCCTGGGGCAAGGACCGCTACCGCCTCCGCGTCGGCCGCTACCGCATCGTGTACGTGGTCGAGGAGCGCCGCATCACCGTCGCCGTCATCCACCTGGGTCGCCGGAGCGTCTGACCGCCGAGACTGCAGTTGTGGGGGGGGGGGGGGGGGGGGGGGGGGGGGGGGGGGGGGGGGGGGGGGGGCCGCCCCCGCCGCCACCCCGGGGCGCCCCCGGGGGGGGGGGGGGGGGGGGGGGGGGGGGGGGGTCTGGACCCCGCCCGCGCGCGCGC